>NZ_JBFBGS010000008.1:0-211800 GCF_040684795.1 Kitasatospora sp. NPDC089797 | reverse complement strand
CCCGCAGCACCCACCCCCGTACCCGCCCCCGGCGTCACCCACCCTCCCGAAAGCCCCCACCCCCACAGAAGCCCCGCGCAGCGGCCCCCACCCCCCGAACACACCCCCCGGTAAGCCCCCGTTCAGCCGCTTCCTCCCCCCACAATCCGGGAAAGAGAAGGTGAACGGGTACCGGGACACCCCGTTCAGGGAGGCTACGACCATGCCGTCAAGCCAGGAGCTGGAAGCCGCAGTACGGCCGGACGGCCCCCCGCAAGGCGTCGAACCACCACGCCCGGGCCGCCCCCACCCCCTCGGCGCCCGCTTCCGGACGGACCGCCCCGGCGCCCCCGGCACCAACTTCGCCCTCTGGGCGGCCGGCGCCGAAGCCGTCGACCTGTGCCTGTTCGACGAGGACGGCCATGAGCACCGCCACCGCCTCACCGAGCAGGACGTCCAGGTCTGGCACGGCTTCCTCCCCGGCGTGCGTCCCGGCACCCGCTACGGCTTCCGGGTGCACGGCCGCTGGGACCCGTGGACCGGCGCCCGCTGGAACCCGGCGAAGCTGCTGCTCGACCCGTACGCCCGCGCCGTCGACGGCTGTTACACCTCCCACGACGCGGCCTGCTCGGCCGTCCGCAACTGGCCGGAGGCGGACGTCGCCGACACCGTCCGGGACAACCGCGACTCCGCGCCCTACGTGCCCAGATCCGTGGTCGTCCACGATGACGACGACTGGTACGACGACCACCGCCCGAAGACCCCCTGGTCCGAGACCGTCCTCTACGAACTGCACGTCCGCGGCTTCACCATGCGCCACCCCGACGTCCCGCCGCCGCTGCGCGGCACCTACGCCGGCCTGGCCCACCCCGCCGCGATCGCCCACCTGACCCGCCTGGGCGTCACCGCCGTCGAACTGCTGCCCGTGCACCAGTACGCCAGCGAGGACCACCTCCAGGCCCGCGGCCTGGTCAACTACTGGGGCTACAACACGATCGGCTACTTCGCCCCGCATGCCGGCTACTCCGCCTCGGGCTCCCGCGGCGGCCAGGTCGGCGAGTTCAAGCGGATGGTCCGCGCCCTGCACGCCGCCGGGATCGAGGTGATCCTCGACGTGGTGTTCAACCACACCGCCGAGGGCGCCGAGCTCGGCCCGGCGCTGTCGCTGCGCGGCATCGACAACGCCGCCTACTACCGCCTCGCCCCGCACCGCCCGCGCGGCTACGCCGACTACACCGGCTGCGGCAACACCCTGGACACCCGCCGCCCCCAGGTGGTCCGGCTGATCACCGACTCGCTGCGCTACTGGGTCACCGAGATGGGTGTGGACGGCTTCCGCTTCGACCTCGCGGCCGCCCTGGTCCGGAGCACCGACGGCGTCGACATGGACCACCCCTTCCTCGCCGCGGTCTCCCAGGACCCGCTGCTCAGCCGGGTGAAGCTGATCGCCGAGCCCTGGGACGTCGGCCCGGGCGGCTACCGGGTCGGCGGCTTCCCCGCGCCGTGGGCCGAGTGGAACGACCGCTACCGCGACACCGTACGGGACTTCTGGCGCGGCGCCCGCCCGGACGTGCGCGAGCTCGGCTACCGCCTGGCCGGGTCCTCGGACCTCTACCAGCACAACGGCCGCCGCCCCCACGCCTCGGTCAACTACGTGACGGCGCACGACGGTTTCACCCTGCGCGACCTGGTCTCCTACGACCGCAAGCACAACGAGCCGAACGGCGAGGCCAATCGGGACGGCACCGACGACAACCGCTCCTGGAACCACGGCGTCGAGGGCGAGACCACCGACCCGGAGGTGAACGCCCTGCGGCTGCGCCAACTGCGCAACCTGATGGCCACCCTGCTGCTCTCCGCCGGCGTCCCGATGATCACCGCGGGCGACGAACTCGGCCGCACCCAGGACGGCAACAACAACGCCTACTGCCAGGACGGCGAGGTCAGTTGGCTGGACTGGTCGCTGCTGGAGCAGCCCGGCTGGCGGGAGCTGTGCGCGCTCACCGCCCGGCTGGTCCGGCTGCGCCGGGCCCACCCGGTGCTGCGTCGGCGGGCGTTCTTCTCCGGGCGGGCGGCCACCCCCGGCGGACAGCCGGACCTGGCCTGGTTCACCCCGCTCGGCAAGGAGATGACCGAGGCGGACTGGTACGCCCCGACGGCCTGCCTCGGCATGCTGCTGTCCGGCGCCGCGATGTCCGAACGGGACGACGCCGGACGCCCGTTGACCGACGACAGCTTCCTGCTGCTGCTCAACTCCGGCTCCGAACCGGCCCTGTTCACCCTGCCCGGCGAGCCCTGGGCGGAGCCGGAGGCCGGGTACGAGACGGTGCTGGACACGGCCGCCGCGGGCACCGGCGAGCCGTACCCGCAGGGCGCGGTGGTCCTGGGCGGGCGCTCGCTGCAACTGCTGCGCGCCCCCGCCCGGCCCTGACGGCCCCGGCCGCGGACGTACCCGACCCCGGCCGCGGGCGTGCCCGACCTCAGCCGCGGGCGTGCCCGGCCTCAGCCGCGGACCCACCCGGCCTCAGCCGCGGGCGTGCCCGACCTCGACGTTCTCCAGCACGCCGATCGCGTCCGGCACCAGCACCGCCGCCGAGTAGTAGGCGCTGACCAGGTAGCCGGCGATCGCCTTCTCGTCGATGCCCATGAAGCGGACGTTCAGGCCCGGCTCGATCTCGTCCGGGATGCCGACCTGGGTGAGGCCGACCACGCCCTGGTTGTCCTCGCCGACGCGCATCGCGAGGAAGGAGGTGGTCTGGTCGGCGGCCACCGGGATCTTGCCGCAGCTGAAGATCGGCACCCCGCGCCAGGTCGGCCGCTGCTTGCCGAGCACGTCGACGGTGCCCGGGTAGATGCCGCGCCGGTTGCACTCCCGCTCGAAGGCGGCGATGGCCCGCGGGTGGGCGAACAGGTAGTCGGTGTCACGGCGCATGGCGAGCAGCTCGTCCAGGTCGTCCGGGGTGGGGGCACCCGAGTGGGTCTGGATCCGCTGGTCGAAGTCGGCGTTGCTGAGCAGCCCGAACTCCGGGTTGTTGATGAGCTCGTGCTCCTGCCGCTCGCGCAGCGCCTCGACGGTCAGCCGCAGCTGCTCCTCGGTCTGGTTCATCGGCTGGTTGTAGAGGTCGGCAACCCGGGTGTGCACCCGGAGGACGGTCTGCGCGACGCTCAACTCGTATTCGCGCGGCTCCAGTTCGTAGTCCACGAAGGCCCCGGGCAGTTCGTGCTCGCCCCGGTGGCCGGCCGAGAGGTCGATCTCCGCCTCGCCGTGGGCGTTCTGCGCCTGGGCGGCATCGGTGGCGAACCCCAGCAACTGCTCGCGCAGGCTCGCCGAACGGTCGACCAGCTCCTGCAGCCGAGCCGCGTTCAAGGCCATCGCGACGCCGGCGGTGGCCGCCTTCACGGTGTACGGCCAGGTGCCGGCCGGCTCCGTGATCACCTCGTCGCCGATGTGGTCCCCGTCCGCGAGGGTGCCGAGCACGGCCTGCTCGCCGTACTTGCCGGTACCGATCCGGTCGACCTTGCCGTGCGCGATCAGGAACACCTCGTCGATCGGCGTCCCCTCCTGCACCAGCACGTCGCCCGCGACGAAGTCCCGCTGCACGAACCGGCGGGCCAGCTCGGCCAGCACCTCCTGGTCGTCGAAACCGCGCAGCGCCGGCACCTCGGCCAGCGAGGGGGCGATCACCGTCACCGCGGAACCGGCCTTGGCGAAGCTCACCCGGCCGCGCCCGGGGGCGTAGCTCAGCCGGCGGTTGACCCGGTACGTACCGGCGCTGACCTGCACCCACGGCAGCATCTTCAGCAGCCAGCGGGAGGTGATCTCCTGCATCTGCGGCTTCGACTTGGTCGTCGTCGCCAGGTTCCGGGCCGCAGTGGTGCTGAGGCTCAGCTGAGCCCGTACCTGCACCGTCGCCGCACCGGGGCCGGGGGTGGGTTCGGCATCGACCGTCATGTCGGCACTCCTGTCACTGGGGTATCCACGGGTATCCGTCAGGAGATGTAATCGGCCGTTCGGCAGGCGCTCGCAAGAGGCGCGCGGCGCACTTCTCCCGGCACGAACGGCCGCGCACGCCCTGCCGTTCACCTCCACCCCGCCCGTCCGGGTGGCCGGTTCTCGCCGGGCGCCACCGACAGGGGCGAAAAACCGGATGAGAAATGACGGCCTGTCCGCCTACCCTCACCGCGATGGCCGAGAACAGACAAGAAGCCGACCGGACGACCGGGAGCCGCCGCTCCGCGGTCCGCTCGCTGCTGCGCCTGTGGCCCTACGCCCGGGCCGTACGCGGCAGACTCGTCGTCTCGGTGACGGCCGCCACGCTCGCCATGCTGAGCACCCTCGCGGTGCCGGTGGTGCTGGGCCGGATCGTCGACGGCCCGCTCGCCCGGCGCGACCTCCACGCCCTCTGGCCGCCGGTCGGCCTGCTGCTGCTCCTCGGGCTGATCGAGGCCGCCCTGTTCTACACCCGCCGGGTGGTCCTGTCCCGCCCGCTGGGCCGGCTGGAGGCGGACATGCGCAACGACCTCTACGCCAAGCTCCAGCGGCTGCCGATCTCCTTCCACGACCGCTGGGGCTCCGGCCAGATGCTCTCCCGGGCGACCACCGACATGAACGCCATGCGGCTGTTCCTGGCCTTCCCCCTGGTGTTCCTGATCGTCAACTCGGTGACCTTCCTGGCCGGGGCCGTCCTGATGTTCACCCAGGACTGGCGGCTCGCGGTGATCGTCCTGCTGCCCGCCGTGCCGCTGACGGTGCTCACCCGGCGCTTCGAGGCCGCCTACTCGCTCGGTGCCCGGCGCGCCCAGGACCAGAACGGCGACCTCGCCACCGTGGTCGAGGAGTCCGTCCTCGGCATCCGCATCCTCAAGGCCTTCGGCCGGCACCGCTCGATGGCCGAGCACTTCCGCGAACAGTCCCGGCTGCTGCGCCGCACCGAGCTCCGCAAGGCCCACCAGCTGGCCGTGATGTCGGCCGTCGCCGTCGGCCTGCCGGAGATCGCGCTCGCCGGTGCCGTGGCCGTCGGCGCCTACCTGGTCGCCCACGACCAGCTGAGCGCCGGCACCCTGGTCGCCTTCCTCTCCACCGCGCTCGCCCTGCGCTGGCCGGTCGAGTCGCTCGGCTGGCTGCTCGCCTACGCCAACGAGGCCGCCACCGCCACCGACCGGTTCTTCGAGGTCATCGACGAGCCGGAACCGGAGGCCCCGGTCACCGCCGCCGCGCCCGGCCGCGCCCCCGACGGGCCCGCCGCCGGCCCGCCGGACGGCATCCGCTTCACCGGCGTCCGCTTCCGCTACCCCGACGCCCCCGAGGACACCCCCGACCTGCTGGCCGGCATCGACCTGCACGTCCGCAGCGGCGAGACGATGGCCCTGGTCGGCGCCACCGGCAGCGGCAAGACCACGCTGACCGCGCTGGTCCCCCGGCTGTACGAGGCGACCGGCGGCCGGATCACCCTGGACGGCCGGGACATCGCCGGGCTGCCCCGGGAGGAGCTGCGCACCCTGGTCTCGGTCGCCTTCGAGGAGCCCACCCTGTTCTCCGCCACCGTCCGGGAGAACGTCCTGATGGGCGCCCCGGACGCGGACGACCGGCAGTTGGCCTCGGCCCTGGCGACCGCCCAGGCCGGCTTCGTCGAGAAGCTCCCGGGCGGGGTGGACACCGAGGTCGGCGAGCAGGGCCTGAGCCTGTCCGGCGGCCAGCGCCAGCGCCTCGCGCTGGCCCGCGCGGTCGTCGGCGACCCGCCCTTCCTGGTCCTGGACGACCCGCTGTCCGCGCTCGACGTGCACACCGAGGCGCTGGTCGAGCGGGCGCTGCGCGAGGTGCTCGGCTCCACCACCGCCCTGGTGGTCGCCCACCGGCCCAGCACCGTGCTGCTCGCCGACCGGGTCGCGGTGCTCTCCGAGGGCCGGATCGAGGCCGTCGGCACCCACCAGGAGCTGCTGCGGGACTGCCCCCGCTACCGCGAACTGATGTCGGGCGACGCCGCCCTCCGGCTCGAGGGGAGCACCGCGTGACCACCACCGTCGAACCCGCCGAGGCCGAGGCCGCCGAACCGGCCGAGGAGGAGCTTCCGCCGTCCCCGACCGACGAGGAGGACATCCCCGTCCCGCCCGGCGCCCCCCGGGCGCTGCTGCGCTCGCTGCTCGGCCCGCACCGGGCCCGGATCGCCGTCGCGATGGGCGTGATCCTGGTCCAGCAGGCCGCCCTGCAGTCCGGCCCGCTGCTGGTCGCGGTGGCGATGGACCGCGGCATCCCCGCGCTGCGCGACCACGACTCCGGCCCGCTGGTCGCGGTGGTGGCCGCCTACCTCTGCTGCGCGCTGCTCAGCCCGGTGCTGCAGTGGGCGTTCACCAAGATCAGCGCCCGGGTGAACCAGGACGTCGTGCTGGAGCTGCGCGGCCGGATCTTCCGGCACGCCCAGCGGCTCAGCCTGGACTTCCACGAGCGCTACACCTCGGGCCGGATCATCTCCCGGGCGACCAGCGACATCGACGCGCTGCGCGAACTGCTCTCCGAGGGCCTCCAGGAGCTGCTGACGGTCCTCCTGTCGGTCTGCTACATCTCGGTGCTGCTGGTGGTGATGGACTGGCGGCTGGGCCTCGCCTCGCTGGTGTCCTTCCTCCCGCTGGCGCTGATCGCCCACTCCTTCCGCACCCGCTCCAGCCGGGTCTACCGCCGCTCGCGCACCGCCGCCGCGTCGATGATCGTCCGCTTCACCGAGACCATGAACGGCATCCGCCCGGTGCAGGCGTTCCGCCGCGAGAAGGCCAACAACACCGCGTTCGCGGTGGTCAGCGGGCAGTCCTCCACGGCCAACGCGGAGGGCTTCCTGGAGCTCGCCCGGTACGTCGGCCTCTCCCGCCTCACCGCCAACATCTGGTTCACCGGCATCGTCCTGCTGGGCGCCTACCTGGTCACCGAGGACGCCCTGGAGCTGGGCGTGCTGACCGCCTTCGCGCTCTACCTGCGCCGCCTGTACGACCCGCTCGACCACCTGGCGATGTTCCTGAACAGCTACCAGTCCGCCGCCGCGGCGCTGGAGAAGATCTCCGGCCTGCTCGCCCACGAGCCGACCGTCACCGAGCCCGCCGAGCCGGTGGCCCTGCCCGAGGCCGCCCACAAGGGCCGCGAGGTCTCCTTCGAGGGGACCCGCTTCGCCTACCGCACCGGCAGGGAGGTGCTGCCGCCCTTCGACCTGCTGATCCCGGCCGGGCAGACGGTCGCGGTGGTCGGCGCGACCGGTGCCGGCAAGTCGACGGTCGCCAAGCTGCTGGCCCGGTTCTACGACCCGACCGACGGCCGGATCCGGCTGGACGGCGTGGATCTGCGCGACCTGGCCGCCCCGGAGCTGCGGAGCGGGGTGGTGATGGTGACCCAGGAGTCCTTCCTGTTCTCCGGCACCGTCGCCGAGAACATCGCGATCGGCCGCCCCGACGCCACCCGCGCCGAGGTCGAGCAGGCCGCCCGGGACATCGGCGCGTACGGGTTCATCAGCGCGCTGCCGGACGGCTTCGACACCGACGTGCGCAAGCGCGGCGGCCGGATCTCGGCCGGGCAGCGCCAGTTGGTCGCCTTCGCCCGCGCCCTGCTGGCCGACCCGGCGGTGCTGATCCTGGACGAGGCGACCAGTTCGCTGGACGTGCCCGGCGAGCAGGCCGTGCAGCGGGCGATGCGCACCGTGCTGGCCGGCCGCACGGCGGTGATCATCGCGCACCGGCTGTCCACCGTGGAGATCGCCGACCGGGTGCTGGTGATGGACCAGGGCCGGATCGTCGAGGACGGCTCCCCGGAGCGGTTGATCGGCGGCGAGGGCCGTTTCGCCACCCTGCATCGCGCCTGGCGGGACAGCCTGGTGTAGAACTCCCCCAGCGGCGCCCCTCCGGGGAGCCCCACAGTTGTGCCCGTCCGGGTGCGCCGTCACGCACCCGGGCGGGCCGCCCTCTTCCCCGCGGGGCCGAGGGCCGGTCAGTCCACGGTCACCACGTAGTCGGTGTGCCAGGCGGGCGTCCAGCACTCCTCCTCGGAGGCCGTCACGTCCAGCGTCCCGCCCGGCAGCACCTGCCCGGCGACGGTCGAGGGGTCGATCACCACGGCCGGGTCGATGAAGATCGCGTCCTCGTAGCGCGGCCCGCTCCCGTAGGAGCAGGTCATGGTGCGCGGCCCGGTGGCCGTGCAGTCGTACGGGAGCTTGTCGGTCAGGGTGGTGTGCTCGGGCACGGTGATCGCCACCGAGATCGGCTTCCGCGAGTACGACGGCCCCTGGTTGTACACCCACAGCGGCAGGTTGACGGTCGCCCCGGGCTTGCCGGTGAGGTCGCCCGGCTGCGGCTCCGCCTGCCCGCCCTGGATGGCCGAGGAGGCCCCGGTCGTGAGGTGGATCCGGGTGTCGGCGGTGGTGAAGCTGTACGGGGTGGTGTGGCCGGACTGGTCCGGGTCACCGGCGTAGTACACCTGGACGTCGCCGTTGATCGTCTGGAACGGCAGGGTGATCGGCGCGACGTACAGCTCCAGCCGCTCGACCGAGCTCGCCCCCGGCGCCAGCCCGGCCGGGATCTTGTACGAGCTGCCGGTGCCGAAGTAGGTCAGGTCGACGGCCGGTTGGGCCGACTTCACCACGCCCGGCGCCGGGAGGTGGACCACCACCAGGGTGTCGTCGGTGGTGGTGGACGGCCCCTGGTTGGTGACCTTCACCACCAGGGCCCCGCTCCTGCCCGGGACCACCGGGCCCGGCGGGTGGATCTCCAGGGAGAGCTGTGCGGTCGCCGGCGGTGCCGGGAGGGGGGCGGCGGCGGCCTGGGCCGGCCCCGCCAGGAGGAGCACGGAGAGCGCGGCCAGAGCGGCCGTGCGGATGGTTCGCATCATGAGCATCACGCTCCCCCCGTGCGACACGCGGGGCAACCGGATGACTGCCGTCCGTAGCACGCCCGGACGGCAGTCATCCGCACCGCGGGTCAGCGCAGCAGCCCCGCGTCCATCCCGGTGGACTCGGCCGGCAGGGCCACCAGCCCCAGTTCGGCGGGCGAGGCCAGCCGCGGATGCGCCGGCAGGACCCGGACGGTGTAGCCGAACGGCCCGGTGCGGCTGAGCTCCAGCGCGCCCTCGTAGCGGGTGCGGCCGTCCAGGTCGGGGCCGCCGACCGGCTTGAGGGCGAGCGCCGCGGCGTCCGAGATGCCGTCCGTCTCGTCCACCCGGCCGGCGACCACCTGCACCTCGACGTCGCCCGGCTCCAGCGACCCGAGCGCGACCTGCACCCGCAGCGCCAGCGAGCTGCCCAGTTCCTGGGCCTCGGCCGGGCAGTCCGCCTCGACGTGCTCGACCCGCACGCCCGGCCAGCCCTCCCGGACCTTGGCCTTCCAGCCCGCCAGCTCCCGGGCGCCGGCGTGCCCGCGCACCGCCAGCTCCCGCTGGGCCAGCGCCGCCGGGGCGTACAGCCGTTCGACGTACTCACGGACCATCCGCCCGGCCAGCACCTTGGGCCCGAGGGTGACCAGGGTGTGCCGGACCATGGCGATCCAGCGGTGCGGCAGCCCGTCGTCGCCCCGGTCGTAGAACCGGCCGGCGACCTGCTCCTCGATCAGGTCGTACAGCGCGGCGGCCTCGATGTCGTCGCGCCGCTCGGCCTCGCTGCTCTCCGGGTCGAGCACCCCGGCGCCCTCGTCGGCGGTGGGGATCGCCCAGCCGTTCTGGCCGTCGAACCACTCGTCCCACCAGCCGTCCAGGACGGACAGGTTGAGGCAGCCGTTGAGGGCGGCCTTCATCCCGGAGGTGCCGCAGGCCTCCAGCGGGCGCAGCGGGTTGTTCAGCCAGACGTCGCAGCCCGGGTAGAGGTGCTGGGCCATCGCCATGTCGTAGTCCGGCAGGAAGACGATCCGGTGGCGCACCGCCGGGTCGTCGGCGAAGGCGACCATCTGCTGGATCAGCCGCTTGCCGCCGTCGTCGGCCGGGTGGGCCTTGCCGGCGACCACGATCTGCACCGGCCGGGTCGGGTGCAGCAGCAGGGCGCGCAGCCGCTCCGGGTCGCGCAGCATCAGGGTGAGCCGCTTGTACGAGGGCACCCGGCGGGCGAAGCCGATGGTGAGCACGTCGGGGTCGAGCACCGAGGAGACCCAGCCGAGTTCGGCCTCGCCGGCCCCGCGCTGACGCCAGGAGGCGCGCAGCCGGCGGCGGGCCTCGTCGACCAGTTGGGCGCGCAGGCTGCGCCGCAGGTCCCAGATCTCGGTGTTGCCGATCCGCTCCAGACCGGTCCAGCGCTTGGTCTCGCCGGTGGTCATCGCCTCCTCGGCGCGTTCGGCGCCGATCTCGGCGGCGCCCAGGCGCACCACGGCCGGGTCGATCCAGGTGGCGGCGTGCACCCCGTTGGTGACCGAGGTGATCGGCACCTCGGCGGGGTCGAAGCCGGGCCACAGGCCGTTGAACATCGACCGGCTGACCTCGCCGTGCAGGGTGGAGACCCCGTTGGCGCGCTGGGCGAGCCGCAGGCCCATCGCCGCCATGTTGAAGAGCTTCGGGTCCCCGTCGCGCCAGGTCTCGGCGCCGAGCGCGAGCACCGACTCGACCGGGACGCCGGGCAGCGCGACGTCGCCGCCGAAGTGGCGGGCGACCAGCTCCCGGTCGAAGCGGTCGATGCCGGCCGGGACGGGCGTGTGGGTGGTGAACAGGGTGCCGGCCCGGACGGATTCCAGGGCGGCGGCGAAGTCCAGCCCGGCCGTACCGTCGGCGACCAGTTCGCGGATCCGCTCGACGCCGAGGAAGCCGGCGTGGCCCTCGTTGGTGTGGAAGACCTCGGGGGCGGGGTGCCCGGTGAGCCGGCAGTAGGCGCGCACGGCCCGGACCCCGCCGATGCCGAGCAGCATCTCCTGGAGCAGCCGGTGTTCGCTGCCGCCGCCGTAGAGCCGGTCGGTGACGTCCCGCTCGGCGGGCGAGTTGGCCTCGATGTCGGAGTCGAGCAGCAGCAGCGGGACCCGCCCGACCTGGGCCCGCCAGATGTGCGCGGCCAGGGTCCGGCCGCCGGGCAGCAGGAGGTCGACCCGGCTCGGGGTGCCGTCGGCCTCCCGGAGCAGGCTGACGGCCAGTTCGTCCGGGTCCAGCAGGGGGTAGCGCTCCTGCTGCCAGCCGGCCCGGTCGAGGGACTGCCGGAAGTAGCCGTGCCGGTAGAACAGGCCGACGCCGATGATCGGGACGCCGAGGTCGCTGGCGGCCTTGAGGTGGTCGCCGGCCAGGATGCCCAGTCCGCCGGAGTACTGGGGCAGCGCGGCGGCGATGCCGTACTCGGGCGAGAAGTAGGCGACGGCGGCGGGCGGCGGGGTGGCCCCGTCGTCCGGTCGGGCCTGGTACCAGCGCGGGCCGGTGAGGTACTCGCGCAGGTCGTCGGCGAGGTCGCCGAGTCTGCGCAGGAACCGCCGGTCGGCGGCGAGTGCGGCGAGCCGGGCGGCCGGGACCTCCCCGAGCAGCCGCACCGGGTCCTCGCCGGTCGCGGCCCAGACCTCCGGGTCCACGGACCGGAAGAGGTCCCTGGTCTCGGGGTGCCAGGACCAGCGCAGGTTGAGGGCCAGCTCGTGCAACGGCTGGAGTTGTTCGGGCAGGACGGTGCGGACGGTGAATCTGCGGATTGCCTTCACAGCGGTGAAGCGTAGCCTCGACGCTCGGCCCGACAGTGGGTCAAGCGGGCTATTGGGCATCCGTTCGGCCTATTGATGAGATCGCATTCGGCGCACTGGTCTGCACGGGGGGCGCGCGAGGCGCACATTTCCGGGCCCTGCGCTACCAATGCGTGAACGCTGTGGAACAGGTCCATTTCCGGTGTCTCATCCACTCCGGACAAAGCCCGAAACTACTGTCGTACCGCTGCAAAAACCTTGTGGCCGGTGCGAGGATGACCGAAGGTCGTTGATGCTGCGGGGACAACGACGACGGGTGGCGTCCCCCGTGGAGCAGCACGTCCGAATCCTTTTCGCGTTGATCGTTCCCCTTCTTCCTTAGTCCGTTCGGCGCTCACCGCGGACCGGCGCGTGTCCTCGCACCCGGTCGGCTCGTTCACGGGTCGACCGGGCCGCCCAGGGGCGTGCCCCCGGAGGCGTGCGCCGGGACGCGCACGGGTTCCGGGGCCTCCCGCCACCGGTTCACCGGACGCCGGGCAGGTTGCCGGGGACAACGACGCGGGCAGGCTCCGGTCGCACGTCCACCCCACCCAGCAGTCCTCCCGGTACTCCCCTGGCCCGCCCCCGGCCCGCGGGAGCTGCCGCTGATCTCGGGCAGGAGTTTGGCATGCACGGCGACACGCGGGACCAGTCCACACCGGTGGCCGACACCGTCGACGCAGCGGTCGCGGAATCCGCCGGACGGATGGATTCTGACACTCGGACAGACCCGGCGATGCCGTCGCCCAGGGTCTCCGGGGCGGTCCGTACCGAATCCTCCGCAGCACAGCCCCTCGCAGCACAGCCCTCCGCGACGGCCCCGCGACCCGGGGCCGGGGAGGGCCCGGCGGCGGCACCGCGCAAGCGCGCCGCCACCTCGCGCCGTTCCACCGGGACCGGCACCGGGACCACCCCGTCGGCTCCCTCGGGGACCGCCGCGACGACGCCCGCCCGCCCGGCCCCCGCCCGCAGGAGCACCGCCAAGGCCGCCCCCAAGGGCGCCGCCAAGACCGCCACCAAGCCCTCCGCCCGCAAGACGACAGAGAGCGACACCGTGATCGGCCGCATCCCCGTCCTGGACGTCAGCCCCCAGATCGACGCCGGCCGCCGCCCGGCCAAGGCCGTCGCCGGCGAGACCTTCCTGGTCACCGCGACGGTCTTCCGCGAGGGCCACGACGCCGTCAACGCCAACGTGGTGCTGCGCGACCCGCGCGGCCGCAGCGGCCCGTGGACCCCGATGCGCGAGCTCGCCGAGGGCACCGACCGCTGGGGCGCGCACGTCACCCCGACCGCGCCCGGCCGCTGGTCGTACCTGGTGGAGGCGTGGAGCGACCCGATCGCCACCTGGCGGAAGACCGCCGCGGTGAAGCTGCCGGCCGGGATCGACACCGCGCTGGTCCTGGAGGAGGGCGCCCGGCTGCTGGAGCAGGCCGCCGCCGGGGTGCCGAAGAAGGACGGCCGGGCGCACGTGCTGGCCGCCGCCGACGCGCTGCGCGACCCGGGGCTGCCGGCGCTGTCCCGGCTGGCCGCCGCGCTCGCCCCCGAGGTGCTGGAGCTGCTGGCCCGTCACCCGCTGCGCGAACTCCTCAGCGCCTCCCGCCCGCTGCCGCTGCAGGTGGACCGCGAGCGCGCGCTGTTCGGCTCCTGGTACGAGTTCTTCCCCCGCTCGGAGGGGGCGGTGGTGGACCCGAACGGGGTCGAGCCGCCGCGCTCCGGCACCCTGCGCAGCGCCGCCGAGCGGCTGCCGGCGATCGCCGCGATGGACTTCGACGTGGTCTACCTGCCGCCGGTCCACCCGATCGGCCGAGCCTTCCGCAAGGGGCCGGACAACACCCTGACGGCCGGTCCGCACGACGTCGGCTCGCCCTGGGCGATCGGCTCCCCCGAGGGCGGCCACGACGCCGTCCACCCGGACCTCGGCACCATCGAGGACTTCGACCACTTCGTCGCCGAGGCCGAGGCGCTGCACCTGGAGGTGGCGCTGGACTTCGCCCTCCAGTGCTCCCCGGACCACCCGTGGGTGAACAAGCACCCGGAATGGTTCAGCCACCGCACCGACGGCACCATCGCGTACGCCGAGAACCCGCCGAAGAAGTACCAGGACATCTACCCGGTCAACTTCGACCAGGACATGGACGGAATCGTCAAGGAAACCGTCCGGATCCTCCGGTTCTGGATGTCCCACGGCATCCGGATCTTCCGGGTGGACAACCCCCACACCAAACCGGTGGTGTTCTGGGAGAAGGTGCTCGGCGACATCGCCCGCACCGACCCCGACGTGGTGTTCCTGGCAGAGGCCTTCACCCGCCCCGCGATGATGCACACCCTCGCGAAGATCGGTTTCCACCAGTCGTACACGTACTTCACCTGGCGCAACACCAAGAACGAACTCACCGAGTACCTCACCGAACTCACCGGCGACGCGGCGGCCTACATGCGCCCCAACTTCTTCGCGAACACCCCGGACATCCTGCACGCCTTCCTCCAGCACGGCGGCCGCGCCGCCTTCGCGATCCGCGCCGTGCTCGCCGCCACCCTCTCCCCCAGCTACGGCGTCTACGCCGGCTACGAGCTGTTCGAGAACGAGCCCGCCCACCCGGGCTCCGAGGAGTACCTGCACTCGGAGAAGTACGAGCTGCGCCCGCGCGACTGGAACCGCACCGACACCCTCGCCCCGCTGCTCACCGTGCTGAACCGGCTGCGCCGGCGCCACCCCGCCCTGCGGCAGCTGCGCGACCTGCGCTTCCACCCCACCGACAACGAGCAGGTGCTCGCCTACTCCAAGACCGCGACCACCCCCGAAGGCCTGACCGACCGGGTGATCACGGTGGTCAACCTCGACCCGCACCACGTCCAGGAGGCCACCGTCACGCTCGACGGCGACGGGCCCCACGCGGTGCACGACGAGCTCACCGGCGCCGCGTACACCTGGGGCCGGCACAACTACGTCCGGCTCGATCCCTCAGCCGAGCCGGCTCACCTCCTCACGGTTCGGAGGAACCCAGCGTGACAGTGAACGAGCCCGTCCCCGACACCTTCCCGGAGACCTCGAAGAAGCACCTGGACCCGGAATGGTTCAAACGCGCGGTCTTCTACGAGGTGCTGGTGCGGTCCTTCCAGGACAGCAACGGCGACGGGGTCGGGGACCTCAAGGGGCTCACCGCCAAGCTCGACTACCTGCAGTGGCTCGGCGTCGACTGCCTCTGGCTCCCGCCGTTCTTCGCCTCGCCGCTGCGCGACGGCGGGTACGACGTCGCCGACTACAAGTCGGTGCTGCCGGAGTTCGGCGACCTCGCCGACTTCATGGAGTTCACCGACGCCGCCCACGCCCGCGGCATGCGCGTGATCATCGACTTCGTCATGAACCACACCAGCGACCAGCACCCGTGGTTCCAGGCCTCCCGCTCCGACCCGGACGGGCCGTACGGCGACTTCTACATGTGGGCCGACGACGACAAGCAGTACCCGGACGCCCGGATCATCTTCGTCGACACCGAGACCTCCAACTGGACCTACGACCCGGTCCGCAAGCAGTACTACTGGCACCGCTTCTTCTCGCACCAGCCGGACCTCAACTACGACAACCCCCGGGTCCAGGACGAGATGATCGCCGGACTGCGGTTCTGGCTCGACCTCGGCATCGACGGCTTCCGGCTGGACGCGGTGCCCTACCTGTTCGCCCGCGAGGGCACCAACTGCGAGAACCTGCCGGAGACCCACGAGTTCCTCCGGCGGCTCCGCAAGGAGATCGACGCCGACTACCCGGACACCGTGCTGCTCGCCGAGGCCAACCAGTGGCCGGAGGACGTGGTCGACTACTTCGGGGACTTCACCGCCGGCGGCGACGAGTGCCACATGGCGTTCCACTTCCCGGTGATGCCGCGGATCTTCATGGCCGTGCGCCGGGAGTCCCGCTACCCGGTGTCGGAGATCCTGGCCAAGACCCCGGCGATCCCGGGCGGCTGCCAGTGGGGCATCTTCCTGCGCAACCACGACGAGCTGACCCTGGAGATGGTCACCGACGAGGAGCGCGACTACATGTACGCGGAGTACGCCAAGGACCCCCGGATGCGCGCCAACGTGGGCATCCGCCGCCGGCTCGCCCCGCTGCTGGAGAACGACCGCAACCAGATCGAGCTGTTCACCGCCCTGCTGCTCTCCCTGCCCGGCTCGCCGGTGCTCTACTACGGGGACGAGATCGGCATGGGCGACAACATCTGGCTGGGCGACCGGGACGGCGTGCGCACGCCGATGCAGTGGACCCCGGACCGCAACGCGGGTTTCTCCTCCGCCGACCCGGGCAGGCTCAGTCTGCCGCCCATCATGGACCCGGTGTACGGCTACCAGGTGACCAACGTCGAAGCGCAGCAGAGCAGTTCGAGTTCGCTGCTGCACTGGACGCGTCGCATGATCGAGATCCGCAAGCTCAACCCGGCGTTCGGCCTGGGCACCTACGCCGAGCTGCCGTCCAGCAACCCCGCCGTGCTGGCCTTCGTGCGCGAGTACGAGGGGGACCTGGTCATGTGCGTGAACAACTTCTCGCGGTTCGCGCAGCCGACCGAGCTGGACCTGCGGCAGTACGGCGGGCGGTACCCGGTCGAGCTGATCGGCGGAGTGCGCTTCCCGTCGATCGGCGAGTGGCCCTACCTGCTCACGCTGGCCGGCCACGGCTTCTACTGGTTCCAGCTCCGGCAGCCACCGCGGCTGAGCGGGACCAGGCGGCCGAAGTAACGATCCGCCGCACCTGCCACCCGCGGCCCCGCACAGCACCACCAGACCCTCCGGGGGCGCGAGTTGACCCCCGCGCCCCCCGGAGTTCTCTGCACCACCGCGTACGGAGAACAGCCCAACGGCTACCCACACGAAGGCGTGACACCCGAGCCGTGCTCGCGTGCCGCGACCGCCGCGCCGCCGAAATCCGGAAGACTGACGGACCCCGGCCACGACCCGTCGGGCAGTCCGCGTGCTTCCGGGGAAAGGGAGTCATGTCCGAAACCTCCCGTTCTCAAGCCCATGTGCAGCACGACGCCCCGGCCGGCTCCGCCGCGCAGCCGGGCGCGCGGGGCACCGGGGCCCGGAGAGCCGCCCTGGGGGTCAGCGAGCTCATCCAGGCGGCCCTGCCACTGATCGCCGAGTGGCTGCCCACCCAGCGCTGGTACGCCGGGAAGGGACGCCCCATCACCGGGCTCGTCCCGGTGGTCGGCACCCCGCTGCAGGTCGGCGACCCGGCCCTGCTGCACCTGCTGCTCCGGGTCGAGCACGCCACCACGGCCGGCCTGCCGCACGGCGACACCTACCAACTCCTGCTCGGCATCCGCTCCCAGGGCCCCGCGGACATCGACCCCGGTGCGGTCCTCGGCCGGCTCAACCAGGGGCCGTACGACGGTGCCGCCCTCTACGACGCGGTGCACGACCCCGAACTCACCGGGCGACTCCTGGAACACCTCGCCACCGGCGACCGGTTCGGCTCGCTCTCCTTCCGCCGCACCCCCGGCTCCGGGCTGCCCGCCAACCTCCCCGGCCGCGCCTCCACCGCCGAACAGTCCAACAGCTCGGTCATCTACGGCACCTCGTACATCCTCAAGCTGTTCCGGCGCATCCACCCCGGCACCAACCCCGACCTGGAACTCTCGCTCGCCCTCTCCCGGGCCGGCTCCACCCGCATCCCCCGGGTCGCCGCCTGGTTCGAGAGCCGGCTGGAACGCGCCGAACCCGCCACCCTCGGACTGCTCCAGCGCTACCTGCCGGACGCCGAGGACGGCTGGGAGCTCGCCCTCGACCAGGTCGGCCGGCTCAAGGGCGACCGCTCCCCCGGCAACTTCGCCATCGAGGCCCACCGGCTCGGCCGCGCCACCGCCGAAGTGCACCGGGTGCTCGCCCGCTCCATGCCGGTCGCCCGGCTCGACCGCACCCAGACCGGCCGGCTCGCCACCGCGATGGCCGACCGGCTGGACAGCGCGGTCGCCGCCGTCCCCGGACTGCTGCGCTTCCGGGCCGCCCTGCGCACCGCCTTCCAGCAGCTCGCCGACGCCCACCCGGACGGCCTGCCGGTCCAGCGCATCCACGGCGACCTCCACCTCGGCCAGGCCATGCGCACCCCGCACGGCTGGGTACTGCTGGACTTCGAGGGCGAGCCGGCCAAGTCCGTCAGCGAACGCCGCGAACCCCAGCCCGCCCTGCGCGACGTGGCCGCGATGCTGCGCTCCTTCGACTACGCGGCCGCCCACCTGCTGGCCGGCGGTCCGGTCGACCCGGAACTCGCCCACCTCGCCGCCGCCTGGGCCCAACGCAACCGCACCGCCTTCTGCGCCGGCTACACCGCCGGCGGCGGCGCCGACCCGGCGGCCTCGCCGGAGCTGATGCGGGCGCTGGAGATCGACAAGGCGGTGTACGAGGTGGTGTACGAGGCCCGGCACCGGCCCAGCTGGCTGCCGATCCCGCTGGCCGCGATCAACCGGCTGGCCCTGTCGGTCTGACCACCCCCCGAACCGCCGCCCGCCCGCCACGAGTTCGCCCACCCCCGCCGCAGGAGGACCACGCCGTGACGCCGCTCGACCCGCCCGGCCGCCCCACCCGCCCCGTCCCGGCCACCTTCCTGGCCGGGGCCCCCGAACGGGGCGAGCCCCGGGCGGGCGACGAGCCCGCTCCCCCGGCGGACCCCCCGCTCGGGGCGCTGCGCCTGCCCGAGGCGCCGCTGCCGCCGGCCGAGGTGGACCGACTGGTGAACGGGCAGCACCACGACCCGCACGCCCTGCTCGGCGCGCACCCGGTGCACGGCGGGACGGCGATCCGGGTGCTGCGCCCGTTCGCCGACCGGGTGGTGCTGGAGACCCCGCACGGTCCGGCCGAACTCACCCACCAGCAGGGCGGGTTGTTCACCGGCCTGCTGGCCGGCGGCGAACTCCCGGACTACACCCTGCTGGTGGGCTACCCCGGCGGCGAACCGCTGCGCCAGCACGACGGCTACCGCGTCCCGCCCACCCTCGGCGAACTCGACCTGCACCTGATCTCCGAGGGCCGGCACGAGCAGCTCTGGCAGGCGCTCGGCTCCCACGTACGCACCGTCGACGGCATCCCCGGCACCGCCTTCGCGGTCTGGGCGCCGAACGCCGCCGGGGTCCGGCTGATCGGCGACTTCAACCACTGGAACGGCACCGGCCACCCGATGCGCTCGCTCGGCTCCTCCGGCATCTGGGAACTCTTCGTCCCCGGCCTCGCCGAGGGCGCCACCTACAAGTACGAGATCCACACCCGGCAGGGCTGGGTGCTCGACAAGGCCGACCCGCTGGCCCGGGCCGCCCAGTGCCCGCCCGGCACCGCCTCCGTCGTCACCTCCTCCGCGTACCGCTGGCAGGACGACGAGTGGATGGCCCGCCGGGCCCGCACCGCCCACCACCGGGCGCCGATGTCGGTGTACGAGCTGCACCTGGCCTCCTGGCGCCCCGAGCTCACCGACTACCGCGCCATCGCCGAGGAACTCCCGCGCTACCTCAAGGAGTTGGACTTCACCCACGTGGAGTTCATGCCGGTGATGGAACACCCCTTCGGCGGCTCCTGGGGGTACCAGGTCTCCGGCTACTACGCCCCCACCGCCCGGCTCGGCGGCCCCGACGACTTCCGGTACCTGGTGGACACCCTGCACCGGCACGGCATCGGCGTGATCGTCGACTGGGTGCCCGCGCACTTCCCCAAGGACGACTTCGCGCTCGCCCGCTTCGACGGCGAACCGCTGTACGAGCCCGCCGACCCGCTGCGCGCCGAACACCCCGACTGGGGGACGCTGGAGTTCGACTACGGCCGCACCGAGGTGCGCAACTTCCTGGTCGCCAACGCCGTCTACTGGTGCGAGGAGTTCCACATCGACGGCCTGCGGGTGGACGCCGTCGCCTCGATGCTCTACCTCGACTACTCCCGCGAGGGCGGCGCCTGGACGCCCAACCAGTACGGCGGCCGGGAGAACCTGGACGCGGCCTCCTTCCTCCAGGAGATGAACGCCACCGTCTACCGGCGCTGCCCCGGCGTGATCACCATCGCCGAGGAGTCCACCGCCTGGGACGGCGTCACCCGCCCCACCGACACCGGCGGCCTCGGCTTCGGGCTGAAGTGGAACATGGGCTGGATGCACGACTCGCTGGTCTACATGTCCAAGGAGCCGGTGCACCGCAAGTACCACCACAACGAGATCACCTTCTCGATGGTGTACGCCTACTCCGAGAACTACGTCCTGCCGATCTCGCACGACGAGGTCGTCCACGGCAAGCAGGCCCTGGTTTCCAAGATGCCCGGCGACTGGTGGCAGCAGCGCGCCAACCACCGTGCCTACCTGGGCTTCATGTGGTCCCACCCCGGCAAGCAACTGCTCTTCATGGGGCAGGAGTTCGCCCAGGGCTCGGAATGGGACCACGAGCAGGGGCCGCAGTGGTGGGTGCTCGACGAGCAGTGGCCGGCCCACCGGGACCACCTCGGGGTGCGCCGCCTGGTCCGCGACCTCAACCGGACCTACCGCGAGACCCCCGCGCTCTGGGAGCTCGACACCACCCCGGACGGCTTCCGCTGGCTCGACGGCGGCGCCGCCGAGGACAACCTGCTCTCCTTCGTCCGGTACGCCGCCGACGGCACCCCACTGGTCGCCGTCTGCAACTTCTCCCCCGTCGTCCGGCACGGCCACCGGGTCGGCCTGCCCGCCCTGGACGGCCGCGAGCAGCTCTGGGAGGAAGTGCTGAACACCGACGCCGAGGCCTACGGCGGCAGCGGCACCGGCAACTCCCGCCCGATCAAGGCCGAACCGGTCGAGTGGAACGGCCAACCCCGCTCCGCCGAACTCGTCCTCCCCCCGCTCGCCACCCTCTGGCTCCGCCCGGCCTGAGCCCGTAGGCTCCCCGCCCGGGACTGATCGTCGGCGGGCGGGGGGCTTGCTCATGCTGTGGTTCCTGGGACTGCTCTACCTGGTGCTGCTGGCGGGCGGGCTGGCCGAACAGCGGCTGCGCGGCCCCCGGCCGGCGAAGGAGACCGACCACCGGCTCGGCGGCTCGATCGCCGCCGTCACCGCCCACGTGCTGGCCGGCCTCGTCCTCGCGGTCGGCTACCGGCTGCTGGCCTACGACGCCTTCCTCCCCAGCGCCGCCGAGGTCCCGCCACCCCCCGGCCTCACCGTCACCCACGTCGACCCGGGCTACTGCGGCTCCAACTTCTGCTCCCGCATCCTGGTCTTCGGCAGCACCACCGGCCTGCCCCCCGCCGAGATCGAGGCCCGCCTCCGCGCCGCCCTCACCGCCGACGGCTGGACCCCGGGCCGCGACGGCGCCCTCGTCCGCCCCCACGGCTGGCTGCTGGACGACCGCCTGTCGGAGACCCACGTCCACGGCGGCACGGTCGAACTCTCCGGCTCGGAACTCACCAACGCCCGCCGCTGACCTCCGCCGTTCCGCTCAGCCGGGAACCGTGACCGGGAAGCCGAGCTCCTCGGCGGCCCGGGCGAGCTCACGGTCGTAGGTGACGAAGTCGGTGAGCTCGGCGCGGAAGGGTTCCGCGCTGGCCAGGTGGAGGGCATCCAGCGATCCCAGCCGAGGAGTGCGGTAGGCGAGGGCCCGGGCGAGCACCGTGCTGCTGAGGTCGACCTGGTAGGCGCCCCTCAGCGCCTGGTCGACGTGGTACGGGACCAACTGGTGGGAGAGGCCCGCGCGGAGCAGGGTGCGGGTGAGCTCCAGCCGGGCCAGCTCGCTGGTGATCAGCTCCGTGCCGTCGGGGAGCGCCTGCCGCCAGGCGCGCAGCGCGGCCGTCTCCGGCTCCGGCTTGATGAACTTCAGCAGCGCGCAGGAGTCGAGGTAGATCAACGGTCGCGCTCCCGGTTGCGGTCTTCGATCAGCAGACCGGACAGGCTGCCGAGGTCCGGCAGCAGGTCGAGTGCCAGCTCGGGCATGCCCTGCTCGGCGGGTGGAGTGACTTCACCGGCCGCGACCATGCGTTCGAGGACCGACTCCGGAGCCGCCTCCGGCACCAGTCTCATCACGGGCCGCCCGCGGTCGGTGACGACGATGGTCGCGCCGGCCCGGACCCGCGCGACCGCCTTCGACGGATTCTGGTTCAACTCACGCAGTCCCATGGTCTCCATACCAGCCAATGTAACTACATCACGTAGTTACATCAAGGGCAGGCGCGGAGGCAAGCCCCGAGACCAGGCCCTTGGTCCCTTGCCCCTCCGCCCGCCCTCTGCTCGCGGACAGCCGTTCGCAGTGCGAAGGTATGGTCGATATGACCAGCTTCCGAGGCGACGGGACGGAGACATCCGCGTGGCGCGCAGCGTGTACGTGACCGGGATCGACCGGGGGGACGGCCGGCAGGCCGTCGAGCTCGGGGTCATGGAACTGCTCACCCGCCAGGTGGACCGGGTCGGGGTGTTCCGCCCGCTGGTGCACGCCGCCGCACCCGGCGAGCCGGGGGCGGACCACGTGGTCGAGCTGCTGCGCGGGCGGTACCGGATCGACCTGCCGAGCCCGGAGCTGTACGGGCTCACCTACGAGGAGGCCGCCGCGCTGCAGGCCGCGCAGGGGCAGGACGAGCTGGTCTCCGCCCTGGTCGACCGGTTCCGCGCGGTGGAGCGGCGCTGCCAGGCGGTGCTGGTGCTCGGCACCGACTTCGCCGACACCACCATCCCGGACGAGCTGGCCTTCAACGCCCGGCTGGCCAACGAGTTCGGCGCCGCCGTGCTGCCGGTGGTCGGCGGGCAGGGCAAGGAGGCGGAGGCGGTGATCGCCGAGGTGCGCAACGCCCACCGGGCGTACACCGACCTCGGCTGCGAGACCCTGGCGATGATCGCCAACCGGACCGCCCCGGGCGCCAAGCAGCGGATCCAGCGCGCGCTCACCGAGAAGCTGCCGATCCCGGCGTACGTCATCCCGGAGGAGCCGGCCCTGGCCGCGCCGACCGTCGCCCAGCTGGTGGAGTCCACCGGCGCCGAGGTGCTGCTCGGCGACGCGGCCGGCCTGGCCCGGGACGTGCGCGGCTTCGTCTTCGGCGGCGCCATGCTGCCGACCTTCCTGGACGCGCTGACCGAGGGCGCCCTGGTCGTCACCCCCGGGGACCGCGCCGACCTGGTGATCGGCTCGCTGGCCGCGCACGCCGCCGGCGCCCCGCCGATCGCCGGCGTGCTGCTGACCCTGGGGCAGCACCCCGGCCCCAACGTGATGGCGCTGGCCGCGCGGCTCGCCCCCGGCACCCCGGTCGCGGTCGTCCCGGAGGGCAGCTGGCCCACCGCCGCCACCCTGACCCACCTGGAGGGCAAGCTCACCGCGGCCAGCCCCCGGAAGGCCGAGATCGCCCTCGGCCTGTTCGAACTGCACGTCGACACCGCCGAGTTGACCAACCGGATCGAGGTCGGCCGGTCCGAGCGGGTGACTCCGATGATGTTCGAGCACGCGCTGCTGGAGCGGGCCCGGGCCGGCCGCCGGCACGTGGTGCTCCCGGAGGGCACCGAGGACCGGGTGCTGCGCGCGGCCGAGATCCTGCTGCGCCGCAACATCTGCGACCTCACCCTGCTCGGCGACGTCGACGAGGTCCGCCGCAAGGCCGCGGGCCTGGGCATCGTGCTCCCGCAGGGCGACCGGGACGGCGACCGCGCCCAGGTCCGGGTCGTCGACCCGACCACCAGCCCGCTGCGCCGCCAGTTCGCCGAGCTGTACGCCCGGCTGCGGGCCCACAAGGGGATGACCGTCGAGCTGGCCCTGGACGTGGTCACCGACGTCTCGTACTTCGGCACCCTGATGGTCCAGGAGGGCATCGCCGACGGCATGGTCTCCGGCGCGGTGCACTCCACCGCGGCGACCATCCGGCCCGCCTTCGAGGTGATCAAGACCTCGCCGGGCGCGTCCATCGTGTCGAGCGTCTTCTTCATGTGCCTGGCCGACAAGGTGCTGGTGTACGGCGACTGCGCGGTCAACCCGGACCCGGACGCCCAGCAGCTGGCCGACATCGCGATCCAGTCCGCCGCCACCGCCGCCCAGTTCGGGGTCGAGCCGCGGGTCGCGATGCTCTCCTACTCGACCGGCACCTCCGGCTCGGGCGCGGACGTCGACAAGGTCCGCAAGGCGACCGAGCTGGTCCGCGCGCTGCGCCCGGACATCCTGGTCGAGGGCCCGATCCAGTACGACGCGGCGGTGGACGCCCACGTCGCGGCGACCAAGCTGCCGGGTTCGGCGGTGGCCGGGCGGGCGACCGTGCTGATCTTCCCGGACCTCAACACCGGCAACAACACCTACAAGGCGGTCCAGCGCTCGGCCGGCGCGGTCGCGGTCGGGCCGGTGCTCCAGGGGCTGCGCAAGCCCGTCAACGACCTCTCGCGCGGGGCGCTGGTGCAGGACATCGTCAACACGGTGGCGATCACCGCCATCCAGTCCCAGGACGACAAGGAGCAGCAGGCATGACCGGAGGGACCCGCGTCCTCGTTCTCAACGCCGGCTCCTCGTCGGTGAAGTACCAGCTGATCGACATGCTGGACGGCGCCCGGCTGGCCGCCGGGCTGGTCGAGCGGATCGGCGAGGACGGCGGCCGGCTGGTGCACTCCCCGCGCACCGGGGACCGGCGCGAGCTGGGGCAGCCCTTCCCGGACCACTCGGCCGCGCTGAAGGCCGTCGCCGAGGAGCTGGCCGCCGACGGCCTGGGGCTGGACTCGCCCGAGCTGGCCGCGATCGGCCACCGGGTGGTGCACGGCGGCAAGCGGTTCACCGAGCCGACCGTGATCACCGACGAGGTGCTCAAGGAGATCCGCCGGCTGATCCCGGTCGCGCCGCTGCACAACCCGGCGAACATCACCGGCATCGAGGTGGCCCGCGCGCTGCGGCCCGACCTGCCGCAGGTGGCCGTGTTCGACACCGCCTTCCACGCCTCGATGCCCGAGTACTCGGCGCGGTACGCGATCGACAAGGACGTCGCGGACGAGCACCGGGTGCGCCGCTACGGCTTCCACGGCACCTCGCACCAGTACGTCTCGCGGGCCACCGCCCGGCTGCTCGGCAAGGACCCGGCCGAGGTCAACGTGATCGTGCTGCACCTGGGCAACGGCGCCTCCGCCTCGGCGGTCAGCGGCGGCCGCTGCCTGGACACCTCGATGGGCCTCACCCCGCTGGAGGGCCTGGTCATGGGCACCCGTTCGGGTGACATCGACGCGGGCGTGGTGTTCCACCTGCACCGGGTCGGCGGGCTGTCCGTGGACGAGATCGACGACCTGCTCAACCGCCGCAGCGGCCTGCGCGGGCTGTGCGGCGAGAACGACATGCGCGAGATCATGCGTCGTGCCGACGCCGGGGACGCGGACGCGAAGCTCGCCTTCGACGCCTACGTCCACCGGTTGCGCAAGTACATCGGCGGCTACTACGCGGTGCTCGGCCGGGTGGACGCGATCGCGTTCACCGCGGGCGTCGGGGAGAACGCCGCGCCGGTGCGCGCGGCGGCCACCGCCGGGCTGGAGGAGCTGGGCATCGCCGTGGACCCGGAGCTGAACTCGGTGCGTTCCGGCGGGGCCCGGATCATCTCGCCGGAGTTCTCCCGGGTGGCGGTCGCGGTGGTGCCCACCGACGAGGAGCTGGAGATCGCCCGACAGACCTTCGCCCTGGTGCACCGGGAAGGTGAACGGTCCGAGGACTGACACGGAATCGTCTCGTTCCCCGGGATCATTCGTCGGCGATTCCTCCTGATCCGTGCCGAATGCACCTATAACACGAACGGATAGACTGATCCATATGCGCCGAGCGAAAATTGTCTGCACCCTGGGTCCGGCGACGGACTCCTACGAACAGCTGAAGGCCATCGTCGAGGCGGGCATGAACGTCGCCCGACTGAACATGAGCCACGGCAACCACGCGGACCACGAGGAGCGGTACCGCAAGGTCCGCCAGGTCTCGGAGGACACCGGCAAGGCCATCGGCGTCCTGGCCGACCTCCAGGGTCCCAAGATCCGTCTGGCGACCTTCGCCAACGGCCCGGTGACCGTCGACAACGGCGACGAGTTCACCATCACCACCGAGGACGTCCCCGGTGACCAGCACATCTGCGGTACCACCTACAAGGGCCTGCCCGGCGACGTGAAGCCCGGCGACCCGATCCTGATCAACGACGGCGTCATCGCCCTGGAGGTCGTCAGCGTCGACGGCCCGCGGGTGAAGACCGTGGTGGTCGAGGGCGGCGTGCTCTCGAACAACAAGGGCATCAACCTGCCCGGCGCGGCCGTGAACGTGCCCGCCCTGTCCGAGAAGGACAAGGACGACCTGCGCTTCGCGCTGCGCCTGGGCGTCGACATGGTCGCCCTGTCCTTCGTCCGCAACGCGGACGACATCAAGGACGTCCACGAGGTCATGGACGAGGTCGGCATCCGGGTGCCGGTCATCGCCAAGATCGAGAAGCCGCAGGCCGTCGAGGCCATGGAGGAGATCGTCCTCGCCTTCGACGCCATCATGGTCGCCCGCGGCGACCTGGCCGTCGAGTACCCGCTGGAGCGGGTGCCGCTGGTCCAGAAGCAGCTGATCACCCTGGCCCGTCGCAACGCCAAGCCGGTCATCGTCGCCACCCAGATGATGGAGTCGATGATCCACGCCTCGCGGCCGACCCGCGCCGAGGTCTCCGACGTCGCCAACGCCATCCTGGACGGCACCGACGCGGTGATGCTCTCCGCCGAGTCCAGCGTCGGCAAGTACCCGGTCGAGACCGTCCGCACCATGAGCCGGATCTGCGAGAAGGCCGAGGAGGAGCTGGTCTCCCAGGGCCTCCAGCCGCTCAACCCGGGCCGCAAGCCGCGCACCCAGGGCGGCTCCGTCGCCCGTGCCGCGTGCGAGCTGGGCGACTTCCTGAACGGCAAGGCGCTGGTCGCGTTCACCAAGTCCGGTGACACCGCGCGCCGGCTGTCCCGCTACCGCTCGCCGATCCCGGTGATCGCGTTCACCCCGGACGCGGCCACCCGCAACCAGCTCTCGCTGAGCTGGGGCGTCGAGTCGTACGTCACCGAGCAGGTGGCCACCACCGACGCGATGGTCGCGCAGGTCGACCGCGAGCTGCTGAAGATCGGCCAGCTGGCGGAGGGCGACACCGTGATCGTCACCGCCGGTGTCCCGGTCGGCATCCCCGGCACCACCAACATGGTGCAGGTGCACCGCCTGGGCTCGCACGGCGAGTGACGCCCCGGTAGGACCGTACGAACGCCGGTGGGCCGGCCCTCCCCTGACGGGAGGGCCGGCCCACCGGCGTTGCGGTGTCCGCCACTCGGCGGCTCCGCTACTTGTCGCTGTAGGGCGCGTCGTCGTTGAACAGGTGCATCCCCGGGATGTGCAGGGTGCCGCCGAACTGGCCGGCCTGCTTCGCGGTGACCCCGGTCAGCTCCAGGTCGAGCGGGATCGGGATCGAGCCGATCAGGTCGTACAGCCAGCGCGGCAGGGTGTCCGGGGTGAGGGTGATCTCGCCCAGGTCGATCGGGATCGGCAGGCCCAGCAGCTTGGACAGGTGGCCGGACAGCCGCTCCACGTACATGGTGACCGGGCCGTTGCGCATGGTCGAGGTCGAGCCGGGAGCGCCCTGGACGTGGAAGGTGACGCCGTTGCCCTGGAGGGTCGACATGTCGAGGTTCTCGATGTCCACGCTGTCGACCACGAACTTCAGCACCCGCTTGCTGCCGGTCGGGGTCTTCACGTCGTAGACGCCGTGGAAGACCGCGCCGTGCAGGCCGAGCCGACTGGTCTGGAGCGTCCAGTTCTGCTCCGGGACGACCTGGTCGGTGGCGGCCCGGCCGGCCGTCAGGCCGCGGGCGTCCACGTCGCAGTTGGGGTTCGCGGTGGGCGAGGCGGGCGGCGTCGGGGTGGCCGCCGGAGTCGCCGGGGCGTCCGCCGACGGGGTGGCGGACGGGGCCGACCGGGCGGAGGACTTCCCGCCGGGGGCGGTGGCGGTCGGCGAGGGCTGCCCGGCCGTGGGCTCGGCGGCGGACGGGGCGGCCTGCTCCGCAGCAGCCGACGGGGCCTGCGACTGGGACTGGGGCTGCGCCGGGGTGCCGACCCGCGGGGCCGGGGCGGCCGGCGGCTTCGGGGTGGCACTGGGTGTCGCGCTCGGCGACGGACTGGGCGAACTGCCCGGGTTCAGCAGGTGGTTGATGCCCCCGACGATGTCGTCGATCAGCCCGGCCGGCCGGGCGACGGCCGTCCCGCCGTCGTCACCCCGGTAGACCGCGCTCATCGCGCCGGAGGTGCCCGAGCCGCCGGTGGTGCCGGTGGCGTCGGAGCGGAAGGCGGACCGGGTGGCCGTGGTGGCGGCCGACGGCTTCGCCGGAGCGGTGGTCGCCGCCCCGGTCGAGGGCTGGGCCGCCGTCGGCGCCGGCGTGGTGGTCGGCGTGGTGGTCGGCACCGAGCTCGGGTCGGTCGAGGGCGTGCCGGAGGGCTCGGGCGGCGGCTCGGGCAGCTCGCTCTTGGGGACGGGCGTCTCGATCGGGGTCACGTCCGGGACCGCCACCGGCGCCTTGCCGCACGGCTTGCCCGCCGCCGACTCGGCGATCGCCGGGTTGGGCGTGTAGGCCGCCGCCATCAGCAGCGCGGTCGGCACCGCGGCCATCGCCAGGGCCCGGCCTCTCAGCCGGACCCGTACGGGCGTGCGCGGCGCGGCGTGCCGACCGGAGCGCCGCTCGGGGACGGCTGTGTCCTCCGGTTGTTCGGCCGACCCGCTCACTTCGCCTCCTCCTGCTCCCCGGCGGTGCCCTGCCGGGGGACGGACGCCTCGGCGGCCGACCGCTCGGACGCGGCCGGGGCGGGCGACTCCTTGGGCGCGGCCTGGGCGGGCAGCTCGGCGGTGGGCGCCTCGGCGACCTCGGAGACCGCCGGAGCCTCCGGCTCGGCCTCGGCGGCGGCCGGCTCGGTGGCGACGCTCTCGGCCACGGCGGTGCCCGCCGACTTGCCCCGGCGCGCGGCCCGGTGCCCCTTGGCCGGCGCGGTGGCCGGCTCCGGCAGCGGCGCCCAGGAGACCATCAGCCCGCCGCCGACCAGGCCGGGCAGCAGGGCCAGGCCGAAGCCCGCGAGGTTGGAGACCGGGATCGAGACCAGGGTCAGCAGGATGGTCGCGATGCCCGCGAAGAACCGCACGGCGGGCTGGAACCAGGCGGTCAGCCCGAGGATGATCATCAGCACCCCGATGATCAGCGACCCGGCGCCCGCGGTGGTGGACATCGCGATGGTCAGTCCGCCGAACGTCAGGTGCGCGTACGGGAAGTAGAGGATCGGGACGCCGGCGACCATGGCCAGCAGACCGCCCCAGAAGGGCCTGGTGCGGCGGAATTCACGGAAGTGCCGCCAGAGCCACCCGGCGGGGGTCTCCTGGCGGGGCCGCGTCTCGACCGTTGCGCTGGACATGGTGCAACTCCTCGACGTCGCTACGAGGTTGGATCAAAAGGAGGGTGGCCGGGGAGCGGCGGTGGTCCGCCGCCCCCCGGCCCCAGGTGGCCCGTCATCCGGGCACGCCGCCCGGCGTGCCGTCAGGAGGGGCTCAGAAGCACTCGTTGCCCGGGCCGTCGCCGCTCTTCAGCGAGAGGTTGAGGCCGTTCAGCTTGAAGGTGCCGGCCGAGGTGGCCCGCGCGGTCTGCTGGACGCCGCTCAGGTCGGCCTTCTGGGCGGCCTGGGCGAAGCCGGTCGGACCGGTCGGCAGGCCGGCGCCGCCGCCCGCCTTGGTGACGCCCGCGTGCGGGGCCCAGCCCTGGGTGGCCGTGCCCGAGAGGGTGGAGGCGTCGCGGCCGATGTCGATGTTGGTGAAGGTCGCGTCCGCCTTCAGCTGCTCGAGGTCGATCAGCAGGTTGCTGGCTTCCACCGGCTTGTTGGCGTCGGTACCGGCGTGCAGTTGGAGGGTGATCTTGCCCAGGCCGAAGCCGGACAGGTCGGTCACCACCGACTGGCACAGGTTGTTGATGGTGGCCTTGTCGAAGGCCGAGACGGCCACCGGGTGCGGCTTGCCGTTCGCCTCGATGTCGACCGAGCCGAACTGGGCGAAGTTGGTGCCGTGCAGTTCGTCGGTGCTGACCTTGAACTGCTGGCCGGAAATGCTGAACGAGGCGGCGAGCGCGCTGTTGGCGATCGAGACGCCGACCATCGCGGTGGCCGCGACGCTGGGCACCATCACCAGGGCGAAGCGCTTCCAGCGGGTCTTGCCGTAGGTCTTGGACATGCGAGTCCTCCTTCTAGGACGTACATCTCCGGCTCCCCGGCGGCGCGTCCCGCACCGGTGGGGGCCTGGGATGGGAGAGAGCTACGTCCTCGGTAGCGGAGAGCGCCTTGGGCGTCGTCGGACGCGGGAGCCGCCTGCGTACCGCGGCACTCCCGTCCCGGAACCGGCCGTCCTTGCGGGACGACGGGTCGGACCGACGACATCGGCGATCACCCCCGAGCGACAACCGGCGACCGCGCGGGACCGCGCGGCCGGTCGAGGACAGGAACCGCCGTGGGACCGCGGATACCCCCCTGCCCTCCCTACCGCCGACCAGGGGTCGGCGGATCACCCGGTGGGGATCCCGCGCTCCGTTCGGCCGACCGGCTGTCGGCGGGCGTGGAGTCTGGGACCGGGCGTGGCCGATCGTGCTTGAATCCCGGGCGAAGCACAAGAGGTGCCTTACTGACGGGTAATGCAACAGCAGGTGGCGTTGATCATGAGATTGACCCGAGTTGCACCGTGCGTGACGTGTTGAAGGATTCGTGACGACGAAATCCGCCGGAAACACGAACGAAACACCCACGGGTGGTCACTGAAGGTGACCACCCGTGGGTGAAATCAAGATTTGGTAAACCTCTGTCCGGTTGACCGGATTGTCGCCAAATCACCAGGCGACACCGCAGGTCACCCGCTGTGCCAGGCACTCGGTGCCAGGCCCGGGCCCGGTCCGTCCTGACCGGGGATCAGAACAGCACGCGGGCCAGCGCCGTACGGGCCGCGACGACCCGCGGGTCCTCCGGGCCGATCACCTCGAACAGCTCCAGCAGTCGCAGCCGGGCGGTGTCCCGGTCCTCGCCGAAGGTCCGGCCGACGGTGTCCACCAGGCGCCCGAAGGCGTCCTCGACATGACCGCCCACCAGGTCCAGGTCGGCGGCCTGCAGCTGGATCGCGACGTCCTTCGGGGCGGCGGCCGCCGCCGACCGCACGGACTGGAGGTCGAGCCCCTCGACCCGCTGGAGCAGCTCGGCCTGCGCGAGGCCCAGCTTGGCCTCGGTGTTGCCCGGCTGGTCGGCCAGCACGTTCCGGTACGCCAGGATGGCGCCGCCCAGGTCGCCGGCGTCCAGCGCGTCGTGCGCCGCGGACAGGGCCGGGTCCTCGGGCCGCTGCACGACAGCGTCGCCCGGCTCACCGGGCTCGCCCGGGGCGGCCGCGCCGCCGGCCGCACCGGAGATGCCGAAGCGCTGCTCGGCGACCAGGATCAGCTGGTCCAGCACCTTGCGGACGTTGGCGGCGCTCTCCGCACCCTGGAACAGCGGCACCAACTGGCCGGCCACCACGGCCATCACGGCCGGGATGCCCTGGATGCCGAACTGCTGGGCGATCAGCTGGTTGGCGTCCACGTCGATCTTGGCGAGCACGAAGGCGCCGGCGTACTCCTCGGCGAGGCCCTCCAGGATCGGGCTGAGCTGCTTGCAGGGCCCGCACCACTCGGCCCAGAAGTCGATGACGACCGGCACCTCGGTGGAGCGCTGGACGACCTCGGTCTCGAAGGTGTCCTCGGTGACGTCGATGACGAGCTGGTGGGCGGGCTGGGGGGCGACTCCGTCCGCTTCGGCGGCGGCCGCCTGGCGGGCCCGCTCGGCCCGGGCCTGCTCGGCCTTCTGGGCGGCCTCACCGGCCGCCTTCACTGCGGCGAGGTCGACCGCACCGCGCAGGGCGGAGCTGTTGAGACGCGAATTCCGTGGCTGCATGGCACCATCCTCCCCCGTCCGCGCTGCTCGCGGGCACCAACCTCCGGAAGTTCGCTCCGCGCGGGCTGCGCGGTGCGGGTTCCCGGGCGGTGCGCCCCTCCCCCGGTAGCCTGAACCGTTCGGCGCGGATCCCCACCCGCACCCGCGCCGCCCCGTCCCACGGGTGCGGCGCCTGGTTGTCACTGCTTTCGCTACAGGTCGTAGCGTAACTGGAGCCGGTGGCCCGGCCGCAAGCCCCACCGGTGGTTCGGGGACGTGACCTGCCCCACTTTCCCGGTCCGCCCGACTCCCCGAATCGGGGAACAGTCGCTACCGTTACCAGCCCCACCCAGGTTACTTACCAGTAGATCGCAAGGAGACCCGGTGCCGGCCGCCCAGCCCTCCGCGAGCCCGGACGACACCGTCCGCGGCAGCACCCCCCAGGACGACGGCCCGGGGGCGTCCCGGGCCAAGGGCCGCCCGCGCAGCGCCGCCGCCGACCTCGCGATCCTCGACGCCACCCGCGAGGCCCTCGCCGAACTCGGTTGGGGCGGACTGACCATGGGGCACGTCGCCGGCCGGGCCGGGGTCGCCAAGACCACGCTCTACCGCCGCTGGCCCTCCAAGAACGAACTGGTGGTCGACGCCGTCGCCAGCCTCTTCGACGACCTCGTGATGCCCGACCTCGGCAGCCTGCGGGCCGACATCGAGGCCGTGGTGGGCCAGTTCGCCGACCTGCTGGCCCGCCCCGAGACCCAGGCCGCCCTGCTCGCCCTGTTCGCCGAGGGCACCCGCGACCCGCACCTGCGCCGCCGGATCCGGGAGGCGATCGTGGACCCGCAGAAGCGGCTGGTCCGGCAGGGCCGGGCGGCCGCCCAGGCGCGCGGCGAGCTCGAGGCGGACGCCTGCCCCGCGTCGGCCCACGAGGAGGTCGACATCATCTTCGACACCATCGCCGGGACGGTCGAGCACCGGGTGCTGGTCAGCGGCGAGCCGATCACCCCCGAGTGGACCCGCCGCTTCACCGACCTGCTGCTCGGCCCGCTCACCAGCGGCTGAGGGCACGCCGGAGCCGCCGCACGGAGGGTTCCGTACGGCGGCTCCGGTGGTCGCCCGACGGGCGCCTCAGAAGGCGGCGTTCTCCCGGTACGTCCCCCACTCCCCGCGCAGCGCGTCGCAGATCTCGCCCAGGGTCGCCTCGGCGCGGACCGCGTCCAGCATCGGCGGGATCATCGACGCGCCCGAGCGCGCCGCCGCCAGCATGGCGTCCAGCCCGGCCCGCACCGCCGCGTCGTCCCGGGCCGCCTTGCGCTCGCCCAGCGTCCGCACCTGCTCGCGCTCGACCTCGTGGCTGACCCGCAGGATCTCCAGCTCGGGGGTGACGCTGCGCGGGTGGCAGTTGACGCCGACCACGCGCTTGTCGCCCTTCTCGACCGCCTGCTGGTACTGGAAGGCCGCCTCGGCGATCTCCCCGGTGAACCAGCCCTCCTCGATCCCGCGCAGGATCCCCGCAGTGATCGGACCGATCGGGTGCTCCTCCCGGCCCCTGCCCAGGCTGCCCTTGTCCAGGATCTGCTGGAAGATCGCCTCGGCCTGCTGCTCGATCCGGTCGGTCAGCGCCTCGACGTACCAGGAACCGCCCAGCGGGTCGGCCACGTTGGTGACGCCGGTCTCCTCCATCAGCACCTGCTGGGTGCGCAGCGCGATCTCGGCGGCCTGCTCGGAGGGCAGCGCCAGGGTCTCGTCCAGCGCGTTGGTGTGCAGCGAGTTGGTGCCGCCGAGCACCGCGGAGAGCGCCTCGACCGCGGTGCGCACCACGTTGTTGTACGGCTGCTGCGCGGTGAGCGAGACGCCGGCGGTCTGGGTGTGGAAGCGCAGCCACTGCGCCTTGTCGGTCTTGGCGCCGAACCGGTCGCGCATCCAGCGGGCCCAGATCCGGCGCGCGGCACGGAACTTGGCGATCTCCTCGAAGAAGTCCAGGTGCGCGTCGAAGAAGAAGGACAGCCCGGGCGCGAAGACGTCGACGTCCAGGCCGCGGGACAGGCCCAGCTCGACGTAGGCGAAGCCGTCCGCGAGGGTGTACGCCAGCTCCTGCGCGGCCGTCGCCCCGGCCTCGCGGATGTGGTAGCCGGAGACGGACACCGGCTTGTACGCCGGGATGCCCGTGGCGCAGTGCTCGATCAGGTCGCCGATCAGGCGCAGGTGCGGCTCGGGGGCGAAGAGCCACTCCTTCTGGGCGATGTACTCCTTGAAGATGTCCGTCTGGAGGGTGCCGTTGAGCACCGCCGGGTCGACGCCCTGGCGCTCGGCGGCGACCAGGTACATGCAGAAGACCGGGACGGCCGGGCCGCTGATCGTCATCGAGGTGGTGACCTCGCCGAGCGGGATGCCGGCGAACAGCACCTCCATGTCGGCGGCCGAGTCGATGGCGACGCCGCAGTGGCCGACCTCGCCGAGCGACTTGGGGTCGTCCGAGTCGTAGCCCATCAGGGTCGGCATGTCGAAGGCGACCGAGAGGCCGCCGCCGCCCGCGTCCAGGATCATCCGGTAGCGCTCGTTGGTCTGCCGGGCGTTGCCGAAGCCGGCGAACTGGCGGATGGTCCAGGTGCGGCCGCGGTAGCCGGTGGGGTGCAGGCCGCGGGTGAACGGGTACTCGCCCGGCCAGCCGATCCGCTCGAAGCCCTCGACCGGCTGCCCGGGAGCCGGGCCGTAGACCGGCTCGACCTCGTCGCCGGAGAGGGTGGTGAAGTCGGCCTCGCGCTTGCGGGCCCTGTCGTACCGCTGCTGCCAGCGCTGCCGCCCGCGCTCGATGTCCTCGGCGTCCATGGGCCGAACTCCGCTCCGTACGGCCGCCACGGCAACGGGCGGCACAGCTATTAGGACGTCCTACTAATTTACTCGGACGTCCTAGTAGTTGTCGACGGACCCGCCCGGGCAGACCCGTCCGGCGGCCGGGCCTCCCCGGCGGGCGGCCCCGGGAACGCCGAGGGCGCCTCTCCCCGGCGGGGAGGGGCGCCCTGGTGGGAGCGTGCGGTCCGGCTCAGACGCCGGCCGGCTGGCGGGCGCCGCCCGCCGGGAGCTGCTCGGCGGCCTCGCGGGCCACCTTGCGCTCGAAGACGAAGGAGAGGAACGGGATGCAGCCCGCCGCCAGGGTCAGCACCAGCCGGCCGAGCGGCCACTTCAGCTTCTGCCCGAGCAGGAAGGTCACCACGAAGTACCCGATGTACAGGTAGCCGTGCAGCATCGCGACGTAGGTGGTCAGGTCCTCGGCGGTGCTGAAGCCGTACTTCGCGACCATGAAGCCGCAGAACACCAGCAGGGCGGTGCCGGTCGCAATGGCCAGGCCGCGGTACCAGCCCAGCAGGGGGGTCGCCTTCATGATCTTCCTCGCCTCGCTCGGCAGTTTCCGCCGGTACGCCCGGATCCGCGCACCGCTCCCACGAGGGTAGCCGCCCTCACAGCCGCTCCCGAGCAGCCCCCTCGTCCGGATCGGCGAAGTCGCCCGCCGCGACCCGCAGCGGCCTGAGCAGATCGAACACCTGGCGGCACTGGTCGGGGCCGTACTCCTCCAGCCCGAACTCCATCGCCATCAGCTCCCGGGTGGCCTCCTCGACCACCTCGCGGCCGCGCCCGGTGATCGCGGCGAGCACGCCGCGGCCGTCCAGCGGGTTGGGGCGGCGGGCGACCAGCCCGGCCCGCTCCAGGCGGTCCACGGTGTTGGTGACGCTGGTCGGGTGGACCATCAGGCGCTCGCCGACCTTGGAGAGCGAGAGCTCGCCGGTCCGGCTGAAGGTCAGCAGCACCAGCGCCTCGTACCGGGCGAAGGTCAGACCGTACGGCTTGAGCACCGCGTCGACCCGGGAGAGCAGGATCTGGTGGGCGCGCATGATCGAGGTGATCGCCGCCATCGAGGGCACGGTGCCCCAACGGCGGGCCCACAGTTCGTCGGCGCGGGCGATCGGGTCGAAGTCGAGTGCGAGGGGCTTGGCCACCTCCTTACCGTACCGGCGGACGGGACGTGTGCTACCAGCCGTCCTGATGGTGGACAAGCGCGACGCGTGGCGGGAACCCGCCAATCGGACGGCCAGGTCCATACCTGGACATTGCGCCGATGTGAATGGCGGGCAACAGCCGCCCGGCGCACGGGGGTTGGCCGTCGGACGGGCGAACGCCGCACTATCAGGCCCCGATCCGCCCCGGAACCCGCTGAAAGTCCGGGCAAAAAGATCTGTTTTGTCCTTCCGTTCACAATCCCCGTTCTTGGCGGGACTTGGCCAATTCATGAAGAAGACCTGTCATTTGATTTGCTCGATTGTCATGCTTTCCGCCAACCCCGTTCGACCGCCACCACCCCCACCCAACCGGTGGCAGCCGCCCGAACGCCCGGGGTTCACGCACGTCAGTGCCCGTCCCGCCCCTCAGGAGCCGACCCCGGCCCCCGGGACGCGGCGCGACCGCGCCCACACGCGGTTTCCCGGAAGGACTCGTCCGTGAAGCGAAAGCTCGCCGCTGTCGCCGTACTCTCCGCCACCGCACTCCTCACCGGTGTCGTCCAGGCCGGCGCGGCCCAGGCCGGCCCGGCCCCGCACGCCCCGCAGCGTGCCGACCTGCTCGCCCAGGCCAACGGCCAGGCCGCCAAGGTCGCGCACGCCCTGGCCCTGGGCGGCCAGGAGCAACTGGTCGCCAAGGACGTCGTGGTGGACGCCGACGGCACCCGCCACCTCCGCTACGAGCGCACCTTCGCCGGGCTGCCCGTCCTCGGCGGCGACCTGGTGGTGCACCAGAAGGCGGACGGCTCGACCACCGCCGTGGACAAGGCGGTCGGCGCGAAGCTCGCGCTGCCCAGCCTCGCCCCGCAGATACCCGCCGACCGGGCCGCCGCCCAGGCGACCGGCGCCGTGCAGTCCACCGTCGGCATCACCGTCGACGAGGACGAGGCCCCGCTCATCGAGGTGCACCAGGCGGGCAAGGCCGAGCTGGTCGTCTGGGCCACCGACGGCAGCCCGCGCCTGGCCTACCGCACCACCGTCGAGGGCCTGCGCGCCGACGGCACCCCGAGCAGCCAGCTGCTGGTCACCGACGCGGCCACCGGCCAGGTGCTCTCCACCCACGAGCAGGTGCAGACCGCCTCCGGCAGCGGCAAGGGCGTCTTCGTCGGCAGCGTCCCGCTGACCACCACCCAGAGCGGCAGCTCGTACCAGCTGAAGGACGCCACCCGCGGCGGCCAGGCCACCTACACCCTGAAGAACAAGACCTCCGGCAGCGGCACGCTGGTCGCCAACACCACCAACAGCTTCGGCAACGGCCTGGTCTCCAACCAGGAGTCCGCCGCCGTGGACGCCCAGTACGGCGCGGCCGCCACCTGGGACTTCTACAAGAACACCTTCGGCCGCAACGGCATCAGGAACGACGGCGTGGGCGCCGTCAGCCGGGTCCACTACGGCACCAACTACGTCAACGCGTTCTGGAGCGACACCTGCTTCTGCATGACCTACGGCGACGGCGCGAGCAACACCCACCCGCTCACCGCGCTGGACGTGGCCGGCCACGAGATGACCCACGGCGTCACCTCCGCCACCGCGGGCCTCAACTACTCCGGTGAGTCCGGCGGCCTCAACGAGGCCACCTCGGACATCTTCGGCACCATGGTCGAGTGGTACGCCAACCTGCCCTCCGACAAGCCGGACTACCTGATCGGCGAGCAGATCAACATCAACGGCGACGGCAAGCCGCTGCGCTACATGGACCAGCCCAGCAAGGACGGCCGCTCGGCCGACTACTGGTCCTCCTCGGTCGGCGGCCTGGACGTCCACTACTCCTCCGGCGTGGCCAACCACTTCTTCTACCTGCTCGCCGAGGGCAGCGGCGCCAAGACGGTCAACGGCGTCAGCTACAACAGCCCGACGTACAACGGCTCCACCCTCGCCGGCATCGGCCGGGACAAGGCGGCGGCGATCTGGTACCGCGCGCTGACCACCTACTTCACCTCCACCACCAACTACGCGGCGGCCCGCACCGGCAGCCTGAAGGCCGCGGCGGACCTGTACGGCGCGAGCAGCGCCGAGTACAACGCCGTCGCCGCGACCTGGACCGCCGTCAACGTCAAGTGACGCACGGCGGAAGGTGAGCAGGACGCCCGGGGCCCGTCGGAGGGAGGGCCCCGGGCGTCCGCCCGTTCCGGTCGGCGGCGACTCCCGGCCAATCACCGCCGGCGCCCTGTCCATTCCCGACCCGGATTGTCATGCTTATGACCGGGCCCTGCCCCTGGACCACTCCCGGTAAGAAACGGCGACAGGCTGCCGCGGCCCTTTGGGAGAGGAGGCCGTGGCAGCCTGTCGACCGTCCGCCGGAGCGGGACCGGGAGGCGGCGGGGTCAGGCGGTGGCGGGCCGCAGCTCCCCGCGCTCCTCGCGCCCGAGCATCCGCTCCGCGACGAAGCCGCCGAACGGCAGCACCGAGAGCACGAACAGCAGGACGCCGCGCTTGGCGTCCCACTTCTGCGCCTGCCAGGCCTGGATCCAGAAGACCACGTAGAGGATGAACAGGATCCCGTGGACCATGCCCATCACCGGCACCGCGTCGAAGGAGGTGGTCCGCTTCAGCACCGAGCAGATCAGCAGCAGGATGAAGGAGATCCCCTCGGGCGCTGAGATCAGGCGCAGGCGGTGGACGGCGCTGCTGTTCACGTTGGATACCTCAATACGGGGGTCGAAGGCGCGGGCGCGCTTGTGAAGCGACTCACAAGCCTTCCGGCCATTATCACCGAGCACATGTCCGATCCACCGGCCGGGGTGGCCACCGTGCCGGATGTCACAACCGCGCCCCAGAAGGCCGCCGGGCACGGCGGCGCGGCACCCGGACGCCCTATCCTGCTGCCCGCGCGCCCACCGAACCGGGCGTCGCCGGCATCGCACACGGGGGTAGCCACCAACATGTTCAAGCGCGACTGGGACCGCAGGACCTGCGCCAAGCGCGGCCACGTCACCTACCGGCCGACCGAACCCGAGCTGGCCGGCCGGCTGCACGCCGCCACCGCCGTCGGCGAGGCCTGGCGCTGCCTGCGCTGCGGCGACTTCGCGCTCGGCGCCCCGCACGGCTCCGGCCCGGCGGCCGACGCCCCGCTGGTCCCGCGCGGCAAGGCGCTGCGGGACCTCTTCATCCTGCGCTTCCTGGCCGTCGAGCGGGTGCTGCGCGGTGTGGTCATCCTCCTGATGGCGTGGGGCGTCTGGAAGTTCTCCAACAGCCAGGAGGCCGTGCAGCGGGTCTTCGAGCAGGACCTCACGGTCTTCAAGCCGGTCACCGACCACTTCCACTGGGACCTCGACCACGCCCCGATCGTCGAGACGATCCGCAAGACCTTCGGCTATCAGAAGAAGACCCTGCTGATCGTCGCGGGCGCGCTGATCGCCTACGCGCTGATCGAGATCGTCGAGGCGGTCGGCCTCTGGCTCGGCAAGCGCTGGGCCGAGTACCTGACCGTGGTCGCCACCGCCGCCTTCCTCCCGCTGGAGGGCTACGAGCTGCACGAGCACGTCAGCGCGGTGAAGATCTGCACGCTGGCCCTGAACATCGCCGCGGTGCTCTGGATCATGCTCTCCAAGCGGCTGTTCGGCCTGCGCGGCGGCGCGGTCGCCTTCGAGGCGGAGCGCCACTCGGCCTCGCTGCTGGAGGTCGAGGAGGCGGCCGGCACCGTCCCGCACCCCGGCCACGCCCACGGGACGCACGCACGCTCCTGACCCGAACCATTGTCCCGGGCCCGTCACGGTTCGCCCCCGCCCCCTCGCCCGGCCGCCCCCGCGGCGGCTAGATTGCGGCCGTGGCAGAGTTCAGACTCCAGGGATCGCGGGTGCTCGCCGTCGAGTTGGGCGGGGACGCCGTCAAGGCCCGGCACGGCTCGATGGTCGCCTACACCGGCCGGATGACCTTCAAGAAACTGACCGGCGGCGGGGACGGCCTGCGGGGCGTGGTCGCCCGCCGGCTGACCGGCGAGCGGATGACCGTCATGGAGGTGAAGGGGCAGGGCACCTGCTACTTCGCCGACCGGGCCACCGAGATCAACCTGGTCCGCCTCGACGGGGAGACGCTCTACGTCGAGGCGGACAACCTGCTGTGCACCGAGGCCGGCCTGCACACCGGCACCAGCTTCACCGGGCTGAACGGCGTCTCCTCCGGCAACGGCTTCTTCACCACCAAGGTCGAGGGCCGCGGCTGGGCCGCCGTCACCTCCAACGGCCCGGCGGTGATCCTGCGGGTCGACAAGTCCATGCCGCTGCGGGTCGACCCGGGCGCCTACATCGCGCACACCGGCGACCTGCACCGCAGCGTCCGGTCCGGCGCGGGCTGGACCACGGTGATCGGCGAGGGCGGCGGCGAGGCCGTCCAGGTCGAGTTCACCGGCGAGGGCCTGGTGTACGTCCAGCCCTCCGAGCGGACCACCCTCGGCGGTGACGTCTGATGGGCTTCACCCGGATCAACGGGAAGCTGGTCGAGGCCCAGGTGGTGCCCGGGCAGCGGCTGTTCAGCCAGCGCGGGGCGATGATCGGGTACACCGGCGACGTCCGGTTCACCCCGAACATCACCGGCGGGCAGGGCGGGGTGATGTCGATGATCGGCCGGCGGGTCGCCAACGAGGACACCCCGCTGATGACGGTCGAGGGCCAGGGCCGGGTGATGTTCGGCCACGGCGGCCACCACGTCCACGTGATCGACCTGACCGGCGACGCCCTGTTCGTCGAGGCGGACCGGCTGCTCGCCTTCGAGGGCACCCTGCGGCAGTCCACCGTGTTCCTCGGCTCGCAGGGCGGGGTGATGGGCATGGTCCGCGGCCAGGTCAGCGGCCAGGGCCTGTTCACCACCCGGCTGGAGGGCCACGGCTCGGTCGCGGTGATGGCCCACGGCGGCGTCTTCGAGCTGCCGATCACCCCCGGACAGCCGGTGCACGTCGACCCCCAGGCCTACGTGGCGCACCGCGGCGAGGTGCGCAACAAGCTGTCCACGGCGATCGGTTGGCGCGAGATGATCGGCCGCGGCTCGGGCGAGGCGTTCCAGCTGGAGCTGGACGGGCACGGCACGGCGTACGTCCAGGCGAGCGAGGAGAAGCTCTGATGTCCCACCCGCCGCAGCCGCCGTACGGGGGGCAGTCGCCGCACGACCAGCCGACCCAGCCGGGCTTCACGGTGCCGCCGGTGCCGCCGTACTCCGGCCGCGCCTCGGGCCCTCCCCCGCCGCCGCCCCCACCGCCGCCGCCGCCCGGGTACGCCCCGGCACCCGGGCCGCCTCCGCAGCCGCAACACCCGTACGCCCAGGAGCAGTTCGGCGGCACCCAGCCCCCCCTGCCGACCACCCGCGGGGACGCCGGCCCGGTGGTGCACGACGCGTACACCCTGCCGGCCGGCGACAACGTCAACCCGTACGCCTTCTCGGTCGAGCTGAACGGCTCCTACTTCCTGCAGAAGGGCAAGATGGTCGCCTACTACGGCGAGATCACCTTCCGCGGCGTCGGTGCCGGAATGGTCGACCGGGCGCTCGGCCAGCACTTCAACTCGCCGCTGCACGCGGCGGACTGGGTGGTCGCCCAGGGCCGCGGCAAGCTGCTGCTGGCCGACCGCGCCTTCGACCTCAACTCCTACGACCTGGACGACGGCAACCTGACCGTCCGCTCCGGCAACCTGCTCGCCTTCGACCCGACGCTGCGGCTCAAGCAGTCGATCATCCCGGGCTTCCTCACCCTGATCGGCACCGGCCGCTTCGTCGCCGCCTCGAACGGGCCGGTGCACTTCGTCGAGCCGCCGGTCCGGGTGGACCCGCAGGCGCTGGTCGGCTGGGCGGACTGCCCGGCGCCGTGCCACCACTACGACCACGACTACATGCACGGGGTGGTCGGCGGCCTGCGGCGGCTGACCGGCATCGGCGGGGCGTCCGGCGAGGAGCACCAGTTCGAGTTCATCGGCGCCGGGCAGGTGCTGGTGCAGTCCAGCGAGCGGCTGATGACCGAGCGGTCGGTCGGCCGGGTGGACGCCGAGGCGGGGGTGCCGACGGGCGGGGTCCCCTCCCAGCCCGGGCACGGCGCCGGACAGCCGAACACGCCGGGCCTCGGTAACCTGGGCGAACTCGGGCGGCGTTTCGGCCTGTAAACTCGTACAAGATTTAACTAAATCGGCTATGCTGGGCGCATGGATACGCACACGATCGACACTGCGGACAACCCTCCGCCGCAGCCCGAGGGGGAGACTCCCTGGCTGACCGCCAGGGAGCAGCGGATGTGGCGCGCCCATCTGGAGGTCGCCAAGCTGCTGGAGTACCAGCTCAGCCGCGAACTCCAGCCCCACAACCTGGCGATCAACGACTACGAGATCCTGGTCGTGCTCTCCGAGGCCCCGGACCACCGGATGCGGATGACCGACCTCGCGACCGCCACCCTGCAGTCGAAGAGCCGTCTCTCCCACCAGATCACCCGGATGGAGAACGCCGGCCTGGTCCTCCGCCAGGAGTGCCCCAACGACCGCCGCGGCCTCTACGCCCACCTCACCGAACAGGGCTGGGAGACCATGCAGCGGGTCGCCCCGGACCACGTCCGCAGCGTCCGGGCGCACTTCATCGACCGCTTCACCCCGGAGCAGCTGGACGCCCTCCACGAGGCCCTCGCCCCGGTCGCCGACCACCTCCGCAGCCTCCGCGGCCGCGCCTAGTCCGACCCGGCGCACAGCCCGCCGCCCCGCGCTGCGCGGGAAGTCGACCTGGCCGACTTCCCGTGCAGCGCCGGCAGGCCCACGGGGTCACGTGCAGCCGCAGCGGCGGGCCCGGAGCGGCAGGGGCGGCGGGGCCCGGTCAGCCCGTGGTCAGCCCGTGGTCAGCCCGGCGACCAGTCGGTCGGCCGCCCCGTACGGGTCCAGTTCGCCGGCGACGACCCGCTCGGCGAGGCCGGCCAGCTGGCGGTCCCCGGAGAGGTCGCCGATCCGGGCGCGCAGTTCGGCCAGCGCGATCGCCTCGATCTCCTGGGCGGCCCGGCGGCGGCGGCGCGCCGCCAGCTCGCCATGCTCCTCCAGCCAGGCGCGGTGCTTCTCCAGCGCCTCGACCACCTCGTCCACGCCCTCGCCGCGCGCCGCGACGGTCTTGACGATGGGCGGGCGCCAGTCCCCGGCTCCGCGGGCCTCGCCCAGGCCGAGCATGTGGTTGAGCTCCCGGGCGGTGGCGTCCGCGCCGTCCCGGTCGGCCTTGTTGACCACGAAGACGTCGCCGATCTCCAGGATGCCGGCCTTGGCGGCCTGGATGCCGTCGCCCATCCCCGGGGCCAGCAGCACCACCGCGGTGTCCGCCTGGGCGGCGACCTCGACCTCGGACTGCCCCACCCCGACGGTCTCCACCAGGATGACCTCGCAGCCGGCCGCGTCCAGTACCCGCAGCGCCTGCGGGGCCGCCCAGGACAGCCCGCCCAGGTGTCCGCGGGTGGCCATCGAGCGGATGAACACCTCGGGGTCGGTCGCGTGGTCCTGCATCCGGACCCGGTCGCCGAGCAGCGCGCCGCCGGAGAACGGCGAGGAGGGGTCGACGGCGAGCACCCCGACCCGCTTGCCGAGCCGCCGGTACGCCGAGACCAGCGCCGAGGTGGTGGTGGACTTGCCGACCCCGGGCGAGCCGGTCAGGCCCACCGTGTACGCCTGGCCGGTGTACGGCGCGAGCGCCGCCATCGCCTCCCGGAGCTGCGGGGCGGCGTTCTCGACCAGCGTGATCAGCCGGGCGACCGCCCGCGGCCGGCCCTCCCGGGCCTGCTCGACCAGCGCGGCGACATCGATCATCGGGATCTCCTTGCACGGATGTCGGCGGACGGCGGATGCCGAAGGGGCTGCGGACCACTGGTGGCGGTCCGCAGCCCCGAGGGGTTCAGAGGGCAGATCAGGCCTTCGGCACGCGCACGATCAGGGCGTCGCCCTGACCGCCGCCGCCGCACAGCGCGGCCGCGCCGACACCGCCGCCGCGACGCTGAAGCTCCAGCGCGAGGGTGAGCACCACCCGGGCACCGGACATCCCGATCGGGTGGCCGAGCGCGATCGCGCCGCCGTTGACGTTGACGATGTCGGAAGAGACGCCGAGGTCCTTCATCGACTGGTACGCGACGGCCGCGAAGGCCTCGTTGATCTCGATCAGGTCGAGGTCGGAGACCTCCAGGCCCTCCTTGCCCAGCGCGTGCCGGATCGCGTTGGACGGCTGCGACTGCAGCGAGTTGTCCGGGCCGGCCACGTTGCCGTGGGCGCCGATCTCGGCGAGCCAGGTCAGGCCCAGCTCCTCGGCCTTGGCCTTGCTCATCACGACCACCGCGGCGGCGCCGTCGGAGATCTGCGAGGAGGTGCCGGCCGTGATGGTGCCGTCCTTGGTGAAGGCCGGGCGCAGCCGGGCCAGGCCCTCGGCGGTGGTGTCCGCGCGGATGCCCTCGTCCTGCCCGAACAGCACCGGCTCGCCCTTGCGCTGCGGGATGGCGACCGGGACGATCTCGGCCTCGAAGACGCCGTCGGCCTGCGCCTTGGCGGCCCGCTGGTGGGAGGCGGCGGCGATCTCGTCCTGCACCTCGCGCGGAATGCCCAGGCGGGTGTTGTGCTTCTCGGTGGACTCGCCCATCGGGATGTTCTCGTAGGCGTCGGTCAGGCCGTCGTACGCCATCGCGTCGAGCACCTCGACCGCGCCGTACTTGTAGCCCGCGCGGGACTTCGGCAGCAGGTGCGGGGCGTTGGTCATCGACTCCTGGCCGCCGGCCACCACGATGTCGAACTCGCCGGCGCGGATCAGCTGGTCGGCGAGCGCGATGGCGTCCAGGCCGGAGAGGCAGACCTTGTTGACGGTCAGCGCCGGGACGTTCATCGGGATGCCCGCCTTGACGGCGGCCTGGCGGGCCGGGATCTGGCCGGCGCCGGCCTGCAGCACCTGGCCCATGATCACGTACTGGACCTGCTCACCCGTGATCCCGGCCCGCTCCAGCGCGCCCTTGATCGCGAAGCCGCCGAGGTCGGCACCGGAGAAGCCCTTGAGCGAGCCGAGCAGGCGCCCCATCGGGGTCCGCGCACCGGCAACGATCACAGAGGTGGTGTTGGTCATGGGACGGGCCCCTTCGCACGTCGTGGCCAGGTGAGGATGCGCTCAGGGTACTGACCCGTAATCCGCCCGTCACCGGAGCGACGGTGTGATCGAGCGCACTGGCACACTCCAGTCAACACCGTGTCAACGCGGTCCGGGTGAACGTCCGGGTGGGAGCCGGTGTGTGAGCAGGCTCGCACGTCCGGCACTGGCGCCGCTTCGGAGCCATGCGCTGCACTGGGTGCCACATTCCGTCCGTCCACCGTTCCGGAGGCCGCCGTGCTGACCCGAATCGACCACATCGGCATCGCCTGCCGAGACCTCGACAAGACGGTCGAGTTCTACCGCGCCACCTACGGCTTCGAGGTGTTCCACAGCGAGGTCAACGAGGAGCAGGGCGTGCGCGAGGCGATGCTCCGGATCAACGGGACGGACGACGGCGGCGCCTCGTACCTCCAGCTGCTGGAGCCCACCCGCCCGGACTCCACCGTCGCCAAGTGGCTGGAGAAGAACGGCGAGGGCGTCCACCACATCGCCTTCGGCACCGCCGACGTGGACGGCGATTCCGAGGCGATCCGCGACAAGGGCGTCCGGGTCCTGTACGACCGCCCGCGGACCGGCTCGATGGGCTCGCGGATCACCTTCCTGCACCCCAAGGACTGCGGCGGCGTGCTGACCGAGCTGGTCACCTCCGCCCTGCCGGGCGGGCCCGAAGGGCACTGAAACCGCCCCCGGTGCCGCCCGTCCCCGGGCGGCACACCGCGATCAGGCCCCTAGCGACCCGTCAGTAACGTGGTCCGGCAGCCGGAAAACCACCACGCGGCCATTCCCCCGCGGTGCGCTCCCACTACAATGCCCAGGTGCACGGAGACTCCGGGGGACGGAGGCGACGGGCACGGCCGATGACTGGCCTGTCCGCCCTCCGGTGGTCGGCCCGTCGCAGGGGAGTCCAGTACGCGGGCACGGCTGAACAGTCGCAAGACGGATCTGTCACCATTCTCCACAGGCAAGAGTTCGCCCAGGAGTCCACCCGGACGGGGGAACACGGCACCGCCGTGCTCCCGCAGCCAGGACTCCGACGACCGCGGCGGGCGCCCCCGGCTTGGCAGGGGGCCGTCCGGTGGCGCGGATGCAAGGACCAGTCGGACCGGAGCCCCGGACACGGGAGCCCCGGCACAGGCCGGGTCGAAGACGCGACCAGGAGATGGATGGGACCGCGGAGTGCGGGGCAACGACCGCTACGAGGTTGACGATCACCTCTCCCAGTTCGAGGCCGAGATGGGTCGGACTCGGAAGGAGCGGGACAAGGCAGTCGAGCATGCCGAGGACCTCGCCTACCAGGTGGAGGTGCTCCGGGCCAAGCTGCACGAGTCCCGGCGCATGCTTGCCCAGCCGCGCGCCTTCGACGCCGTCTCCGGCCAGGCCGAGCAGATGCTCCGCACCGCGGAGATGCAGGCCCAGCAGATGCGCGCCGACGCCGAGCGCCAGCTGCGCGACTCCCAGGCCGCGACCCAGCGGATCATGGCCGAGGCCGCCGAGCGCACCGCCAGGCTGGAGGCCGAGCTCACCGCCCGCCGCCGCCAGCTGGAGGACGAGCTCGCCGAGCTGCGCCGCTCCGCCGAGCAGCACGTCAGCGGCTGGGCCGAGCAGACCCGGGCCGGCTCCGAGCAGGAGGCCCAGCGCCTGCTCCAGGACGCCCGCGCCGAGTCCGAACGCATGGTGGCCTCGGCCCGGGCCGAAGCCACCGCCCTGGCCGACCAGGCCCGCGCCCAGACGGCCGCCGACGTGGACGCCGCCCGCGGCGAGGCCCAGGCCGCCGCCGAGGCCGCCCTGCTGAAGGCCCAGAACGACGCCGAGCGCCTGCTGCGCGCCGCCTCCGAGCACGCCCAGCAGGCCGGCGCCCAGGCCGCCGCCGACGTGGACGCGGCCCGCGGCCAGGCCCAGCTGGAGCTGGCCGCCGCCCATGCCGCCGCCGAGCAGCAGCTCGCCGCCGCGCAGGCCGAGATCAGCCGGCTCAAGGAGCACGCCGCCGCCGAACAGGCCCGCGCCGAGCAGCAGCTCGGCGCCGCGAAGGCCGAGATAGAGCGGCTGCGCGACGCGGCGATCGCCGAGGCCGAGCGCACCCGCCGGGAGGCCACCGAGCTGCGGGTGCAGGCCGAGCAGGCCGCCGAGCAGCTCCAGGCCGACGCCGAGGCCGCCGCCGAGCGCCGGGTCGCCGACGGGGAGGCCGCCACCGAGCAGCGCTCGCAGACCGCCCGGGCCGAGATCGCCCGACTGGTCGCCAACGCCACCAAGGAGTCCGAGGCCATCCGGGCCGAGGCCGAGGCGATCCGCGCCGAGGCCGCCACCCGGCAGGCCGAGGCGGACGCCGCCAAGGCCGCCGCCGCCGAGGAGGGCGAGCGGCTGCGGGCCACCGCCGAGTCGGTCGCCGCCCAGCTGAAGGCCGAGGCCGAGGCCGCGATCGCCGAGCTGCGCGCCCAGGCCGACCGGGACGTGGCCGAACTGCGCGCCCAGGCCGAGGGCGACGCCCAGCGGCTGCGCGGCGAGGCCGAGGAGGAGGGCCGGGCGGCCGGCGCCAAGGACGCCACCGTCCACCTCGCCAAGGCCGCCAAGACCGCCGAGGAGGTGCTCGGTCGGGCCAACCAGGACGCCGAGACCGCCCGCGGCGAGGCCGCGGCCGAGGCCGAGCGGATCCGCGCCGAGGCGCACGCCGAGGCCCAGCGGCTGCGCGAGCAGGCCCAGGCCGCCGTCGAGCAGGCGCAGAACGCCGCGCTGGACGACGCCGCCGCGATCCGCGAGCGGATCGAGCAGATGCAGGACGAGGCGGCCCGTCTGCGCGCCGAGGCCGAGGAGCTGCGCGCCCAGGCCGCCGCCGAGGCCGACCGGGCCCGCAGCGAGGCCCGTCGGCAGGCCGTGCTCCAGATCGAGGAGTCGGCGAAGAACGCCGAGGAACTGCTCACCAGGGCCAAGGCCGACGCGGACGAGCTGCGCGCGGGCGCGGCCGGGGAGATCGAGCGGCTGCGCGAGCAGGCCCAGGAGCAGGCCGCCGAGACCCAGGGACGGGCCGAGCAGACCCTGACCCGGGCCCGCGCCGAGGCCGCGAAGATCACCTCCGCCGCCGAGCAGCAGGGCCAGGACGCCCTGGCCGCCGCCAAGGCCGCGGCCGCCGAGAACCGCACCGCCGCCGAGCGCGAGACCGCCGAACTCCGGCGCGAAGCAACCGAGTTCGACCAGCGGGTGCGGGCCGGGGCGACCGCCGCCGCGGAGGCCGTGAGCAGCGACGCGCAGGCCGGGGCGCAGGCCGTCCGGGACACCGCGGCCGCCGACGCCGAGCGGGTGCGCGCCGAGGCCGACGCCGAGGCCGTCCGGACCCGGGGCGAGGCCGAGGCCGCCGCGAACGCACTGCGCGAGGAGAGCCGGCGCGAGCGCGAGGAGGCCTCCACCGGGCTGCGGGCCGAGCGCGAGGAGACCGCCGAACAGCTGGCCGCCGCCCGGGCCGCCCGCGAGCAGGCCGAGCAGGCCGCCGTCGAGCTCACCGAGCGCACCACCGCGGAGGCACAGGCCCGGCGCACCGACGCGGAGGCCTACGCCGACCGCGTCCGCACCGAGGCCGAACAGGCCGCCGTCGAGCTCACCGAACGCACCGAGGCCGAGACCGCCGCCCAGCGCACCGCCGCCGAACAGGCCGCGGACGAGCTGACCAGGCGCACCGCCACCGAGACGGCCGCCGTCCGCGAGGCCGCCGAGGCCTACGCCGACCGCGTCCGCACCGAGGCCGAGCAGGCCGCCACCGAACTCGCCGAGACCACCGAGGCCGAGACCACCGAGCTGCGCGAGGGCACCGACCGGTACACCGCCGAGCTGCGCGAGCTCGCCGAGCGCGAGACGACCGAGCAGCGCGCCGAGGCCGAGCAGGCCGCCGCCGAGCTGCGTGCCCTGGCCCAGCAGGAGACCGCCCGGCAGCGCGAGGACGCCGAGGCCTACGCCGACCGCCTGCGCAGCGAGGCCGAGCAGTACTCCACCGACCTGCGTGCCGAGGCGGACGAGCACTCCACCGGACTGCGCAACGAGGCCGAGCAGCACTCCGTCGAACTGCGCGCCGAGGCGGAGCAGTACGCCGTCGACCGCCGGACCGAGGCCGACGAGCTGCTGGAGCAGGCCGCCGAGGCCGCCGAGCAGCGCCGGGCCGAGGCCGCCCAGAACGCCAAGGCCACCCGGGAGAAGGCCGCCGCCGAGCTGGCGCTGGCCAACGAGCAGGCCGAGACCGTCCGGGCCGAGGCCGGCCGGGAGCTGTCCGAGGCCCGTGCCACCGCCGACGGGATCCGCGCCGAGGCCGCCGCCGAGCTGGAGCAGGCGCGCGCCGACGGAGCGGACGCGGTCGCCGCCGCCCGGGCCGAGGGCGCCGAGCTGGTCGCCGCCGCCGAGGAGGAGGCCGCCGAGGTCCGGCAGTCGGTGGCCGGCCTGCACGAGGCCGCCGCCGAGCAGATCGCCGCGCTGCGCGCCACCGCCGAGCAGGAGGCCGCGGACACCCGCGACCTGGCCGAGCGGGACGCCGCCGAGACCCGCGAGCTCGCCGACCGCGAGACCGCTGAGCAGCGCGAGCTCGCCGACCGGGAGACCACCGGACAGCGCGAGGCCGCCGACCGGTACGCCGCCGAGGTGCGCGGGCTGGCCGACCAGGAGACCGCCGAGCAGCGGGCCCGGGCCGAGGCCGAGACCACCGCCCTGCGCGAGCGGACCGAGCTGGAGCTCACCGCCGAGCGCGAGGCCGCCGAGGCCGAACTCGGCCACCTGCGCGCCGAGGCCCAGGCCTACGACGAGCAGCTGCGCGCCGAGGCCGAGGCCGAGCTGCGCGCCGCCCGGGAGAACGTGGAGCAGTTGCGCGCGGACACCGAGGCCCGGGCCGCCCGGACGATGGCCGACGCCGAGGCCCTGGGCCTGCGCACCATCGCCGACGCCGAGGAGCTGGCCGCCGGGCTGCGCGCCGAGGCCGAGGAGTACGCCCTCGCCACCCGCACCCTGGCCGACGAGTACGACAGCGCCACCCACACCCGCGCGGACGCCTACGACGCGGAGACCCGGGAGGCCGCCGAGCAGTTCGACAAGGCCACCCGGGACCAGGCCAAGTCCGTCCTGGAGCGGGCCTTCGCGGACGCCGAGTCGCTCGGCGAGGACGCCCAGACCACCGCGCTGGCCACCACCGCCGCCGCCGAGGAACAGGCCGACGCGATGGTCGCCGCCGCCCGCAAGGAGGCCGACCGGCTGGTCGCGGCCGGCGAGGCGGCCGGTCAGGCCGAGGTCGAGAAGGGCCGGGCCGACGCCGACGCGCTGCTCGCCGAGGCCCGCCGGGACGCCACCGCGATCCGCGAGCGCGCCGAGGAGCTGCGCGAGCGCACCGACGCCGAGGTGGAGGCGCTGCACGAGCGGGCCCGCAAGGAGAACGCGGCGGCGATGAAGTCGGCCGGCGAGCGGGTGGACGCGCTGGTGACGGCCGCCCAGGAGCAGCTGACCGAGGCCGAGGAGCAGGCGGTGGCCACCGTCGCCGAGGCCGAGGACCGTGCCGCCGCCCTGGTCGCGGCCGCCGAGGACCGCGCCGCCGAGCTCACCTCGGAGGCCTCCGCCGAGGCCAGCAAGGTCCGGCTGTCCGCCGTCCGCAAGGCCGAGGGCCTGCTCAAGGAGGCGGAGACCAAGCTCGCCAACTCCACCGAGCGGGCCGAGTCGCTGATCGAGAAGTCCGAGGCCAAGCTCCGCTCGGCCGAGGCGGAGGCCGAGGAGCGGCTCGACAACGCGGCGGCCGAGGCGGAGAAGCGGCTGCGCGACGCCGACCGCACCGCGGACGAGCAGATCGAGCTGGCGAAGGCGGAGGCCGAGCGGCTGGTGGCCGAGGCGAAGGCGGAGGCCGAACGGGTCACCGACGAGGGCCGGCGGGAGCTGGACGAGCTGGTGCGCCGCCGCAAGGACATCAACACCGAGATCTCCAGGGTCCAGGACGTGCTCTCGGCGCTGGAGGCGTTCGAGGCACCGTCACCGGTCGCCCAGGCCAACGGGGGAAACAGCACCAAGAAGGACGGGGGTGCCAAGGCCGGTGCCGGAGTTGGCTCCCCCCGGTCGGGTGGCAATCGTTCCAAGAACGCACCACCCGATTGAGCGGACATTGGCGGTCATTGTCCGTGAGACAACGGCATTTCGCCGTCGACACTCCGGTACCGTGTCAGGATTCCCTCAACCACCTCAGCGGTTTGACGACAGGAAGCCCAGAGTCCCATGAGCGACAGTCACTCCCCTCACGGCTTCGACCTGGTGCGCCGTGGGTACGAGCGCGCCCAGGTCGACGAGCGGATCACCAAGCTGGTGGCCGACCGTGACAGTGCCCTGACCAGGATCAGTGCGCTGGAGAAGCGCATCGAGGAGCTCCACCTGGAGACCCAGACCGCCCAGGCGGCGGTCGCCGAGCAGGAGCCCTCCTACGCCGGTCTCGGCGCCCGGGTCGAGAAGATCCTGCGGCTCGCCGAGGAGGAGGCCAAGGACCTGCGCGACGAGGCGCACCGCGCCTCCGAGCAGCACCGCGAGCTGGCCGAGGCCGCCGCCCAGCAGGTCCGCACCGAGGCCGAGAACTACGCCAAGGACCGCAAGGCCAAGGCGGAGGACGAGGGTCTGCGGATCGTCGACAAGGCGAAGAGCGACTCCGCCCAGCTGCGCGCCGAGGCCAACAAGGACGCCCAGAACAAGCGCGAGGAGGCGGACGCCCTCTTCGAGGAGACCCGCACCAAGGCCGCCCAGGCCGCGCTCGAGTTCGAGACGAACCTGGCCAAGCGCCGCGAGCAGTCCGAGCGCGACCTGGCCGCCCGCCAGGCGAAGGCCGAGAAGCGCCTCGCCGAGATCGAGCACCGGGCCGAGCAGCTGCGCCTGGAGGCGGAGAAGCTGCGCACCGACGCCGAGCGCCGGGCCCGCCAGACCGTCGAGACGGCCCAGCGCCAGTCCGAGGACATCGTGGCGGACGCCAACGCCAAGGCGGACCGCATCCGCAGCGAATCCGAGCGCGAGCTGGCGGCGCTGACCAACCGCCGCGACAGCATCAACGCCCAGCTGACCAACGTCCGCGAGATGCTGGCGACGCTGACCGGCGCGGCCGTGGCCGCCGCCTCGCTGCCGACCGACGACACCATGGGCGTGCCGGCCCAGCAGTCGCGCTGACGCTGCCGTACGGCGGCCGCGCGGCTGCCGCACCGCGGTCACGGAGCAGGCCCTCACCCGTCGGGGTGAGGGCCTGCCGTCGTTCTCCGTGTCATCACCTCGGGGAATTCTTTCAGCGGGGGTAGGCCCCGTCGGGGCGCTGGTGCCCGCTGCTCAGCTGGTTGCCCTCGTCGTCGGAGACGGTGCCGAACCAGGAGGTGCACCAGACCGACACCGAGTCCGGCCAGTACTGCACCTCGAAGGGGTGCCCGGAGCCGTGGTCGCCGTACGAGGTGACGATGAAGGTCTCCCCCGGGCGCAGCCAGTAGTCCTCACCGAGCGGTTCCAGGGTCAGCTCCACCAGCCCCTCGCCGCGGTTGGTGACCGGCATCCGGCCGGTGACCTCCAGGGCGGAGAAGTCCCAGCCCGCCGCGTCCGGGCTCATCCGGCGGCCACCCGGGCGAGCAGCCGGCGGACGGCGGTGTCGAACGCCCCCGGGGATTCCAGGGCGCTCAGATGGCCCACACCGGGGACGACGGTCAGTTCGGCGTCCGGGTGGGCCGCCAGCATCCGTTCGGCCTCCTCCGGCGGCACCAGGGCGTCCTGGGCGCCCGCCAGGACGGCGACCGGCACCCGGAGCCCGGCCAGGACGTCCCGGGAGTCCGGGCGGGCCGCCATGGCCCGCTGGGCCCAGGCCACGGCGGCCGGCGACGCGGCCGCCACCATCGCCTGCACCCGGTCCACCAGGTGCTGCGAGTCGGGCCCGAGCTGTCCGGCCGCCACCCGCTCGTCCAGCAGCAGCCGGACGCTGTCCCGCGCGGTGACCGCGGCGGCGATCCGCTCCCGGTCGGCCCGGGTGGTGTCGGTGTCGGCGGTGGCACGGGTGTTGGCCAGGAGCAGCCCGGACAGCCGGTCCGGATGGCGGCGGGCGAAGGCGAGCGCGACGTAGCCGCCCATGGAGAGCCCGCCGACCACGGCGCGGTCGATCCCGGCCGCGTCGAGCAGCAGCGCCAGGTCGTCGGCGACGAGGTCCAGCGAGGGCCGGTCGACGCCCAGCTCGGTGCCGCCGAATCCCCGCTGGTCGGGGGCGAGCACCCGGACCTCGTCCCCGGTGAGGCCGGGCAGCGCGTCCAGCTGGGCGGACCACATCGAGGAGTTCAACGGAAAGGCGTGCAACAGCACGAGGGGTGTTCCGGTACCGCTCTCACGGACGGAAACCGCGGAAGGGAGCTCGCTCATGCGCACACCGTATTCCGGTGGGCCCGGCAGGCCCACTCAGTGGGCCCACTCAGCGGTCCCGTTCGACGGGCCACGGCCCCCGCCATGTCCTAGCCTGACAGAGAGTAAGGGAGCGCCAATGATCGAGTTGCACGACCTGACAAAACGTTACGGCAAGACGCTCGCGGTGGACCGGCTCAGCTTCTCGGTCCCCCCGGGGGTGGTCACCGGCTTCCTCGGCCCCAACGGCGCGGGCAAGTCCACCACCATGCGCATGATCCTCGACCTGGACCGCCCGACCAGCGGCCGGGTCACCCTCGACGGCCGGCGCTACGGGCAGCTCAGCGAGCCGCTCAAGTACATCGGTGCCCTGCTGGAGGCCAAGGCCGTCCACCCCGGCCGCACCGCCCGCGATCACCTGCTCTGGCTCGCCCAGAGCAACCGGATCCCGGTCCGACGGGTGGACGAGGTGCTCGCCCTGGTCGGCCTCACCCCGGTCGCCCGCAAGCGGGCCCGCGGCTTCTCGCTCGGCATGGGCCAGCGCCTGGGCATCGCCTCCGCGCTGCTCGGCGACCCGGAGATCGTCATGTTCGACGAGCCGGTCAACGGCCTGGACCCGGAGGGCATCCTCTGGATCCGCAACCTGATGAAGCGCCTGGCCGGCGAGGGCCGCACGGTCTTCGTCTCCTCCCACCTGATGAGCGAGATGGCCGTCACCGCCGACCACCTGGTGGTCATCGGCCGGGGCCGGCTGCTCGCCGACCTGCCGATGCCGGAGTTCATCCGGCGCAACTCCCGCTCCGCCGTACGGCTGCGCACCCCGCAGCCCGAGCGCCTGCTCGACGTCCTGGCCGGCGCCGGACTGCGGCACGAACCGGGCCCGGACGGCTCCTACGAGGTGGTGGACGGCGACATCACCCGGATCGGCGAGCTGACCGCCGCGCACGGCGTGGTGCTGCACGAGCTCAGCCCGCAGCAGGCCTCGCTGGAGGAGGCGTTCATGCAGATGACCGCGGACTCGGTGGAGTACCACGCGGGCGACGGCCCGGGCCGGGACGCGGCCGGCGCGCCCGGCGAGTGGGGCGCGGGCTGGAAGGCGGACGGCACCGGGCCGACCGCGGCGGTGCAGCAGGAGGAGAACTGAGATGGCATCCTTCCCGGCGATCCTGCGCTCCGAGTGGACGAAGATCCGCAGCGTCCGCTCCACGGTCTGGACGCTCGCGCTGGCCTTCGTGGTCACGGTGGGCATCGGCGCGCTGCTGTCCCTGCTCACCAACAACAACTTCACCGAGTTCCGGCGGCACGACCAGAGCCCGTTCGACGCCACCGGTACGGCCTTCTCCGGCATCATGCTCGGCGAGCTGGCCATCATCGTCTTCGGCGTGCTGGCGATCGGCAACGAGTACAGCAGCGGCATGATCCGGGTCACCCTGGCCGCCGTCCCCCAGCGCGGCACCCTGCTGGCCGGCAAGGCGCTGGTGCTCGGCGCGCTGGCCCTCGTGGTCGCGCTGGTGACCGCCTTCGTCACCTTCTTCGTCGGCCAGGCGCTGCTGGGCGCGCACTCCACCACCCTGAGCGAGCCGAACGTGCTGCGCGCGGTGTTCGGCGCCGCGCTGTACCTGACGATGCTCTGCCTGTTCTCGGCCGGCGTCACCGCCATGCTGCACAACCAGACCCTCGCGCTCGGCGTGCTGGTGCCGTTCTTCTTCCTGCTCTCGCCGATCCTCTCGGCGGTGCCGAAGGTCAAGACCCTGGCCCACTACTTCCCCGACTACGCGGGCTCGCGCATGCTGCTGGTGTACGAGCAGAACGGCCAGCCGTACGGGCCGTGGGCGGGCTTCACGATCTGCCTGCTCTGGACCCTGGCGGCCCTGGTCGGCGGTGCGCTGGTGCTCAAGAACCGCGACGCGTAAGGGAGTTCGGGCAGCAGTCTCAGTACCGCGGAGCGCCGCGGCCTCGCAGCACGTTGGAGGCCCGGCGCTCCCGCGCTCCCCAGCACGCCCGGTGCCAGTGCCGCCGGTCGTCCACCCCGCCGCCGTGCATCGGCCAGGCCACCACGTGGCCCACTCCGGGCGGGATCTCCTGGTCGCAGCCGGGGCAGCGGTAGAACCGTCCCGACGTCCCGGCGACCGTCTGGACCACCCAGTCGTCGCCCTGGTAGTTCTCGGTGCGGCGCAGCGATCCGCCGAGCGGGGCGGCCGCCGGTTCGGCGCTCTCGCGCGGGTCGGCGCTCTTGATCCGGTTGCGGCGGGGCACGGCGGACTGCCTCTCTTCCGGGGCTCGTGGTCGTTCCAGCCTAGGGCCTGTCCCCCCGGCCCGGCGGGCGTCCGGCCTTCCGTCCCGCTTCCCGCCCGCCTCCCGCCCGGCCCCCGCCCGGCCCCCGTCCACCCCTCCGGACGGCCTCTATCACGGCCCCGAGCAGCCGTCCGGCGTTTTTGCCGAGATCCACCCGATCATCGGGGAAATTCGGGGTTCGGCGTGCCATTGGCACATGACATCGGATACCCACGAGGGGACAGGCGGGGCCCGCAGACCCTGCGTGCACCCGAGGAGGCCCCCAGGATGACCAAGACCAGCCCCCGCGCCGAGACCCGTCGGCCCGTCGGCGTACGGCCGCCCGCGCCCGGCCCGGCGCTGACCTCCGTACCCCCGCTGACCGCCGTCGCGGGCGAGCCGCTGACCGCGGTGCAGCGGGCCGGCGCACTGCCGCCGGACACCGCACCGGTACGGGTCGGCGCGTTCCTGTTGTCCGCCCAGTTCCCCGGGCAGAGCCACGGCGAGGCGCTGGAGCGCACCGTCCGGGCCGCCGTCGAGGCCGAGCGCGCGGGCCTGGACAGCGTCTGGCTGGCCGAGCACCACTTCGTCCCGTACGGGGTCTGCCCGGACGCCGCGACCCTCGCCGCGCTGCTGCTCGGCCGCACCCGGCGGATCGGCGTCGGCACGGCGGTCAGCGTGCTCTCCACCGGCCACCCGGTGGCACTCGGCGAACAGGCCGCGCTGCTGCACCTCACCTCCGGCGGGCGCTTCACGCTCGGGGTGGGCCGCGGCGGGCCGTGGATCGACCTGGACGTGTTCGGCAGCGGCCTGGACGCCTTCGAGAACGGCTTCCCGGAACGGCTGGACCTGCTGCTGCGCTGGCTGCGCGGCACCCGGGTCGGCGCGGACGGGCCGCAGTTCGCCTTCCCGGAGGTGGCGGTGGTGCCGCAGGCCACCGAGCCGCTGCGCCGTCCCGGCCTGGGCAGTTGGCTCGGCCTGGACGAACCCGGCGGCCCGGTGCGCTTCCCGCGCCAGCGCCTGGACACCGACGCGCTCGCCGCCGACACCGCCGACGGCGAACTCATCGCCGCCGGAAGGCCGGTGGCCGGACCGCCGGTCGTGGTGGCCTGCACCTCCCCGGGCGGTGTGCGGCTGGCCGCCGAACGCGGCCTGCCGATGCTGCTCGGCATGCACTCCGGCGACGACGACAAGCTGCGGATGCTGGAGCTCTACCGGGCCGCCTGGCTGGCCGCCGGGCGCGGCGAGGAGCAACTGCGGCGGGTGACCCGCCAGCACGTCGCGGCCGGGGTGGCCCAGGTGGACGACCGCACCTCCGCCGCCCGGGCCACCCTGCTGAGCGCGATGCCCGGCTGGTTCGCGTACGGGCTCGGCGCCCACCGCACCGTGGACGGCCGCGAGCGCACGATGCGCGACCCGCACCAGTACACCGAACTCCTCTGCGACCTGCACGCGGTGGGCACCCCGAGGCAGTGTGCCGACCGGCTGCTGGCCACCGCCGAGCGCACCGGCATCCGGCGGTTCGCCCTGCTCGCGGAGGGCAGCGGCGACCGCGAGGCGACCCTGCACAACATCGCCCGGCTCGGCTCCGAGGTGCTGCCGCAACTGGGTTGAGCCCCGGGCCGGGCCCCGGCCGCCGTCCCTCCCCCCGCACCGGGGGACGGCGGCGGCCGGTCAGGGCCGGATCAGCAGTCCCGCAGTTCCTCGGACTGGTTGAGCAGCTGCTCCCGGACGGAGGTGAAACGGTCGTACCGGGCCTCGTTGGCGTCCGACGGCAGGAACACCGCCACCCGGTGACAGTTCTGGAACGCCAGCCGGACCCCGAAGTGGCGCTGCAGGGCGCCCCGGATGGCGTCGCTGGCCAGGGCGCGCAGCAGCTGGCCACGGGCCTGCTCGCTGGGCGGCGGTACCTGGTTGTCGGCGAAGTCGGTGCCGTCGACCTTCGCCTGGGCGACCAGCGAGCTGATCAGGTCCCAGGCGTAGGGGAGCGAGACGCGGACGCAGTCGACGAATTCCCGCTCGTCGACCTCGCCCCGCTCGGCCTTCTCCAGCAGGGCCGGTGAGACGTCGAGCGACATGGGTTCTCCTCTCGCGGACCACCCGCGCGGCGCCCGGGTGGTCATGCGTAGTCCAAGCTCACAGTGAGGGTGGGCGAATCGCAGATGGCGTCCGGAACACCGTGGGACGGGGGTTTCCGGCACCGGTTGCGAAGGCGGCGGCGCCACGGGACGTGACGTCCTGAACACCGACCGCGTCAGAACAGCGTGGCAGTCAACGGCGGAGCAGGGCGGTCGTTCCTACGGATTGCTCCGGAAACATGCTGTGGTGCACCACATTGGCCTGATCCTGTCGGATCGTTCATCTGAAGTCTCCATCCCCGTTGACAGCGACCCCGCATCCGTGGCGTCACACACCGTAGCGACCCTGGGGGGCGTACGCCAGAGCGCGACGAGCGGAGCCGGGATCGCCGAACCTCCATGTTCGCGGGGTTCGCGTCGTCTTCACCCGGTCGTCGCGGAATCGCATCAACTGGCCCCGGTGGGCTAGCGTGGTCGACCGTGCGTCTCGTAATTGCCCGCTGCTCAGTCGACTATGCCGGTCGGCTCTCCGCCCATCTGCCCTCCGCCACCAGGCTCATCCTGGTCAAGGCCGACGGCAGCGTCAGCATCCACGCCGACGACCGCGCCTACAAGCCGCTGAACTGGATGTCCCCGCCGTGCGCCCTCAAGGAGGCCGACGGGGTCTGGACGGTGGAGAACAAGGCCGGCGAGAAGCTCATCATCACGCTGGAGGAGGTGCTGCACGACTCCTCCCACGAACTCGGGGTGGACCCGGGCCTGATCAAGGACGGCGTCGAGGCCCACCTCCAGGAGCTGCTCGCGGACCGGATGGAGGTGCTCGGTGCCGGCTGGTCGCTGATCCGCCGCGAGTACATGACCGCGATCGGCCCGGTCGACATCCTCTGCCGCGACGCCGACGGCGCCACGGTCGCCGTCGAGATCAAGCGCCGCGGTGAGATCGACGGCGTCGAGCAGCTCACCCGCTACCTCGAACTCCTCAACCGGGACCCGCTACTGGCCCCGGTCAAGGGCGTCTTCGCCGCGCAGGAGATCAAGCCCCAGGCCCGCGTGCTGGCCACCGACCGGGGCATCGGCTGCGTGGTGCTGGACTACGACGAGCTGCGCGGCATCGACGACGACAAGCTCAAGCTGTTCTGACCGGTCAGTTCGGGGTCGCGGCCGGACTACTGGGCGCGCCACTCGAACTGGCCGACCCGGTCGAGGTCGGACTCGGCTTGGGTGTCTGGCTGGGGCTCGGGTTCTCCGTCGGCGAGGGCGACTGAGTACCGCCCCCGCCGCTGCCGCCGCCCGGACCGCCGGGCTTCGGCCCGGACGGCTGCGTCGGCGGCTGCGACCGGCCCGGCTCGGGCGACTGCGGCTGCCCCGGCGGGGTGTCCGCCCCGGTGGCCCCCGGCGAGGTGCTCGGCCGCTTGGACGGCGAGGCGCTCGGCGAGTGCGACGCGCTGCCGCTCGCCGAGGGTTCCGGACTGCCGCCCGTCGCCGTCGGAGCGCCGGGCTCGGCGGCGCCCGTCCCGGCCGGGCTCGGGCTGCCGTCCGCGGAGGGCAGCGGCAGCGGCGCGTTCCCGGTGTCGCCGACCTGGTCCAGCCGCCCGTGCGGGTCGTTGCCCTTGTGCTCGTCGGGCCCGGCGAGGGTCATCGCCACCGCCGTACCGAGCACCCCGAAGGTGAGCAGGGCCGCGGAGGCCACCACCACCCGGCGCCGCCTCCCGTTGCGGGCCTTCAAGCCGGCGGGCACCCGGGCGGCGATCTTGCGGATCACCGGACCGCGGCCCGGCGCCGCCGCGGCGGGCGCGGCGGGCGGCAGCTGCCGGCCGTCGGCGCGCAGCAGGTCGAGCATCCGGCGCGCGGCGGCCACCCCGCGCTGCTCCCCGGCGGCGGCCCGCAGGGTGAGCGCGCTCTCCAGTTCGGCCATCGCCCGGGAGGGCTGCCGCACGCAGATCGCGTACACGCCCGCCTCGTGGTGGAACCAGGCCTGGTCGACGGTCGAGCCGGTCCGCCGGGCCGCCTCCAGGCCGAGTTGGAGCACCCGCTCCCAGGCGCCCCAGCGCAGCGCCAGCGCCAGCGCGGGCGCCGCCGCCCGGGCCAGCCGGACCACCGCCTCGTGCCGCCCGGCGGTGCGGTCCGCGAGCAGCACGCCGACCAGCACCTCGGCCTCGGCGGCGACCTGCGCCAGCGACACCGAGCTGTGCCCGACCCACCAGGCGAAGTGCTGGGCGGCGCCGTCGGCGCAGCCGCGGGCCGGCCAGTGCGGGGCGAGCAGGTCGAGCGCCCCGGCGGTCAGCCGGTGGTGGCCGCCGATGGACACCGCGAGCCCGGCGTCGGCGAGTTCGGCGAGCGCGCTCTCGCCCTGGCCGACGTCGATCAGCGCGGGCAGGTGCGGCGCGGTGGGGCATTCGCCGCCGAGCGCGACGGCCAGTCGGAGCACGGCCTGGGCGGACTCGCCGAGCCCCTCGGCGAGCCGGACGGCGGGCGAGGCGGTCTCGGCGACCGAGGGCAGCGGCACGGTGCGCCGCAGCGCGTTCTCCCGGACCGCCGGGTCGGGGTCGTGGACGGGCTCCTCGACGGCGCCGAAGACGTCCCGCCGGTCGTCCTCGGCGGCGACCAGCGCGTCCACCGAGACGTCCCGCTGGCGCAGCAGCGCGGCGGCCTGGACGAAGCGCAGCGGCAGGCCCTCGGACTCGAACCAGAGGTCGACCGCCCAGGCCTTCTCCGCTACGTCCAGCGGCCGGCCGGCCAACCGGCCGGTGAGGGCCAGGCAGGCGGCCCGGGAGAGCCCGGGGACGAGGTGGTCCCGCAGCCGGGAGCCGGCGGGCAGTTGCGGGGCGGCGGGCGCGACCGAGATCAGGAAGCCGCAGCCGGGGGCGGCGGCGAGCAGTTCCTCCAGCTCGGGGCCGACCGGCTCGGCCCCGTCGATCACGACGACCGCGCGGACCCCGGCGAGGTGGACCGCCAGTTGGCCGGGGTCGGGCCGGTAGCCGGGGGCGTGGTGGGTGGCGGTGAAGAGGTCCTGGAGCAGGTCGGCGGCGGTGCGGCGGTGTCCGCAGAGCTGGACGACACCGCCGGGGGCGAGGTCCGCGGCGGCCTCGGCGACGGCCGACAGCAGGGTGCTGCGGCCCGAGCCGGCCTGGCCGACCAGGCGTATCGAGCGGCCCTCGGCGAGCAGGCCGAGCAGTTCGGCGATGTCGGCCTCGCGGTCGAGCAGCGGCAGATCGGTGGGACCGGCTCCGAGGGCCAGCGGGCCGACCGCCCGGCCGACGCCGCCGACCGGGCCGCGGGCGGGCTCGCTGCGTTCGATCCGGCGGGGGCGCGGCCGCCACTCCTCGGGACACGGTCGGGCCTCGGAGCCGTCCGGGGCGCCGACGCCGACCAGCAGGGCGCCGGAGACCAGTTCGCCGCCGCGGCTGCGGGCGGCCTCCTGCCGGAACTCCCCGGATGGCTGTGCCACGTTCTGCTCCGCATCGTGTTCGGCCGCCGGCGCCCCGCGCCGACCGGCACACGTCTCGGTCGCGGCCGCGGGCGGGCTGGGCACAGCCGGCCCCGGGCGGCCGTCATCTGACGGGCAGACTCTTGCACATCCGGGCCCGGCCGCGCAGTGCGGACCGGGTGCGGGGTGGGTGAAGGCCCGCCGGGCGTGCGGCGGCGGTCGCGCGCCGGTCCGTGCGCGGCCGGGGGCGTGTCCGGTCGTTCGACCGGCGCCCGGCGGGGACGCGCGCCCCCTCGGAGCTCCCCTGCGGAGGTCGCCCGCGGAAGGCTCCGTCGCGGACGGCGCCACGGGACCGGGCCGGATGACCCGTCAGACGACGGGCATCTCGGCGATCCCGCCGTCGACGGCGAGGATCCGGTGCAGCTTGGTGGCCACCAGCAGCCGCTGGAGCTGCGCGGGCACGGACCGCAGCACCAGCCGGCGGCCGATCCGGCCCGCCCGCCGGTGGGTGCCCATGATCACGCCGAGGCCGGTGGCGTCCCAGAACTCCAGCCGGCCGAGGTCCAGCACGAGGTCACCGAGGCCGCCGTCGACGGCCTGGTGCAGCCGGGCCCGCGCGTCGGCGGCGGTGCGCACGTCGAGGCGGCCTTCGATGGCCAGCGCCGTGTGGTCGCCGGTGATGCGCATGCTCTCCTCCTTCGCCTGGGTGGCCTGCTCGGGGTGGTCCGCCGGGGCCGCGACGGGCTCGGAGGCGGGGGTCGGGGTTCTGGGCGGAACGCCTGGGACGGCTCGGTCCGCGCCCGGCCCCGGTCGGAACGCCGGGTTCCCTCATCTGACGGTGGAGCAGCGCCGCAGGTTGCTGGTTCCCGACCTGATCTGAAGCAACTTCACTCGTCCGAGGGAATATACGCAGGTACTCTCCACACCTACGCTCGATTACCGCCCAAATCACCCGTCTGCGGCACCCGGCGTGAGGAAACTCACCCGCCCCGGCACGGTGGGCCGCACGACGCTCCGATCGCCCGGCCCACCAGGCCGTTCAGGCCCGCGGGGTCACTTGCCCTCGTACGGGTAGAAGCCGCGGCCGCTCTTGCGGCCGAGGTCGCCGGCGGTGACCATCCGGGCCATGATCTCCGGGGCGGCGAACTTCTCGTCCTGGGTCTCGGTGTAGATGTTCCGGGCGGCGTGCAGCAGGATGTCCACGCCGGTCAGGTCGGCGGTCTCCAGCGGGCCCATCGCGTGGCCGAAGCCGAGGCGGCAGGCGGTGTCGATGTCCTCGGCGGTGGCCACGCCCGACTCGTACAGCTTGGCGGCCTCGACGACCAACGCGGTGATCAGGCGGGTGGTGATGAAGCCGGCCACGTCGCGGTTGACCACCACGACGTCCTTGCCGACGCCCTCGGCGAAGGCGCGGGCGGCGGCGAGCGCCTCGTCGCCGGTCTTGTAGCCGCGGACCAGCTCGACCAGCTTCATCATCGGGACGGGCGAGAAGAAGTGGACGCCGACGACCGACTCCGGCCGCCCGGTGACGGCGGCGATCCGGGTGATCGGGATGGCGGAGGTGTTGGAGGCCAGCACGGCGCCGTCCTTGGCGAGCTTGTCCAGCTCGCGGAAGACGCCCTCCTTGACCTCCAGGTTCTCGAACACCGCCTCGACCACGATGTCGGCCCCGGCGACGGCGCCCAGGTCGGTGGTGGTGGTGATCCGGCCCAGCGCGGCCTCGGCGTCCTCGGCGCTCATCCGGCCCTTGGCGACGAACTTCCCGTACGAGGCGCGGATGCCGTCGAGGCCGCGCCGCAGCGCCTCCTCGGTCACGTCCCGCAGCACCACCGGGTGGCCGGCCTGCGCGGACACCTGGGCGATGCCGGCGCCCATCAGGCCGGCACCGATCACGGCGATCTGCTTGCTGGACGCATTGCTCATGGCTGGGTCTCCCGATGCCGTCGCCGCCCCGCGGGCGGGCCCTGAAGGCGGCTCAGGGCAGGGATCGCCCACCGGGAGCCGCGTTGCTCTGGCGCGGACTCTAATGCCCAGAACGCCCCCGCAATAGCAATCGGGAGTGTGATCTGCAACCGACCTGGTCAGGTGACCAGGATGCTCGTCAGATGGTCAGACCGAGGTCCTGGGCCAGGATCGCCGCCTGCACCCGGCTGCGCAGCCCCAGCTTCGCCAGGATCCGGCTGACGTGGGTCTTCGTGGTCGCCTCCGCCATCTCCAGCCGGGCCGCCACCTCGCCGTTGGACATCCCGGCGCCGAGGCAGGCCAGCACCTCTCGCTCGCGCCCGGTCAGCCCCTCGACCGCGCTCCGGGCCTCCGGGCCGACCGGCCGGCCGGGGCGGGCGAAGGCCCCGATCAGCCGCCTGGTCACCGAGGGCGCCAGCATGCCGTCCCCGCGCGCCACCGTGCGGATGCCCTCGACCAGGGTGTCCGCCTCCAGGTCCTTCAGCAGGAACCCGGCGGCGCCGGCCCGCAGCGCCCCGTACACGTACTCGTCCAGGTCGAAGGTGGTCAGCACCAGCACCTGGGCGGCCCCGGCCGCGACCACCTGCCGGGTAGCCGAGACGCCGTCCAGCCGGGGCATCTGCACGTCCATCAGGACGACGTCCGGCCGCAGCTCCAGTGCCAGCCGGACGGCCTCCTCCCCGTCCGCCGCCTGCCCGACCACCTCGAACCCGGGCTCGGCGCGCAGGATCATCACCAGCGCCGCCCGCACCGCCGCCTGGTCCTCGGCCACCAGCACCCGGATCGTCATTCCCGTCCCTCGCTCTCCCGGCCGCGCGGCAGCACCGCGCGCACGCTCCAGTACCCGTCCCGCGGCCCGGCCTCGAAACTGCCGCCGAGCAGCCCGGCCCGCTCCGCCATGCCCACCAGCCCGGCCCGGGCGCCGGGCAGTCCGCGGCCCGGCCCGCCGCGGTACGGGCTGTCGACCGTGATCCGCAGCTCCTCCGGGCCGAACTCCAGCCGCAGCGCGACCAGTCCGGGCCCGGCGTGCTTGAGCGCGTTGGTCAGCGACTCCTGCACGATCCGGTACGCGGCCAGCCCGACCGGCACCGGGACGGCGCCGCGCTCACCGCGCTCGGTCAGCTCGAAGTCCAGCCCGACGTCCTGCCCGGCCGCCCGGGCCTTGGCCAGCAGCGCGTCCACCGCGGCCAGGTCGGGCGCGGCGTACGACTCGTCGGCCTCGCCCCCGCCGCTGTCCCGGAGCAGTCCGATCATGCGACGCATTTCGGCCAATCCCTGGACGCTGTTCTCCCGGATCACCGCCAGCACCTCGACCAGCGGATCGTCCGCCGGCAACTCCCGCCGCCGGGCCACCGATTGGGCACCGGTGGCGTGGATCGCGATCGCCGACAGGTGGTTGGCCACCACGTCGTGCAACTCCCGTGCCATCCTGGCTCGTTCGGCGCCGACCGCCTCACGCCGGTCCATCTCCGAGAGCAGCGCGGTCTGCTCCGCCCGCAGCCGCTCGGCCTCCGCCGCCTCCCGGTGCCGGCGCACCACGTCCCCGGTCCACACCGGCCCCAGGAAGACCAGCGCGCCGATCACCACGATCAGCAGCCCCGCCGAGGTGCCGGCCGCGTACCAGGTCAGGCTGGAGAGCACCAGCACGGTCGCCCCACCGGTCAGGTGCAGCACCCGGGACATCCGGCGGCTGCCGTAGAGCACCGCCGCGTACAGCAGGTCGGTGTACATGATCGTGGTCGCCAGCAGACTGCCCGCGAACACGTTCCCGGCGAAGGCCAGCCCGCCGAGCGTCACCGCCAGCACCGGCCGGGTGCGCCGGACCAGCTCCAGCCCGGCCGTCACCAGCAGCGGCAGCAGCACCCCCCACAGCGGCACCCGGCCCGGCCGGTCGTACACCCCGAACACGATCAGCACCACACCGCCGAGCAGCCCGCAGAGGGCGATCAGCTGGTCCTGCCGGTGCGGAGGGAGAACGGGGAGGGCGGGGAAGGCGCGGGGCACACCACCATCCCACCATCCCCGGCGGCCCACCCGGCTCAGGTCCGCGGAGGAGGTCGCTACATCGAAAGGTGCAGGCCGGGACGGCACCGCACGACGACGACACCGGCGCCCCCGCGGAGCAGGCTGGACCACGTGATCGTCACCTTCATCGTCGCGGCCGAGATCTCCTGGTGGATCGTGCTCGGCCTCGCCCTCTCCGCCCGCTACCTGCTGCGGTGGCGCCGCACCAGCACCGCGCTGCTGCTCGGCCTGCCGGTCGTGGACCTGGTCCTGTACGCGCTCACCGTGCTCGACCTGCGCGGCGGCACCGAGGCGGGCTGGACCCACGCGCTGGCCGCGAGCTACGCCGGCTTCTCGGTCGGCTACGGCCCCTCCCTGGTGGCCTGGGCCGACCGGCACTTCCTGCACCGCTTCGCCCACGGCCCCAAGCCCCAGCCGTCCCCCAAGTACGGCCCGGAGCGGACCGCGTACGAGTGGCAGATCGCCAAGCGGACGGTCGTGTCGGCCGTGATCACCCTGGGGCTGATCTCCCTGCTCGTCCCGCTCTCGGCGGGCGCCGCCCACTTCGGCACCTTCGCCCAGTGGTACTGGAAGCTGGGGCTCGCCGCCGTGGTCAACGTGGTCGTGGCCGGCTGCTACTCGATCTGGCCGAAGCAGCCGCCGGCCGCCGAGCGGTAGCGCCGGACCCGGGCCCTGCGGGCTCCTAGCGGTTCTCCCCCGGCACCCAGAGCACGTCACCGCGCTCCTTGTTGGCCACCCGGGCCAGGATGAACAGCAGGTCGGACAGCCGGTTGAGGTACTTGGCGGTCAGCGGGTTGACGCCGTCCCCGTACTCGGCGATCGCCGCCCAGGTCGAGCGCTCGGCCCGCCGCACCACCGTGCAGGCCAGGTGCAGGTGGGCCGCGCCGGGCGTGCCGCCGGGCAGGATGAAGCTGCGCAGCTTCTCGACCTGCTCCAGGTAGTGGTCGCAGTCCCCCTCCAGCCGGTCGATGTAGGACTGCAGCACCCGCAGCGGCGGGTACTTCGGGTCCTCGACCACCGGTGTGGACAGGTCGGCGCCGACGTCGAACAGGTCGTTCTGGACCCGGACCAGCACGGTCGCCACGTCCTCCGCCAACCCGCCGACCGCCAGGGCGACCCCGATCGCCGCGTTCGCCTCGTTGGCGTCGGCGTACGCCATCAGCCGCGGATCGGTCTTGGTGGTCCGGCTCATGTCGCCGAGCGCGGTGGAGCCGTCGTCCCCGGTACGGGTGTAGATGCGCGTCAGATTGACCATGCGGCCAGCCTAGCGGCCGGGTTAGGCGACGTTAACCCCGTCCCGAGGGTCCCGCCGCTACGCGACGTTGACCCGCTGCCCCGGCGGGGCCGCCTCCAGCCAGGCCAGGAAGCCGGTGAGCGCGTCCTCGCTCATCGCCAGCTCCAGCGGCGCCCCGTTGTGCAGGCAGCGCAGCACCACCGAGCCGGAGAGCAGTGCCAGCTCCTCCTGGCCCTCCGGGTAGCGCCGGCCGAGCACCTCGATCTCCCGCCGCGGCAGCACCTTGCGCGGGCGCGGGGCGTACGAGAAGACCCGGAACCACTCGATCGAGTCGCCGCTGTACCGGCCGATACCAAAAACCCACCCCTTGCCGTCGGTCGGGGGGACCGGGGCTGAGGTGGGCTTGCCGTTCTCGTCGAGGTCGGGCTGCGTCGAGGCGTCGGCGGGCATTTTGAGCCGGTAACTGCAGTCGAACGTGCCGCCGACCCGCTGGATCAGGCGGCGGCGTACGGCGAAGGCCATCAGGCCGATCACTCCCAGCGCCACGACCGCCGCACACACCACAAGCGCGAGGACCATGCTCACCTACCTCCTCGCTACCCGCGTTCCCCGTTTACGGTCGTCCCGGACGACCGCGCTGACCTACCAACTACGACGACAGTCCCGGGGTCACGCTCGCGCGTCCCCGGGACCGTCGGTCGACCCCGCTAAGCCGGGGTCAGGCACACTCAGGCGTGGGCCTTGAGGCCGCGCGCCGCGAACAGCCGGACCTCGGCGCGGCGCTCGGCGTGCGCGTCGGTGTCGGACTTGGCCTGCTCCAGCGCGCGCTCGGCACGCGCGACATCGATCTCGTCCGCCAGCTCGGCGATCTCCGCGAGCAGAGACAGCTTGTTGTCGGCGAAGGAGATGAAGCCGCCGTGCACCGCGGCGATGACGGTGCCGCCGTCCACCGTGCGGATGGTGACCGGACCGGTCTCCAGCACGCTCAGCACCGGGGTGTGGCCCGGCATGATGCCGGTGTCACCGGAGGCCGTACGGGCGACGACGATGGTGGCCGCACCGGACCACACCTTGCGGTCGGCTGCGACCAGCTCGACGTGCAGCTCAGCCAACGTGGGCTCCTAGGCTCATGCAACCCCCGATTACTCGGGAGTTTCGGTAAGAATAACGGCCCCGCGCCCCCGGCATGAAACCGGCGGCACGGATTTGACCGGAATCACAGCCGATGTGCCGCGAGGGGTGGTCCCCAGGCTCGGGGGCCACCCCTCACGGTCACTCAGCTGCTACCGGCCGCGATTACTTCTTCGCCAGCTCGGCGGCGTTCTTCTCGAGGTCCTCGATGCCACCGCACATGAAGAAGGCCTGCTCCGGGACGGAGTCGTACTTGCCGTCGGCGATCGAGTTGAAGGCCTCGATGGTCTCCGACAGCGGCACGGTCGAGCCCTCGACACCGGTGAACTGCTTCGCCACGTAGGTGTTCTGCGAGAGGAAGCGCTCGATGCGACGCGCGCGGTGCACCGTGATCTTGTCCTCTTCGGACAGCTCGTCCATACCGAGGATGGCGATGATGTCCTGGAGGTCCTTGTACTTCTGCAGGATCCCCTTGATACGGATGGCCGTGTCGTAGTGGGTCTGCGCGATGTACCGCGGGTCGAGGATGCGGGACGTGGAGTCCAGCGGGTCGACGGCCGGGTAGATGCCCTTCTCCGAGATCGGGCGCGACAGAACGGTGGTCGCGTCCAGGTGGGCGAAGGTGGTGGCCGGGGCCGGGTCGGTCAGGTCGTCCGCGGGGACGTAGATCGCCTGCATCGAGGTGATCGAGTGACCGCGGGTCGAGGTGATGCGCTCCTGGAGGAGGCCCATCTCGTCGGCCAGGTTCGGCTGGTAGCCCACCGCGGAGGGCATGCGGCCGAGCAGGGTCGACACCTCGGAACCGGCCTGGGTGAACCGGAAGATGTTGTCGATGAAGAGGAGCACGTCCTGCTTCTCGACGTCACGGAAGTACTCCGCCATGGTCAGCGCGGAGAGCGCGACGCGCAGACGGGTGCCCGGCGGCTCGTCCATCTGGCCGAAGACCAGCGCGGTCTTGTCCAGAACGCCCGAGTCGACCATCTCGTCGATGAGGTCGTTGCCCTCACGGGTGCGCTCGCCGACGCCGGCGAACACCGACACACCACCGAAGTTCTCGGCGACGCGGTAGATCATCTCCTGGATCAGAACGGTCTTGCCGACACCGGCACCACCGAACAGACCGATCTTGCCACCCGTGACGTACGGGGTGAGCAGGTCGATGACCTTGATGCCGGTCTCGAACATCTCGGTCTTGGACTCGAGGTCCTTGAACTCGGGGGCCTTGCGGTGGATCGGCCAGCGGACCTCGACCTGCTGGTCGAACTCCGCCTTGTCCACGTTCAGCACGTCGCCGAGGGCGTTGAAGACCTTGCCCTTGGTGATCTGGCCGACCGGGACGGAGATCGCGGCACCGGTGTCGGTGACCTGCGAACCGCGGACCAGGCCGTCGGTCGGCTGCATCGAGATGCCGCGGACCAGGCCGTCGCCGAGGTGCTGGGCGACCTCGAGGGTGAGGGTCTTGCGGCCCGTGCCGTCGGGGTTGTCCACCTCGACGTGCAGGGCGTTGTACATGTCCGGAATGGCGTCGACGGGGAACTCCACGTCGACGACCGGGCCGATGACCCGCGCGACGCGGCCCGTCGCCGTGGTCGGCTCAACAGTGGTGGTCATACTCATTCGCTCCCGCGGCTAGCGTCGGCGAGGGCGTTGGCGCCGCCGACGATCTCGCTGATTTCCTGGGTGATCTCGGCCTGGCGGGCCGAGTTGGCAAGCCGCGTGAGCGACTTGATGAGCTCGCCGGCGTTGTCCGTCGCGCTCTTCATCGCGCGGCGGCGGGCGGCGTGCTCGGAAGCGGCCGACTGCAGCAGCGCGTTGTAGATCCGGCTCTCGACGTACCGCGGCAGCAGCGCGTCGAGGACGCCCTCCGCCGACGGCTCGAAGTCGTACAGCGGGAAGATCTCCGACTTGGCCGGCGTCTGGTCGCTGAGCTGGACCTCGTCCAGCTTCAGCGGCAGCAGCCGGTTGGCGACCGCGTCCTGCGTCAGCATGGACACGAACTCGGTCGAGACCACGTGGAGTTCGTCCACGCCGCCGGTCTCGGCCGTGAAGGCCTCGATCAGCTCGGCCGCCACCGTCTTCGCGTCGCCGTAGGTCGGCTTGTCCGAGAAGCCCGTCCACGAGTTCCCCACCGCCAGGTTGCGGAAGGTGTAGTACGACAGACCCTTCCGACCGACGATGTAGGTCACGACGTCCTTGCCCTCGCCGCGCAGGCGCTCGGAGAGCGTCAGCGAGGCCTTGATGGCGTTGGACGAGTAACCGCCGGCCAGGCCGCGGTCCGCCGTGATCAGCAGGACCGCCACCCGGGTGGCGTTCGGGTTCTCGGTGGTGAGCGGGTGCTTGGCGTTGGACCGGGTGGCCACCGCCGTCACCGCCCGGGTGAGCTCATCGGCGTACGGAGCGGAGGCCGCCACCGCGCGCTGCGCCTTGCCGATGCGCGCCGCGGAGATCATCTCCATCGCCTTGGTGATCTTCTTCGTCGCGGTGACAGAGCGGATCCGGCGCTTGTAGACCCGAAGCTGTGCTCCCATGGGCCGTTACGTCCTTTCCCTCGCTACCGGACTCAGGCCTGCTCGGAGAGCAGCTTGCCGTCGGCGGTCTGGTACCCCTGCTTGAAGGCCTCGATCGCGCCGGTCAGGGCGTCCACGGTGCCGTCGGCCAGCAGACCGGTCTCGACGATGCCGGCCAGCAGGTCCTTGTGCTGCAGGCGGACGTGGTCGAGGAACTCGCGCTCGAAGCGGCGGATCTCCGCGACCGGGACGTCGTCCAGCTTGCCGGTGGTGCCGGCCCAGATGGAGACGACCTGCTCCTCGACCGGGAACGGCTGGTACTGGCCCTGCTTCAGCAGCTCGACCATGCGCGCACCGCGCTCCAGCTGGGCCTTGGAGGCCGCGTCCAGGTCGGAACCGAAGCCGGCGAAGGCCTCCAGCTCACGGTACTGGGCGAGGTCCAGGCGCAGACGGCCGGCGACCGAGCGCATGGCCTTGATCTGGGCGGAGCCACCGACGCGGGAGACCGAGATGCCGACGTTCACGGCCGGGCGGATGCCGGCGTTGAACAGGTCGGACTCCAGGAAGCACTGGCCGTCGGTGATGGAGATGACGTTGGTCGGGATGTACGCCGAGACGTCGTTGGCCTTGGTCTCGATGATCGGCAGACCGGTCATCGAGCCGCCGCCCAGGGCGTCGTTCAGCTTGGCGCAGCGCTCCAGCAGGCGGGAGTGCAGGTAGAAGACGTCGCCCGGGTAGGCCTCGCGCCCCGGCGGGCGGCGCAGCAGCAGGGAGACGGAACGGTAGGCCTCGGCCTGCTTCGACAGGTCGTCGAAGATGATCAGGACGTGCTTGCCGTCGTACATCCACTCCTGGCCGATGGCCGAACCGGTGTACGGGGCGAGGTACTTGAAGCCGGCCGGGTCGGAGGCGGGAGCAGCCACGATGGTGGTGTACTCCAGCGCGCCGGCCTCCTCCAGGGCGCCGCGGACGGACGCGATGGTGGAGCCCTTCTGGCCCACGGCGACGTAGATGCAGCGGACCTGCTTCTCCGGGTCGCCCGAGCGCCAGTTGTCACGCTGGTTGATGATCGTGTCGACGGCCACCGCGGTCTTGCCGGTCTGGCGGTCGCCGATGATCAGCTGACGCTGGCCGCGGCCGATCGGGGTCATCGCGTCGATGGCCTTGATGCCGGTCTGCAGCGGCTGCTTGACCGACTTGCGGGCCATGACGCCGGGGGCCTGCAGCTCCAGGGCGCGACGGCCGCTGGCGGCGATCTCGCCGAGGCCGTCGATCGGGTTGCCCAGCGGGTCCACGACGCGGCCGAGGTAGCCGTCGCCGACCGGGACCGAGAGGACCTCGCCGGTGCGGCGCACGGTCTGGCCCTCTTCGATACCGCCGAACTCACCGAGGACGACGACACCGATCTCGCGGGTGTCGAGGTTCAGCGCGAGGCCGAGCGTGCCGTCCTCGAACTTCAGCAGCTCGTTCGCCATGACCGAGGGCAGGCCCTCGACATGCGCGATGCCGTCCGCCGCGTCAGTGACCGTGCCGACCTCTTCCACAGAAGCGGCGTCCGGCTGGTACGACTGGACAAAGTCGGCCAGCGCGTCCCGGATCTCCTCCGGACGGATCGTAAGCTCCGCCATCAGGCTTCCCTGCTCTCCTAGTTTGCGATCCTCGGCCCGCCATTGAGGGCCGCAAGTACTCGACTCTCGGCCGGGTCGTATGAACCGGCCGTACGTTTTGCCGACTCCTTGGGGAGCCGGTTCCCCGACCGAGGGTCGGATGTGCTGCTGGTTGTGCTCAGCCTTCGAGCGACTGGCGAGCGCCTTCGAGGCGGCTCGACACGGTGCCGTCGATGATCTCGTCGCCGATCTGCACCCGCACGCCGCCGACGACCTCGGGGTCGACGTCGATGTTCAGGTGGACCTGGCGGCCGTACATCCGACCGAGAGCACCGGACAGGCGCTCCTTCTGGGTGTCCGACAGCGGCACCGCGCTGGTGACCAGGGCCACCATGCGGTCGCGGCGCGCGGCGGCGAGCTTCGAGTAGGACTCGAGGCCCTGCTCCAGGCTACGACCACGCGGCGCGTTGACGAGGGCGGTGACCAGCCGGACGGTGCCGGCGTTGGCGCGGCCGCCGAGGAGCTTGTTGATCAGCGCGGCCTTGGCGACGGCGCCGGCCTTCGGCTCGGTCAGCGCGGCGCGCAGCTCGTGCGAGCCGCTCACCACCCGGCCGAAGCGGAACAGCTCGTCCTCGACGTCGTCCAGGGCACCCACCCGGTCGGCGGCGATGACCTCGGCGTACGCGGCGAGCTCCTCGGTCGCGTCGACCAGGTCGCGCGCGCCCGACCAGCGGGAGCGGACCAGGCCGGAGACCAGGTCCACCGCTTCGCCGGAGACCTGACCGGTCAGCAGCGAGGTGACCAGCTGGGCCTTGTCCTGGCCCGACCGGGACGGGTCGGTCAGAACGCGGCGCAGCGACACCTCACGGTCCAGTACTGCCGTGACGGCGGTGAGCTCCTCGGCCAGCTTGGCCGCGTCCACCGAGGTGGAGTCGGTCAGGCTGTCCAGGTTCTTCCGGCCGGCGGCGAGCGCCTCGCGGCTGGCGCCGATCACTTGGCCGCACCCTGAGCAACGGCGGCCTTGGCCTCCAGCTCGTTCAGGAAGCGGTCGATCACGCCACTCTGCCGGGCGTTGTCCTCAAGGGACTCGCCCACGATGCGGGAAGCCAGCTGGGTGGCCAGCGAACCCACGTCCTGACGCAGGGCGGCAGTCGCCTGCTTCTTGTCGGCCTCGATCTGGGCGTGGCCGGCGGCGACGATGGCCTCGCGCTGGCGCTGGCCCTCCTCGCGCATCTCGGTGAGCTGGGCGGCGCCCTGCTCGCGAGCCTGCTCGACGATGCGGGCGGCCTCGTGGCGCGCCTCGGCGAGCTCGGCGCGGTACTGCTCAAGCAGGGCCTGAGCCTCGGCCTGGGCGGCCTCGGCGCGCTCCATGCCGCCCTCGATGGCGTCCCGACGCTCCGACAGCACCTTCTCGATGCTGGGGAGGAGCTTCTTGCCGAGCAGACCGAAGACGATGAAGAAGCAGAGCAGGCCGATGATGATCTCGGGCCACGCGGGCAGCAGGGGGTTCATCTTCTCCCCCTCCTCCGCGAGGTGAGCCGCGAAAGTCATATCTGGACCTTCCTCGAAAGGGTCTAGCGGCGGGGAATTACTTGCCGGCGCCGAAGACGAACGGCATGACGATGCCGATGAGGGCGAGCGCCTCGGTCAGCGCGAAGCCGATGAACATGTTGGAACGGATCAGACCGGCAGCCTCGGGCTGACGGGCCATGGCCTGGACACCGTTACCGAAGATGAGACCGACACCGATGCCGGGGCCGATCGCGGCGAGACCGTAACCGATCGAGGCGACGGAACCGTAGACCTCAGCGAGCTGCGTCATTTCAGCTTGTCCTTTGCGGGGTGGTGAACCGGTGGTGATTGGCCACCGGGCGTTCGGGAGGGGTGGCAGCCGGGGCTGCGTGGCTCAGTGCGCTTCTTCCAGGGCACCGGCGATGTAGCTGCTGGCCAGCATCACGAAGATGTAGGCCTGCAGGAACTGGACCAGCAGCTCGAAGGCGGTCAGGCCGACGGCGACCACGAAGGAGGCCGAGCCGTACAGCGCGCCCAGGGTCGGGCTGAGCAGGTACCAGGAGGCAATGGAGAACATCACGATCAGCAGGTGGCCGGCGAACATGTTCGCGAAGGCTCGGACCGCGAGCGTGAAGGGGCGCACGAAGATGTTCGAGAAGAACTCGATCGGCACCAGGATGAACATGACCCAGCCGGGGATGCCCGACGGCCAGCAGAGGTTCTTCAGACCGCCGACGAAGCCGTGCTTCTTGAAGGTCAGCGTCATGTAGGTGATCCACACGACCGCGGCCAGACCCGCCGGGAACGCGATCGACGCCGTCACCGGGAACTGCGCGAACGGGATGATCGACATGATGTTCATCAGCCAGACGAAGAAGAACATCGAGACCAGCATCGGGACGTACTTCTCGCCCTTCTTGCCGATCGTCTCCATCACGATGGAGCGCTTGACGAAGTCGTAGCCGATCTCGCCGACCAGCTGCAGCTTGCCGGGGACCAGGCGCGGCTTCGCGAAGGCGGCCCAGAAGAACACGACGACCAGCAGCGCGACGATGATCGACAGCAGCATCGGCTTGTTGAAGTCGATGCCGCCGACCGAGAAGATCGGCTTGAACTGGAACTCGTTCAGGCCCGGGGCCGGGAAGCCGCAGCCAGCGTCCCCGAAGTGGCAGCTGCCTGAGGCGAGCGAGGACGTGAGTTCAGCACTCACCGCGGACTCCTTCGTCGTGACGCATGGTTACGGCAACCTCGGTGTGTCGGCGTGGCCTGCGACCACGGAGCGGCACTGGAACTTGATGGGTATCTCGCCGACCCCGCGCGACGGCGCGCTGCGCGACTGCGGGATCATCGAAGACTGCGCGGGTCCGGGGGGCGATCCGTCCACTCTCAGGACAGACCTGGCCTCTTCCCGTACTCCGTTGTTGCGACGGACGATAGCAGCCCGTCAGTGCGGCATAAACACCGCCCCCCTCGTTGGGGGGACAGTCAGGCCTCGTCACTGTTGACGACCCTTGTCGGAGGGCTTGTCACCCTTGCTTTCCGAGGCGTTGGGGTCGACGTAGAAGGTCTTGGCCTTGAGCGCACCGCGCACCTGGAAGCCGGTGAAGACCAGCACGCAGCCGATCAGGGTGAAGGCGAAGGCCTGCCGGTGGAACAGCTCGGTGTTCTTGAACACCGCCAGCACGATGCCGACCAGCAGGATCTGAGTGGTGTACACCAGCAGCGCCGCGGCCATCATGATCTGCGGGTTCGACCTGGTCAGGCGGTCCAGCGCGATCTGGCCGAAGCTGAAGAAGGCCAGCACCAGAAGGGCGCCGAAGAGGGCGCCGAGCAGGCCCTTCCCACCGGCGACGGCGAAGGAGATCGCCATGGCGATGATCCCGGCGACCGCAGTGGGAATCGCGGCGCCTCGGAGGACCCGGGCGTCGGGGGACGGCATGTCGGCAGCTCCGGCGGCATGTCGATGTGGCGGGGGGACGGGCACTGATGGTGGCGGGTGACACCGGACCGAGGGACCGCCGCCGGGCCGCCCGCGAGCGAGTCGGGCCCGTCGAAGGAGACCGACCAGGGACGGAAGTCCTCCACCTGTCAGGTCTTTCGGCGTGTTCTCGGTACTCGTGAACGGTATCACAAACTATTTGATGAGAGCTTTACCATGAATGTGTGGCTCCTGTCACACCGACGGCGCAACGATTCCGCCGTACGGGTGAGCCCATTTGACGGATCATCAACTCCGTTGTCACCGGCGGCCGGTGGCCTTGTGGTGGTCGGACGGGGCGGACGGGCCCCGGCTGGCTTCACCCAGAAGTTGCTTGTCCTTCGCCGACAGTTCGGCCATCGGCGCCGAGACGGACCGCCGCCGGTACCGCGGCGGGACGAAGGACTGCACCGCCCGGGGCGCGCGCGGCCGGAACCGCGGGGTGAGCAGCACCACCAGGCCGACCAGGCAGAGCCCGGCGAGGGTCAGCACCACCGCGCGGCCGGTGTTGGTCACCGAGAACGCGACCGTGCCGAAGGCGATCAGCGCGGCCCAGAAGTACATGATCAGCACGGCCCGGCTGTGCGAGTGCCCGACCTGGAGCAGCCGGTGGTGCAGGTGCCGCTTGTCGGCGGCGAACGGGGACTGGCCGGCCCAGGTGCGGCGCACCACGGCGAGCAGCAGGTCCGCCAGCGGCAGCGCGATCACGGTCAGCGGCAGCAGCAGCGGGATGTAGATCGGCACCAGGGTGTGCACGGTGGCGGTCTGCGAACCGGTCTCACTGTTGATCAGGTCCGGGTCGACCCGGCCGGTGATCGAGATCGCGGCGACGGCCAGCATCAGCCCCAGCATCATCGAGCCGGAGTCGCCCATGAAGATCCGCGCGGGGTGCATGTTGTGCGCCAGGAAGCCCAGGCACATGCCGATCAGCAGCACGCTGAACAGCACGGCGGGGGCCGCGTCGGTGATCGCGTAGCCGTACCAGAGCCGGTAGCTGTACAGGAAGAACGCGATCGCGGCGATGCAGACCATGCCGCCCGCCAGGCCGTCCAGGCCGTCGATGAAGTTCACCGCGTTGACCATGACGACGACCAGGGTGACCGAGATGACCATGCCCTGGGTCGGGCTGACCGCGACCGAGCCGACCCCGGGCACCGGGAGGCTGATCACCGTGACGCCCTGCCAGACCATCACGCCGGCGGCGATCATCTGGCCGCCGAGCTTCACCAGGGCGTCCACGCCCCACTTGTCGTCCAGCACGCCGAGCAGGAACATGATCCCGGCGCCGGACAGCAGCGCGCGGATGTCGCTGCCGCCGTTGAACACCTTGCTCAGGTTGTCCAGCTGCGAGGCGACCAGGATGCCCGCGCACAGTCCGCCGAACATCGCGATGCCGCCGAGCCGCGGAGTGGGCTCGCGGTGCACGTCGCGGGCGCGGACCGGGGGCATCGCGCCCGCCGCGATCGCGAACTTCCGTACCGGGCCGGTCAACAGGTAGGTGACGGCCGCGGTGCAGAACAGCACCAGCAGATACTCACGCACCACTGGCCTCCTGCATCACTGTCGAACGGGGAAGTACCGAAGGTACTCCCCTGCCTTCCCGGGGTTCGAGGTGCGTCGCCACGGCACACACCTTATTGAGTCGGACGCCCGGGACGTGCATCGCGGTTCGCCCTCCCGGGTAGGAGATCCGGATGCCCGTGGACGGACCGGCCCCGCGGAGCGGTGCGCGGCCCCCGCTCAGGCCCGCTCCGCGTAGGCCGACGCCAGCTCCCGGACCCGCTCCGCGACCGGTCCGGGCGCCTCCCCGGAGAGCAGTCGCGCGATCAGTCCGGCGATCCCGGTCAGCTCCGCCTCGCCCATCCCCTGGCTGGTCACGGTGCCCGTGCCGAGCCGGATCCCGGAGGCGTCGGCGGCCGGCGCCGGGTCGAACGGCAGGGCGCACTTGCCGAGCAGCAACCCGGCGGCGGCGCAGCGCCGTTCGGCCTCCGCACCGGTCACGCCGAGCGGACGGACGTCGGCGGTGACCAGGTGGGTGTCGGTACCGCCCGTCAGAGGGCGCATACCGGCCTCTGCGAGCCCCCTGGCGAGCGCCTGCGCCCCGGACACCGTCCGCTGCGCGTAGGCCCGGTAGGCGGGCTTCCCGGCCTCCGCGAGCGCCACCGCCTTGCCGGCCACCTCGTTCATCGCCGCACCGCCCTGGCTGAACGGGAAGACCGCCCGGTCGATCCGCTCGGCCAGCTCCGCGGTGGACAGCAGCAGACCCCCGCGCGGGCCGCGCAGCAGTTTGTGGGTGGCCGCCACCGTGACGTCCGCGTACGGCACCGGGGAGGGCGCCACCCCGGCCGCGACCAGGCCCGCGGTCTGCGCCACCGAGGCGATCAGGTAGGCGTCCACCTCGTCGGCGATCTCCCGGAAGGCCGCCCAGTCCGGATGCCGCGGGTACGAGATCGACCCCGCCACGATCGCCTTGGGGCGGTGCAGCCGGGCCAGCTCGCGCACCTGGTCGAGGTCGATCAGGCCGTCCGCCTCGCGCACGCCGTAGCCGGTGAAGTCGAACCAGCGGCCGGAGAAGTTGGCCCGCGAACCGCAGCTGAGGTGTCCGCCGTGCTCCAGCGACATCGCCAGCACCCCGTCACCGGGCCGCAGCAGCGCCGCGTACGCCGCGAGCATCGCCGAAGTCGCCGATCTGGGCTGGACGTTGGCGTGCGGGGCGGCGAACAGCAGGCGCGCCCGGTCGATCGCCAGCAGCTCCGCGGCGTCCGCCAGCGCACAGCCGGTGTGGTGCCGGCGGCCCGGGTAGCCCTCGGCGTACTTGTCGATCAGCGGGCCGGTCAGCGCCGCCAGGACGGCCGGGGCGGTCAGGTTCTCCCCCGCCAGCAGCTGGATCGTCTCGGCCCGCCGCTCGGCCTCGGCGGCCAGCAGGTCGGCGATCTGGGGATCCGCCCGGTGCAGCGCCTCGGACGCCCACGGGCGCCCCCTCGTCGCGGTCGAGCCGGCGGCGGCATCGGTGACGGTCATGGCAGGGCTCCCGGCGCTGCGGATGGGGCACCCCCGGCCGACGACTGGGGGGTGTTCACCCAGCGTAGGACCGTCCCCGCCACCCGGCCCGTCGGGACGGGGCCGTTCGGCGGTCGGTCAGCGCGGCGCCGGCAGGCCGGTGAGCGCGGTGACCACCGGGTCGACCGCGTGGAATATCTCCTCGCCGCAGTTGCGGAACATGCCGATCGGCGCCCCGTACGGGTCGTCCAGCTCGTCGGACTCCGGGGTCGCGGCCAGCAGCCAGCCGCGCAGCGCGGCGGCGGCCCGGACCAGGGCGCGGGCCCGCTCGGTGACGTCGGCGCCGCGGCGCGGATCGGGCAGGGTGCCCGGGTCGATCGTCCGCACCAGGCGGGTGAACTCCTTGATCGTGAAGGTGCGCAGGCCCGCCTCGTGGCCCATCGAGATCACCTGGGCCCGGTGGTCCAGGGTCGCGGTGAGCACCAGGTCGGCCTCGACCACGTGCTCGTCCAGCAGCTCCCGGCCGGTGAAGCCGCCGCTGTCCGCGCCGTACTCGTCCAGCACGGTCGCGGCGTGGTCCTCCATCGGCGCGCCCACGTGGCCCCAGGTGCCGGCACTCTCCACCAGGATCCGGCCGGCCACCCGGGGGCTGAGCCGGGTGTCCAGCTCGCGCCGGGTGAGCCGCTCGGCGATCGGCGAGCGGCAGATGTTGCCGGTGCAGACGTACAGGATCCGGAAGTGGTCCAGCGGCCTGGGACCCACGGCCAGGTACGGCGCTATGCCGGGCCCGTCATGGAGCGAGGCGATGGGTGTCAACTTCCGGCCTCCAGGTCGGGGACGACCTCCCTCAGCTGCTCGATGCTGATCGCGCCGGCCCGCAGCAGCACCGGCACCTTGCCGGTGACGTCCACGATCGACGACGCGGTGGCGTGGTCGGCGTTCCCGCCGTCCAGGTAGACCGAGATGGCGTCGCCCAGCTGGGCCTGTGCCTCGTCGCAGGTCGCCGGGGACGGCCCGCCGGTCTTGTTGGCGCTGGAGACGGCGAGCGGGCCGGTGGTGTTCAGCAGCTCGATGGCGACCGGGTGCAGCGGCATCCGGACCGCGACGGTGCCGCGGGTCTCGCCGAGGTCCCAGCGCAGCGAGGGCTGGTGCTTGGCGACCAGGGTGAGCCCGCCGGGCCAGAACGCGTCGACCAGCTCCCAGGCCTGCTCGGAGAAGTCGGTGACCAGGCCGTGCAGGGTGGTCGGCGAGCCGACCAGGACCGGCGAGGGCATGTTGCGGCCGCGGCCCTTGGCCGCCAGCAGCTCGCCGACGGCCTCCGGGGAGAAGGCGTCCGCGCCGACCCCGTAGAGGGTGTCGGTGGGCAGCACGACGAGTTCGCCGCGGCGGATGGCCGAGGCGGCCTCGCGCAGGCCCGTGGCGCGGTCCCCGGTGTCGGCACAGTCGTAGCGGCGGCTCATCGGTACGGTCCCCTTCCGGAAAGGATCATGACGTTCGCGGCGGTGTTCACAGCGCGGCCCTGGAAGCCGTCCTGCTGCGTTCGAGGGTCACGACCCGGCCCACCCGGGCGGTCGTGAAGCGTTCCGTGTCCACGACCCGGCCCACCCGGGCGGTCGTGCTGCGTCCGAGGGTCACGACCCGACCCTCCGGGCGGTCGTGAAGCGCGGCCGGTTGTTCAGGTCGCGGTGGTCGGCGGTGTCCGTCCAGCCGCGTTCCTCGTTGAAGATCCACGGCACCTGGCCGCCCTGCTGGTCGGCGTGCTCGATCACCACCGCGCCGCCCGGGCGCAGCAGCCGGGCGGCCACCCGCTCGATGCCGCGGATGGTGTCCAGACCGTCCTCGCCGGAGAACAGCGACATCTGCGGGTCGTGGTCACGGGCCTCCGGCGCGACGTACTCCCACTCGGTGAGCGGGATGTACGGCGGGTTCGAGATCACCAGGTCGAAGCGGCCGTCCCAGGAGCGGTCGTCCTCGAAGGCCTTGGTGGCGTCCCCGGCGTGCAGGGTGACCCTGGCGCGGTCCGGGCTGGCCTCGATGTTGCGCCGGGTGTACTCCAGCGCCCCCTCGTCCAGCTCGAAGGCGTGCACGGTCGAGCGCGGCAGCTCCTGGGCCAGGGCGAGCGCGATGGCGCCCGAGCCCGAGCAGAGGTCGACCACCAGCGGCTCGGCGACGTCCATGTCGCGCACCGCGTCTATCGCCCACTCGACGACCGTCTCGGTCTCCGGCCGGGGCACGAACACCCCGGGGCCGACCTCCAGCTCGAGGTAGCGGAAGAACGCGCGCCCGGTGATGTGCTGGAGCGGCTCGCGTGCCTCGCGGCGCGACACCGCCTCCCAGTAGCGGGCGTCGAAGTCGGCGTCCTTCACCGTGTGCAGCTGGCTGCGCTTGACGTTGTGGACGTAGGCGGCGAGTTCCTCCGCGTCGAAGCGCGGCGACGGCACGCCGGCCGCGGCCAACCGCTGGGTGGCCTGGGCCACCTCGGCGAGCAGCAGGTTCATCCGTACGACCTCATGTTTCTGCGCTCCGGCTTCGGGCTTGCGTCGGGCTGGGGCGCGCCGGTCTCAGTTCTCTTGGGCCGCGGCGAGCTTGGCCGCCGCGTCCTTGTCGACGCAGGACTGGATCACCGCGTTCAGGTCGCCGTCCAGGACCTGGTCCAGGTTGTACGCCTTGAACCCCGTGCGGTGGTCCGAGATGCGGTTCTCGGGGTAGTTGTACGTCCGGATCCGCTCGGAGCGGTCCACCGTGCGGACCTGGCTGCGACGCGCGTCGGAGGCCTCCCGCTCGGCTTCCTCCTGCGCGGCGGCCAGCAGCCGCGAACGCAGGATGCGCATCGCCTGCTCCTTGTTCTGCAGCTGGCTCTTCTCGTTCTGGCAGGACGCCACGATACCGGTCGGCAGGTGGGTGATCCGGACCGCCGAGTCGGTGGTGTTGACCGACTGGCCGCCGGGGCCGGAGGAGCGGTAGACGTCGATCCGCAGGTCGTTGGCGACGATCTCGACCTCGACCTCCTCCGCCTCGGGGGTGACCAGCACGCCCGCCGCGGAGGTGTGGATGCGGCCCTGCGACTCGGTGGCGGGGACGCGCTGCACGCGGTGCACGCCGCCCTCGTACTTCAGCCGGGCCCAGACGCCCTGGCCGGGCTCGGCGTTGCCCTTGGTCTTCACGGCCACCGAGACGTCCTTGTAGCCGCCCAGGTCGGACTCGTTGGAGTCGATGAGCTCGGTCTTCCAGCCGACCCGCTCGGCGAAGCGCAGGTACATCCGGAGCAGGTCGCCGGCGAACAGCGCGGACTCCTCGCCGCCCTCGCCCGCCTTGATCTCCAGGATGACGTCCTTGTCGTCGCTCGGGTCGCGCGGGACGAGCAGCAGCCGCAGTTCCTCGGTCAGTTCGTCCCGGCGGTGCTCGGAGTCCTTCACCTCGGAGAGGAACTCCGGGTCCTCGGCGGCGAGTTCGCGCGCGGCCTCGATGTCCTCGCCGGCCTGCCGCCACTGCCGGTAGGCCCGGGTGATCGGGGTCAGCTCGGCGTACCGCTTGGCCAGCTTGCGGGCGTTGTTCTGGTCGGCGTGCACGGACGGGTCGGCCAGCCTCTTCTCGAGGTCGGCGTGCTCGACGAGGAGCTCTTCGACTGCCTCGAACATGGGGTGGCCTTCTTCCCGGGGGCTCGGAACGTGCGGAGGGGGCGGAGCGGGGTGGAACGGGGAACGCGCGCTGGGACGCGAACGGCGCCGGTCCCCAGCGCCCCCGACAACGAGTACGGGGGCACCGGGAACCGGCGCCGAGGGAGCGCTAGGCCTTCGCGCTGTGCTGCTTGCCGAAGCGCTTCTCGAAGCGGGCCACGCGGCCACCCGTGTCGAGGATCTTCTGCTTGCCGGTGTAGAAGGGGTGGCACTGCGAGCAGACCTCGGCGCGGATCTCGCCGCTGGTCTCCGTCGAGCGGGTGGTGAACTCGGCGCCGCAGGTGCAGGTCACCTTCGTGACCACGTACTCCGGGTGAACGTTGGGCTTCAAGGGGTTCTCCTAGTTTTCGGGAGGGCACCGGGTCGGCGACTGGAGTGCCGCACGTGAACCGGGACCGACGGACCAGTCTGCCAGGACCGGCCGCATCTTCCCAAACCGGCCCCCGTTCCGGGATATTCCGGACGCTCGTCCGGGGGCCGTCGGGAGCCGCTCGGACGGCGCCGTCAGCGCCCTGCGGTGGCCGTTCCGGCGGGCTTCGGCGTGGTCTTCGGGGCCACCTTGGGAACGGCCGCCGGGGAGGCCGTGGGCGCCGCCTGGGCCGGGTTCTCCGGCTGGGCGGAGACGACCGCCTGCGGGATCGGCTGGTCGGCCTTGAGCGCCGCCCAGACGTTCCCGGCCTGCGGCTGCTGCTCGACCACCCGGTTGGGGTCGCTGGGGGCGGTCACCACCGGCAGGGTGACCATGGTCAGCTGGTCCGGCCCGATCCCCTTGAGTTCCTGGACCAGCCCCACCAGGGAGTTCACCGAGCCGAGCGCGGAGTCGGTGGTGACGCTCTTGGTCATGGTGTCGCCGATCGACCACAGCTTGACCGGGTTGGAGAACAGCCCGAGCCCGCCGGCCTGCTGGAGCAGCGACTTGACCATCTGCTTCTGCAGCTCGATCCGGCCGAGGTCGCTGCCGTCGCCGACGCCGTGCCGGGTGCGGACGAAGGCCAGCGCCTGCTGCCCGTCCAGGTGGTGCTCGCCGGCCGGCAGGTCGAGCCCGCTGTCCTTGTCGTGGATGGCCACCGTGGTCGTGACGGTGGCCCCGCCTATCGCGTCCACGACCCGGGCGAAGCCGGCGAAGTCCACCTGGAGGTAGTGGTCCATCCGCAGCCCGGTGAGCTGTTCGGTGGTCTTGACCGCGCAGGCCGCGCCGCCGGCCTCGAAGGCGCTGTTGTACATCGCGCGCTTGACCGCCGGGACGGCCTTGCCGCCGGCGTCCGTGCACTGCGGCCGGTCGACCAGGGTGTCGCGCGGGATCGACACGATCGAGGCCCGTGAGTGGTCCTGGTTGACGTGCACCACCATCGCGGTGTCGGAGCGGGCGGTGTCACCGGTGTCCCCGCCGGCCAGGTCGCCGTTCTCGCCGACCCGCGAGTCGGAGCCCAGCACCAGGATGTTGAAGGAGCCGTCGGTGGCGGCCGGGGGCCGGGCGTCGCCCAGGCGGGAGTCGATGTCGACGCTCTTGATGTTGCCGTTGAGCTTCAGGTACGCGTAAGCGCCCGCTCCGCCGCCGGCGACGACCAGCGCGGCGACCGCGCAGGCGGACCACCGCAGGATCTTGCGGCGGCGACTCGGGACCCTCTTGTGCTCGGCCATACGCTCCAGAGTAAAACGGACAAGAAGATCAAATGACCTCAATCTGTCCCAGCTCTGGAACAAAGCGGTCCGGACACGGCGAACCCCGGACCGCTCGCGCGATCCGGGGTTCGGTGCCTCGACAGCCGTCCGACTACGGTCAGTCGCCGGAGCCGGGGGTGGTCTTGGCGATCTGCATCAGGAACTCGGCGTTGCTCTTGGTCTGCTTCATCTTGTCCAGCAGCAGCTCGATCGCCTGCTGCGAGTCGAGCGCGTGCAGCACCCGGCGCAGCTTCCAGACGATGGCGAGCTCCTCGCTGCCGAGCAGGATCTCCTCCTTGCGGGTGCTGGAGGCGTCCACGTCGACGGCCGGGAAGATGCGCTTGTCCGAGAGCTTGCGGTCGAGCTTGAGCTCCATGTTGCCGGTGCCCTTGAACTCCTCGAAGATCACCTCGTCCATCCGCGAGCCGGTCTCGACCAGCGCGGTGGCCAGGATGGTCAGCGAGCCGCCGTTCTCGATGTTGCGCGCGGCGCCGAAGAACTTCTTCGGCGGGTACAGCGCGGTCGAGTCGACACCACCGGACAGGATGCGGCCGGAGGCCGGCGCCGCCAGGTTGTAGGCGCGGCCCAGACGGGTGATCGAGTCCAGCAGGATGACCACGTCGTGACCCAGCTCGACCAGGCGCTTGGCACGCTCGATGGCCAGCTCGGCGACGGTGGTGTGGTCCTCGGCCGGGCGGTCGAAGGTCGAGGAGATGACCTCGCCCTTGACCGACCGCTGCATGTCGGTGACCTCTTCCGGACGCTCGTCGACCAGGACGACCATCAGGTGGCACTCGGGGTTGTTGTGGGTGATCGCGTTGGCGACCGCCTGCAGGACCATGGTCTTGCCGGTCTTCGGCGGGGCCACGATCAGACCGCGCTGGCCCTTGCCGATCGGCGACACCAGGTCGATGATCCGGGTGGTCAGCACGCCCGGGTCGGTCTCCAGGCGCAGCCGCTCCTGCGGGTACAGCGGGGTGAGCTTGTTGAACTCGGGGCGGCCGCGGCCGGTCTCCGGGTCCATGCCGTTGACGGAGTCCAGCCGCACCATGGCGTTGAACTTCTCGCGGCGCTCGCCCTCGCGCGGCTGGCGGACCGCACCGGTGATGGCGTCACCCTTGCGCAGGCCGTTCTTGCGGACCTGGGCGAGCGAGACGTAGACGTCGTTCTGGCCCGGCAGGTAGCCCGAGGTGCGGACGAACGCGTAGTTGTCGAGGATGTCGAGGATGCCCGCGACCGGGATCAGGACGTCGTCCTCGCCGACCTGCGGCTCGACCACGCCCGCCTCGAAACCGTCGCGGCCGCGACGGCCGCGGCGGTCCCGGTAACGGCCGCGACGGCCGCGACGGCCCTCGCCGAACTCGTCGTCGTCGTAACCGCCCTGCTGGACCTGGGGCTGCTGGGCCTGCTGGCCCTGACCGCCCTCGCGGCGCTGCTGGCCCTCGCCCTGGCCCTGCGGCTGGCCCTGCTGACCGCCCTGGCGGTCGGCGCGGTCCCGGCGGTTGCGGCGGTCGCGGCGCGACTCGCGGCCGTCGCCGTCCTGGCCGGCCTGGGCCTCGGCGCCGTCCTGACGCTCGGTGCGCTCGGTGCGCTCGCCGCCCTCGCGGCGGTCCCGACGCTCGCGACGGTCGCGACGGGTCTCGCGACCCTCCTCGCGGCCCTCGAAGCCGCGGGTCTCGGCCGGGCGGTCGGCCTGCTTGGGCTCGGCCACCGCGACGGTGGCGGCCTCGGCGGTCGCCTCGGCGGCGGCCGCGGGGGCCGTGGGGGCGCCGGCGGCCGAGGTGGCGCGGCGGCGGGTGCGCTCGGCGCGGGCGGGCGCGGCGGTCTCGGGCGCGGCCTGCACCGGGATCTCGATCTGGGCCTGCGGCTCGGCGGCCGGGGCCGCGGCGGCGGCAGCAGCGGCGGCCTTGGTGCGGCGGGCCGGCTTCTCGGCCGGGGCCTCGGCGTCCGCCTTGGCGGCGGTGCGCTTGGCGGCCGGGGCGCCACCGGCGGCGAGCAGCGGGTCCCCGCCGCTCTTCTCCTTGATGGTCTCGATCAGCTGGCTCTTGCGCATGCGTCCGGTACCGGTGATGCCCAGGTCCCCGGCGAGCTTCTGCAGCTCGGCCAGGACCATCCCGTCCAGACCCGCGGCGGCACTGCGGCGGCGGCGGGCCGGAGCGGCGGGGGCGGCGGCGGCGTCCGACGCCTCGGCGTCCGGGCGCGCGCCCATCAGATCGGTGGAGTCGCTCACTAAGGGTCCTTCCCTGGAGCGGACGTCGGCCTGTCTGGCTCGGCGACCGGTTGTGCTGTCCTGACCAACGCTCGACTGCGTCGGTCCGAGGCGGTGATCCCTCGAATGGCGGGAGCCCGTCGAGGGAGAGCTGCGAGGTGCGGTGCGTGAAGCACGGGTGGTGCTGAGGTGGCGCGTGGGCCGGTCGTGTGTCGACCTCCCCAGAGGGCGTAGCGCCCCCACGCTGTGCCTGCGAATCCCGGGCCCCCGTCGCGTGACGGTGGCCCGCGCTCCGCCCGTCCTGGCCTCTAGGTGGGAGACCGCGGGTGGGAGTCAGGTGCCGTCACGGCTTCGGGATGCGGCCGCGTGTCGCGCAGGCAGGCTGCGTACGCGCTGCGGTGGGCTCCCGGAGAATCGTCGCCCCGGACATCGTGGCGGTTCCACGGCAGTGGAACGCTGGGATCGGGACGCGGCGCACCGAGCCCCGGAGGGCACATGGTGCAGCAATGAGGTTAACACTACCGACCCCCTCAGACATTCCCCGACCTCGGGCTTGCCAATCGTGTCCGGACGGCCCGGCCTGCGCCGGGCCCGAACCGGCAGCTCAGACGCCCAGCGGGAGCACGGTGGCCCCGGTCCGGTCGACGCCGAGCCGGTGCGCGGCGAACGCCGGATCGCCGCCGTGGCCGTGCTGCCCGGCGAAGGAGAGCACCTTGTCGACGCCCGCCTCGTCGGTGAGCGCCAGCACGGTCGGACCGGCCCCGGAGATGACCGCCGGGACGCCCTCCGCGCGCAGTGCGCCGACCAGTCCGGCGCTCTCCGGCATGGCGGAGGCGCGGTAGTCCTGGTGCAGCCGGTCCTCGGTGGCGGCGAGGAGCAGTTCGGGCCGCCGGGTCAACGCCTCGACCAGCAGCGCGGACCGGCCCGCGTTGACGGCCGCGTCGGCCAGCGGGACGGTCTTCGGCAGCAGGCCGCGGGCGGTCTCGGTGAGCACCTCGCCGGCCGGGACGAACACCACCGGGACGACCTGCTCGGAGGGCTCCAGGGCGATCGCCTTGGCCGACTCCTCGTCGGTCCACGCGATGGTGAAGTTGCCGCGCAGACAGGCCGCGACGTTGTCCGGGTGGCCCTCCAGCTCGGAGGCGAGGGCCAGCAGCGCGTCGTCGTCCAGCGCGGACGGGCCGCCGATGGTGACCGCGCGGGCGGCCACGATGCCGGCGCAGATGGCGGCCGAGGAGGAGCCCAGGCCGCGGCCGTGCGGTATCCGGTTGGCGCAGACCACCTCGAGGCCGCGGGGCTGGCCGCCGAGCCGGTCGAAGGCGGCCCGCATCGAGCGGATCAGCAGGTGGCGCTCGTCCCGGGGCAGCGTCGCGGCACCCTCGCCGGCGATGTCGACGGAGAGGCCGGAGTCGGCGACCCGGACGACCACGTCGTCGTACAGACCCAGCGCGAGCCCGAAGGCGTCGAAGCCCGGGCCGAGGTTGGCGCTGGTCGCGGGAACCCTGACCCGGACGGCGGCGGCACGGAACGCAGGACCGGCCATGCGGTGGACTCTCCTGGGGAAATCGGGCGGCGCGGAGCGCGTCGTCGGTGCGAGGGGGTGGGAAAGGGCCGCGGGCCCCTCGGGCCTGGCGGTCACAGTCGTCGGCGCGGCCCGTACCAGGACGGGCCCGGGGCATGTGCCACACGGCCGAACCCAGAGTATCGAAGAGAGGTTCCCCAGTGGTACACCCCGTGGGCCTTCGATCTGGTGTGTTGCCGGTTCTGGCCGGAATGCACACCCCCCTCGGTCAAGGAGCGGGGCTAATCGGGGCCGGAATGCGAAGCGGAATTGACACCAAAGTGTCACCGGAGAACGTCGACGGGCCGACCCCCGAAAGGGTCGGCCCGTCGACGCGTCAGGCCCCGGTGTCAGTCGAGCAGTCCGAGCCGGCGGGCCGCCGCCTCGGGGTCGATCGGGACGATCTGCGGCTGCGGCGCGCCGGCCACCGCCCAGTCCGGGTCCTTGAGGCCGTTGCCGGTCACCGTGCAGACGATCCGCTGGCCCGGGTCGACCAGACCGGCCTCCGCCTTGGCCAGCAGCCCGGCCACCGAGGCGGCCGAGGCGGGCTCCACGAAGACGCCCTCCTGTGCGGCCAACAGCCGGTAGGCGGACAGGATCTGACGGTCCGTCACCTTGTCGATGAGGCCGCCGGACTCGTCCCGCGCGGCGAGCGCGAAGTCCCAGGAGGCCGGGTTGCCGATCCGGATCGCGGTGGCGATGGTCTGCGGCGCGAGGACGGGCGCGCCGTCCACGATCGGGGCCGAGCCGGCGGCCTGGAAGCCCCACATCCGCGGGGTGCGCGAGGCCATCCCGTCGGTGGCGTACTCCCGGTAGCCCTTCCAGTAGGCGGTGATGTTGCCCGCGTTGCCGACCGGCAGGACGTGGATGTCCGGGGCGTCGCCGAGCATGTCGACGATCTCGAAGGCCGCCGTCTTCTGGCCCTCGATCCGCACCGGGTTCACGGAGTTGACCAGCGCCACCGGGTACTTCTCGGACAGCTCCCGGGCCAGCGTCAGGCAGTCGTCGAAGTTCCCCTCGACCTGGAGGATCCTGGCGCCGTGGACCAGCGCCTGACCCATCTTGCCCAGGGCGATCTTGCCCTGCGGGACGAGCACGGCGGAGACCATCCCGGCCCGCACGGCGTACGCCGCGGCGGAGGCCGAGGTGTTGCCGGTGGACGCGCAGATGACGGCCTGGGCGCCCTCCTCCTTGGCCTTGGAGATGGCCATCGTCATCCCGCGGTCCTTGAAGGAACCGGTCGGGTTGGCGCCCTCGACCTTGAGGTAGACCTCGCAGCCCGTGCGCTCGGACAGCACCTGGGCGGGCACCAGGGGCGTGCCGCCCTCCAGCAGGGTGACCACCGGGGTGGCCGCGGTGACCGGCAGACGGTCCCGGTACTCCTCGATCAGGCCGCGCCACTGGTGGGTGTGCGCGCCTCGGACGACGTTCTCGGCAACGGCGTTCATGGCTGGTTTCCTTATTCCCCTTCGACCCGCATGATGCTGGCCACGTCCCGCACGCTGTCCAGCGCGCGGAGCTTGTCGACCGTCGCCGACAGTGCGGCGTCGGTGGCACGGTGGGTGACCACGACGAGCGAGGCGTCGCCGTCGCGGCCCTGCTGGCGCACGGTGTCGATGGAGACGCCGTGCTCGGCGAAGACGGACGCGACCTGGGCGAGCACACCCGCCCGGTCGTCCACGTCCAGGCTGACGTGGTAGCGGGTGACCACCTGGTCCATCGGCTTGGCGGGCAGCCGCGTGTACACGGAGTCACCGGGGCCGGTGGCACCGGCCAGCTTGTTGCGGCAGACCGCGACCAGGTCGCCGAGCACCGCGGAGGCGGTCGGCGAGCCGCCCGCGCCCGGGCCGTAGAACATCAGCCGGCCGGCCGCCTCGGCCTCGACGAACACCGCGTTGTACGCCTCGCGGACCGAGGCCAGCGGGTGCGAGAGCGGGATCATCGCCGGGTGCACCCGGGCGGTGACGGACGCGCCGTCGGCGGCCCGCTCGCAGATCGCGAGCAGCTTGACCACGGCGCCCATCTCCTTGGCGGAGGCGATGTCGGCGGCGGTCACCTCGGTGATGCCCTCGCGGTAGACGTCGGCCGCGGTGACCTTGGTGTGGAAGGCGATGCCGGCCAGGATCGCGGCCTTGGCGGCGGCGTCGAAGCCCTCCACGTCGGCCGTCGGATCGGCCTCGGCGTACCCCAGCGCGGTGGCCTCCTCCAGCGCCTCCGAGTAGCCGGCGCCGGTGGTGTCCATCTTGTCGAGGATGAAGTTGGTGGTGCCGTTGACGATGCCCAGCACCCGGTTGACCTTGTCCCCCGCGAGGGACTCGCGCAGCGGGCGCAGCAGCGGGATCGCGCCCGCCACCGCGGCCTCGTAGTAGAGGTCCACCCCGGCCGCGGCGGCGGCCGCGTGCAGCTCGGTGCCGTCCTGGGCGAGCAGCGCCTTGTTGGCGCTGACCACCGAGGCACCCTGCTTGAAGGCCGCCAGGAGCAGCGATTTGGAGGGCTCGATCCCGCCCACCACCTCGACCACGACGTCGATGTCGCCCCGGTTGACCAGGGCCTCGGCGTCGGTGGTGATCAGGTGCTCGGGCACCCCCGGGCGCACCCGGCCGGCCCGGCGGACCGCGATCCCGGCGAGCTCGACCGGGGCACCGATGCGAGCGGCGAGGTCGTCGGCCGTCGTCGTCATGATGCGCGCCACCTCGGAGCCCACCACACCACAACCCAGCAACGCCACCTTCAGCGGGCGCGTACGCATCATCCGACTCCGCTCTGCATTCTTCGTGCTTCGGTATTTCCGGCGGTTTTCAGGCCCCGCCGCGAACTTCGGTCCGTACCAGTCTCGGGGACTTTCCGCACGGATCTACGGTCGTTCCATGATCTGAGACGAGAATTTCGTCATCCGATATCCAGGCGCAGGAGATCCTCCTCCGTCTCGCGCCGGACGATCACCCGGGCCGCGCCGTCCCTGACGGCGAGCACGGGGGGCTTCAGGGCGTGGTTGTAATTGCTCGCCATCGAGCGGCAGTAGGCGCCGGTCGCGGGCACCGCGATCAGGTCGCCCGGGGCGAGGTCGGCCGGCAGGAAGGCGTCCCGGACGACGATGTCGCCGGACTCGCAGTGCTTGCCGACCACCCGCACCAGCATCGGCTCCGCGGAGCTGGTGCGCGACACCAGGGCCACCGAGTACTCGGCGTCGTACAGCGCGGTGCGGATGTTGTCGGACATCCCGCCGTCCACGCTGACGTAGGTGCGCAGGCCCTCCAGCGGCTTGACGGTGCCGACCTCGTACAGGGTGAACGCGGTCGGGCCGACGATCGCCCGGCCCGGCTCCACGCTCAGCCGGGGGGTGTCGAGCCGCGCGGCGGCGCACTCGCGGCGCACGATGTCGGCCAGCGCGGCGGCGATCTCGGCCGGCTCCCGCGGGTCGTCCTCGCTGGTGTAGGCGATGCCCAGGCCGCCGCCCAGGTCGATCTCGGGCAGCTGGACGCCGTGCTCGTCGCGGATCTCCGCGAGCAGGCCGACCACCCGGCGGGCGGCGACCTCGAAGCCCGCCATGTCGAAGATCTGCGAGCCGATGTGCGAGTGGATGCCGCGCAGCTCCAGGCTCGCGTGGCCGAGCACCCGGCGCACCGCCTCGGCGGCCGAGCCGCCGTTCAGCGAGAGGCCGAACTTCTGGTCCTCGTGTGCCGTGGCGATGAACTCGTGGGTGTGCGCCTCGACGCCGACGGTGATCCGGATCAGCACCTGCTGGCGCACGCCGTGCCGGGCGGCGATCGCGGCGAGACGCTCGATCTCCGCGTAGGAGTCGACCACGATGCGTCCGACGCCGGACTTCACCGCGTGTTCGAGTTCGTCCACCGACTTGTTGTTGCCGTGCAGCGCGATCCGCGCCGGCGGCATTCCGGCGGCCAGCGCCACCGCCAGCTCGCCGACGCTGCACACGTCGAGGTTGAGGCCCTCCTCGTGCAGCCAGCGCACGATGGCCTTGGAGAGGAACGCCTTCCCGGCGTAGAAGACGTCGGCGTCGGTGCCGAAGGCGTCCCGCCAGGCGCGGGCCCGGCAGCGGAAGTCCTCCTCGTCCAGCACGTACGCCGGGGTGCCGAACTCGGCCGCCAGCTGCTTGACGTCGATCCCTCCGACGGTGGCCACGCCCTCGGCGTCGCGGACGACGGTGCGCGACCAGACCTTGGGGTCGAGCGCGTTCAGGTCGGTCGGCGGGGCCTGGTAGTGGCCCTCGGGCAGGACGTCGCCGTGGCGGGGGCCTGCGGGATGTGCGGAACGACTCATCGTTGTGCCAGTCCTTCGAGACCTATGGCGAGGGGCGGCGACGGTCCCCGTTGACCGTCAGCCGCCCCCGCCGTGCGCTTGGGGGTGGTGCTTACATCCGCTCGGGCGTCGAGACGCCCAGGAGCGTGAGGCCGTTGGCGAGTACCGTGCGCGTCGCCTCGACCAGCCAGAGGCGGGCGTGCGTGAGGTCCGTGACCTCGTCGTCGCCCTTGGGCAGGACCTGGCAGTTGTCCCAGAAACGGTGGTAGGCGCCGGCCAGCTCCTCCAGGTACACGGCGACCCGGTGCGGCTGGCGGAACTCGCCGGCCTCGGCCAGCACACCGGGGAACTTGGCGAGCTGGCCGAGCAGCTCGTTCTCCCACTGGGTGCCGAGCAGCTCCGGTTTGAAGTCCGCCGAGCGCGTGATGCCCATGTCGGCGGCCTTGCGCTGGAGCGAGGACATCCGGGCGTGCGCGTACTGGACGTAGAAGACGCGGTTCTCGTTGGTCTGGCTGGTCAGGACGTTGATGTCCAGCGTGATCGTCGAGTCCGTGGAGGAGCGCGCCAGGGTGTAGCGGGCGGCGTCGACGCCGATCCACTCGACCACGTCGTCGATCGTGATGATGTTGCCGGCCCGCTTGGACATGCGGACCTCTTCGCCGTCGCGAAGCATCTTCACGAACTGGCCGATCTTCACCTCGATGTTGCGGTCCATGTCGTCGCCCGCGCAGGCCGCGATGGCCTTGAGGCGGTTGACGTAGCCGTGGTGGTCGGCGCCCAGCATGTAGAGCGCGACCTCGGCGCCGCGGTCCCGCTTGGACAGGTAGTACGCGGCGTCGGCGGCGAAGTAGGTCTTGTCGCCGTCGGCCTTGATCAGGACGCGGTCCTTGTCGTCACCGAAGTCGGTGGTGCGCAGGAAGACCGCGCCGTCCTGCTCGAAGACGTGGCCCTGCTCGCGCAGCCGGTCGATGGCCTTCTCGACGGCGCCCGAGTCGTGCAGCGTCCTCTCCGAGAACCACACGTCGAAGTGGGTGCCGAACTCGTCCATCGAGCGCTTGATCTCGGCGACCATGAGCTTGAGGCCCTCGGTGCGGAAGACCTCCAGTTGCTCGGCCTCGGGCAGGTCGAGCACGCCGGGGACGGCGTCGGTGAGCGCCTTGGCGATGTCGACGATGTACTCGCCGACGTAGCCGCCCTCGGGCACCTCGCGGCCGTTCGCGGCGGCCTGGAGGGAGGCGGCGAACTTGCTGATCTGCACGCCGGCGTCGTTGAGGTAGTACTCGGTGGTGACGTCGGCGCCGGAGGCGCGCAGCACGCGGGCCAGCGAGTCGCCGACGGCGGCCCAGCGGACGCCGCCGATGTGGATCGGGCCGGTCGGGTTGGCGGAGACGAACTCCAGGTTGATCCGCAGGCCCTTGAGGGCCTCGTTGCGGCCGTAGGCCTCGCCCGCCTCGACGACGACGCGGGCGAGCGCGCCGGCGGTGGCGGTGTCCAGGGTGATGTTCAGGAAGCCCGGACCGGCGATGTCGACCTTGGCGACGCCGGTGATCCCTCGCAGGCGCTCGGACAGGACCTCGGCAACGGCTCGCGGCGGCTTGCCGGCCGCCTTGGCGAGCTGGAGGGCCACGTTCGTCGCGTAGTCGCCGTGGTCCCGGTTCTTGGGCCGCTCGACCGTCACGTGCTCGGGCACGGCGACGGCCAGCTCGCCCGCCTCGACGGCGGAGCTCACTGCGGCCTGGATTGCCTGGGAAAGGTCTGCGGGGGTCACGACGCCAAGCGTAGGCGAGACGGGGTGCCCGCCCGCCACCCGGTTTGCCGGTCGGGACGCCCCGGCGCGGCTCCGCCGGGGGTGTCAGCCCCGATCCGTACGCTCTGTTCGCTCAGGGCAGAACCCTTCGGGTGCTCCCCCGGCCCGCATCAGCCGTCGCACCAGGGCCACCAGGTCGGCCGGATCGAAGGGCTTGCCGAGGTAGCCGTCCACCCCGACCGCCTCCCCCAGGTCGAGGTCCGCCGGGGTGCAGGCGCTCACGATCGCGATCGGCAGCCCGCTGGTGTCCGGGGTCGCGCGCAGCCGCGCCGCCGTCCGCAGGCCGTCCAGTCGTGGCATCACCACGTCCAGCGTCACCACGTCGGGCTTCACCCGGCGGACCACCTCCAGGCACTCGGCGCCGTCGGCGGCGGTCACCACCTCGAAGCCCTCGAGCTCCAGGTTGACCCTGATCAGCTGGCGGATCACCTCGCTGTCGTCCACCACGAGGACCCGCCCGGACACTCCCGACACCTCACCGAGGGTATCGGCGGCCCCGCCGCCCCGTCCGGCCTTTGGACACTTCCGCCCACCGGGCGGCCGGGCGGCGCCGGCCGCCTCCCGGAAACCCGTGCACGGACCGCGCTCGAAGCCTGGTAGTGTTCATCACGTCGGAACGCGCAAGTGGCCGACAGGCCAATCGGCCCCCGTAGCTCAGGGGATAGAGCACCGCCCTCCGGAGGCGGGTGCGTAGGTTCGAATCCTACCGGGGGCACTTCGCAGGAAGTGCGACTCAGGCCCAGATCAGTGGAGTTGATCCACGGATCTGGGCCTTCGTCATGTCCGGGGCCCGGTTGCCCCGGGCGTTCCGACGGGCCCCGGCCCCGTGGGGGCGAGGTCGGGACCCGTCGGGTCAGGGGGCGCTGCCCTCGACCTGGGTGTACAGGGTGGCGATGGTGTGGTCGAAGTAGGCGCTGTACGAGGTGTCGTCGCTGTCCCCGCCCTGCTGGTAGCCGCCGATGACGCCGACCACGTCACCGGTCGCGGTGTTGATCCACGGGCCGCCGCTGGTGCCGGACGGGTAGGCCGGGCACTGGATGACGCGCTGGTAGGCGCTCTGCTGCCCGGTGGTGTTGGTGCAGAGGTTGGGCTCCTCGGCCGAGGCCGGGTAGCCGTAGAGGCGGACGGTGGCGCCGAAGGGCTCGTCGGTGCCCAGCTTGTTGCCGCCGACCACGTCCTCGACGTTGCGGCCGTTGTTGGGGGCGGTCTCCAGGATCGCGAAGTCCTCGTCCACGTCGCCGTTCTGGGACCAGCCGCTCGCGGTGTGGACCGCGGTCACCTGCCAGGTGCCGTAGGGCGCGGAGCCGTCCCGGTAGCCGGGGGCGAAGGTCACGCCGCCCGGGCTGTTGACGCAGTGCGCGGCGGTCAGCAGCAGGTTGCCGGTGGCGCTGTGCAGCACGCTGGCGGTGCAGAAGTGGTTGCCCGCTCCGACCGGACCGCTGAACAGGGCGCCCACGGTGGAGGTTTCCCGGTTGTCGGCGGGAGCGGGGGCGGTCGTGCCGAGCACGGCGCTGCGCACGTCGGGGGTGGCGGCGGTGGTCGGGGTGCCGGTGGCCGTCGGGGTGTCGGTGGGGGTCGGCGCGGTGGTCGGGGTCGGGCTGCCGCTGGAGGTGGTGTCCGCGACCGGGGCCGTCGAGACCGTGGCGGCGGGCGGGGAGGGCGCCGGGGCGGTGGCGACGGTCCGGGTGCTGCGGGCGACCTTCCCGGCGGCCGTCGCGTCGGCCAGGCTGAACCCGTGCGTGCCGGTCACCACCGCGGCCACCACGACCGCGGACAGCGCGGTGAACAGCGAGGGGGCCAACAGGCGGTGGCGGCGTGACCTCGCGCGGCGGTGCTGACCCATTCCTGACTCCCCTGCCTGGTCGGTAGCGCCTCGTACGGTCCATGACTATGGCGCGTCAGCCTGGAAGGCTCGTTACCGCAGGCTTGGAGCTCGATGAGAATCGCTCACCGGCTCAGGAGCGTATCCAAAACCGGGACACGGCGGCGCCCGCCCGGTTCCCGGGCAGTGGCCGGGAACCGGGCAGGCGACGGGGGTTGACCGCGGGACCTCGCCGGAGGCCTTCAGTCGGAGCGCGGCCGGGCGTCGACGGCGGCCGGGGCGGACGCCTCCGCCGCCGGGCCGACCGGGACGGCGGTCGGGGCGACCGGCGCCGGACGGTGGTCGATCATCAGGAAGGCGACCAGCGCGGCCGCCAGCAGCACGCCCGTCGCGACCCAGGTCGCGACCGCGTAGCCGTGCACGGCGCCCTGCGCCCGGACCAGCGGATCGCTCGCGACCCGGGTGGACAGCCAGGTCGCGGTGGCGCTCGCGGCGATCGTGTTCAGCAGCGCGGTGCCGAGCGAACCGCCCACCTGCTGGGCCGAGTTGATGGTGGCCGAGGCCGCGCCGGCCTCGTTCGGGGCGACCCCGAGGGTGGCCAGGCTCATCGCCGGCATGAACACCAGGCCCATGCCGAAGCCGATCAGCAGCACGGAGGGCAGCACCTGGCCGGCCCACGGGCTGTCCACCTTCATCCGGGTCAGCCACGCCATGCCGGCCGCGGCCAGCAGCAGCCCCGGGGTGATCAGGTTCCGGGACGGCACCCTGGTCATCAGCCGGGCCGCGACACCGGTCGAGCTCAGCACGATGGCGGCCGTCATCGGCAGGAAGGAGATGCCGGAGACCACCGGCGAGAAGTGCTTGATCGCCTGGAGGTAGTAGGTCAGGAACAGGAACAGGCCGAACATGCCGACCATGGCCAGGCCGACGGCCAGCGCGCCGCCGCCCCGGTTGCGCTCGGCCACGATGTGGATCGGCAGCAGCGGGTGCGCGGAGCGCCTCTCGGCCAGGACGAACACCGCGAGCAGCGCCGCGCCCAGCAGCAGCGAGCCGATCACCAGGCCGTCGCTCCAGCCCCGGGTGACGGCCTCGGAGGTGCCGAAGACGATCGCCAGCAGGCCGCCGCAGCCGAGCAGCGCCCCGGGCAGGTCGAGCTTGATCCGGCGCCCCTTGGCGATGTGGTCGCGGTTGAGCACCCGGAACGCCGCGAAGGCGGTGACCGCGGCGATCGGGGTGTTCACGAACAGGCACCAGCGCCAGTCCAGGTACTCGGTGAGCAGGCCGCCGGCGATGAAGCCGATGGCGGCGCCCCCGCCGGCGATCGCCCCGAAGATGCCGAAGGCGGTGCTGCGTTCCTTCGGGTCGGAGAAGGTGGTGGAGAGCAGCCCCAGCGCGGAGGGGGCGAGCAGGGCGCCGAACCCGCCCTGGAGGGCGCGGGCGCCGAAGAGCATGGCCGGGCTGGTGGCCGCGCCGCCGAGGGCGGAGGCGAGGGCGAAGCCGAGCAGGCCGACGGTGAACACCCGCTTGCGGCCGAAGAGGTCGCCGACCCGGCCGCCGAGCAGCAGCAGCCCGCCGAAGGCGAGGGTGTAGGCGGTGATCACCCACTGCCGGTCGGCGTCGGAGATGCCCAGGTCCCGCTGGGCGGACGGCAGCGCGATGTTCACGATGGTGGTGTCGAGGACGATCATGAGCTGGGCGACGGCGATGATCGCCAGCGCCCACCAGCGGCGCCGGCCCGCGCCCTCATGGCCGATGGCGGTTGCGGTGTGCGAAGACACTGGTCGAGCCTTCCGGGGGGAGACGGAGAGGTCACGCAGTCGCCTTCCAGCCAAGACCCGGCCCGGACGAAAGGCAAGGAAAAACCTTGCCAAATCGTCTCATAACGGACATGATCCCGGGCTGCGGGACTCCCGGAGGGGTCCCACGGCCCGGGCCGCCGGGCTCAGAGCACCGACAGTTCCGCGACCAGGTCGTCCAGGCCGAGCGAGCCCTGCGAGAGCGCCGCCATGTGCCAGGCCTTGAGGTCGAACTCCTCGCCGCGCGCCTCGTGCGCCGCCCGCGCCGCCGCCCGGCCGCGCAGCCACGCGCGCTCGCCCAGCTTGTAGCCGATCGCCTGGCCGGGCATGCCCAGGTAGCGCACCAGCTCGCTGTCCAGGAAGTCGGCGGACAGCCCGCAGTAGCGGCCGAAGAACTCCCGGCCGAGCTCCGGGCTCACCGGCTCGCCCGGCCGGAACGGGGAGTCCGCCGGGAAGTCCAGGCCGGCGTGCATGCCGATGTCGACGATGACCCGCAGCGCCCGCATCATCTGGGCGTTGAGGAAGCCCAGCCGGTGGCCCGGGTCGGTGAGGTAGCCGAGCTCGTCCATCAGGCGCTCGGCGTACAGCGCCCAGCCCTCCAGGTTGGCGCTCACCCCGCCGAGGCTCACCTGGTAGGTGGAGAGCCGGTCGGCCACGTAGTTCCACTGCGCGAGCTGCAGGTGGTGGCCGGGGACGCCCTCGTGGTACCAGGTGGAGACCAGGTCCCAGACCGGGAAGCGCTCCCGGCCCAGCAGCGGCAGCCAGGTCCGGCCGGGGCGGCTGAAGTCCAGCGAGGGCGCGGTGTAGTACGGCGCCGCGGCGCTGCCCGCCGGGGCGATCCGGGACTCGACCCGGGTGACCGGCTCGGCCAGGTCGAAGTGGGTGCCCTGGAGGTCCCGGACCGCCTGGTCCATCAGGCCCTGGAGGAACTCCCGGGCCTGCTCGGCGCCCTCGATCCCCGGGCCCGCCTCCTCCAGCCACTTCATCGCCGCCATCGGGTCGGCGCCCGGACGGACCTTCCCGGCCTCGGCGGTCATCTGCGCGTACAGGTCGTGGAACTCGCTCCAGGCCCAGGCGTAGGCCTCGTCCAGGTCCAGCTCGGCGCCGGTCCAGTAGCGCACCCAGCGGCCGTAGCGCTCCCGGCCGACCTGGTCCGGGGTGTCGGCCGCGGCCGGGCCGTACACGTCCCGCAGCCAGTCGCGCAGGGCGGCCAGCGCCTCGGCCGCGGCCACCGCGTGCGCGGACAGCTCGGCGCGCACGGCCTCCGGCGCGGCCTGGACGAACTCGCCGAACCAGCCGCCGGGGGTCTCCCCCGCCAGCCACTCGCCGTACTGGCCGACCACCGTCTCCACCTGGCGCGGGCCGGACAGCAGGCCGCGCTCGATGCCCTCGGTCAGCGTCCGCCGGTACTGCTCCAGCGCCAGCGGGATCCGGGCCAGCCGGCGGCCGATCCGCCGCCAGTCGTCCTCGGTGTCGGCGGGCAGCAGGGTGAAGGCCTCCCGGACGTTGTGCACCGGGGAGCCCAGGTTGCGCACCGCGCGGTAGCCCTCCCCCGCGTCGTGGACGGCGAGTTCGGCGGTCAGCCGCTCGCGCAGCAGCCGCGCGCAGCGGCGCTCGGCCTCCTCGTCGGCGAGGCCGGCCCGCTCGGCCTCGTCCAGCTGCTCCAGGGTGCGGCGGGCGAGGTCGGCGACGGCCCGGTCACCGGCCGGGGAGAGGTCGGGCAGCCGGTCGTCCTCGGGGTTGAGGCCGAGGTAGACCGCGGTCAGCGGGTCGAGGTCGGCCAGGGACCGGACGTAACCGTCAGCGATGCGGCGGGGGGTGTGGTCGCCGCCGGAATTGATCAGTTCTTCAACCATTGGCACATCATCGCGTTGCCGGGGCCGAATGCAAGCCCCGTCACCGGCCGTTGACGGCCCCGACGCCGGCCCGACGCCCGGCCGTTGACGGCCCCGACGCCGGCCCGACGCCCGGCCGTTGACGGCCCCGACGCCGGGCCGGCACCCGGGCGGCGGCGCACCGGGCGGGGCGCGCGGGGAGCGGGGTGCGCGCGGAGCGGCGCGCGGGGAGCGGGGCAAACGCCTGTTCGGGGGGATCCGGCGCGCGACAGGTCCCGATCGGCCCGACGCCCATTACGCTGACCGGCATGGAAGCCCGCCCCACCACGGCAACCGACCCGGTCCGCACGCCCGCCGTCCCCGCACCGCGACCGCGCCGCTCCGGGTACCGGCGGCTGCCGGTCGAACAGCGGCGTGAGCAGCTGATCGCGGTCGCGCTGGAGCTGTTCGCCGCCCGGCCGCCCGAGGAGGTCAGCCTGGACGACGTCGCCGAGGCGGCCGGCGCCTCCCGGCCGCTGGTCTACCGCTACTTCGCGGGCGGCAAGCAGCAGTTGTACGAGGCCGCGCTGCGCACCGCGGCGGACGAGCTGACCGCCCGGTTCGCCGTCCCGCCGACCGGGACGCCGTCCGAGCAGCTGGGGGCCGCGCTGGACGGCTACTTCGCCTTCGTCGCCGAACACGACGCGGGTTACTCGGCGCTGCTGCGCGGCGGTTCGGTGGTGGAGACGGCCCGCACCTCGGCGATCGTGGACGACGTCCGGCGGGCGGCGCTCCGGCGGACCCTGCGGCACCTGGGCGTGCGGGAGGCCGGACCGCGGCTGACGCTGCTGGTGCGCTCGTGGATCGCGGTGGTCGAGGGGGCCTCGCTGAGCTGGCTGGACGAGGGGCGCGCGCTGCCGGTGGACGGGCTGCGGGACTGGCTGGTGGACCAGTTCACGGCGATGGCGGCGGCGACGGCGCTGCACGATCCGCAGACGGCGGAGGTGCTGGCGGGGCTGCTCGCGCTGGAGGGTCCGCGGGCGGAACGGGCCGAGCGGCTGCGCGCGGTGCTGGGCGGCGGCCGGTAGCGGCGGCCGGTCGGGGTGGCCTCCCGACCCCCGTGCCAAGGGTCGGGGCGGCGCGGTGATCAGGCCTTGCCGAGCACCTGGCGCTGCCGGCCCAGGCCGTCGATCTCGATCTCGACCACGTCACCGGGGGCCAGGAACGGCGTGCCCGGACGGCCCAGGGTGACCCCGGCCGGGGTGCCGGTGATGACCACGTCGCCGGGCTCCAGCACCATGAACCGGCTCGCGTAGCGGACCAGTTCGAGCACCGGGAAGATCATCTCCGCGGTGTTGCCGTGCTGCCGCTGCTCGCCGTTGACCCAGAGCCGCAGTGCCAGGGCCTGCGGGTCGGCCACCTCGTCGGCGGTGACCAGCCAGGGCCCGAGCGGGGTGAAGGTCTCCGCCGACTTGCCCTTGTCCCACTGGCCGCCGCGCTCGAACTGGAAGGCCCGCTCGGTGACGTCGTTGGCGATCGTGTACCCGGCGATCACCCCGGCGGCCTCGGCGGGTGAGTCCAGATAGCGGGCGGTGCGGCCGATCACGATCGCCAACTCGGCCTCGTAGTCGGTCTTCTCGCCGTCGCGCGGCACCAGCACCTCGTCGTACGGGCCGACCACCGTGGAGCTCGGCTTGAGGAAGATCACCGGCTCGTCCGGGATCGCGGCCCCGGCCTCGGCCGCGTGGTCGCGGTAGTTGAGCCCGATGCCGACCACCTTGCCCGGCCGGGCCACCGGCGCGCCCACCCGCAGGCCGGCCAGGTCCACCACCGGCAGCGAGCCGGCGGCCACCTCCCGGGCCAACGCGGCGGTGTCCAGTCCGGCCAGGAAGGCCCCGTCGAGGTCACGGGCCCGCCCGGAGAGGTCGTACGCGGTGCCGTCCTCACCCAGTACGACCGGGCGCTCGGCGCCCGGGGGTCCGACGCGGAGGAGCTTCATCGATCCGTCACCAGCCTTTCGTCGCAGCTCACCGGGGCGGCGCGGACACCGCTCCCGAGTCTGGCAACGAGGTATATCAACGGCCCGGGCCCGCCGACCAGACCGTCCCGATGGGCGGATTCCGATCAGATCGCACCAGCGCGAGGGGGCCCGAATCGGTGGCTCGTACGGTTGACAGGGCGGCGGGCCCGGCGCCTCAGCCGCGCTGCGCGCCGCCGCGGCCACCGCCGTCGCCGCGGCCGGTGCCGCCGGTCCGGTCACCGGTGCCGAGCAGCACCCGCAGGCTCAGCGGCCGGGCCCGACCCGGACCGAGCCGGGCCGCCTCGCGCTGCCAGTGGGCGAGGTCGCGACGCAGGTCGGCCCGGGCCTCCGGGGCGGTGCCGGGCTCCGCCACGAGCGCCTCCAGGAGGTCGGCGGCGGCGCCCGGGCTGCCGTCCCGGGCCAGCCAGAGGGCCAGGTCGTGGCAGGTGCGCAGGGTCCGCGGGTCGGCCGGGCCGCAGATCCGGGCGAAGTCGGGGACCAGCTGCACCAGCAGCTCCACCGCGTCCCCGGCCCGGCCCTCGGTGCCGTGCCGCCAGGCCAGGTCGGCCCGGCGGCGCAGCTGCTCCGGGCTGGGGTCGTCCGGCCGCAGCATCCCGGGCCGGATCGCGCGCAGCCGGTCCAGCACCTCGGCGGCGCCGGCGGGCCGGTCGGCCGGCCGCTTGGCGAGCAGTTGGGCGACCAGGTCGGCCAGGGCCGGGTCCTTGCCGCGCACCCGGGGCGGGATCTCGTCCATGTGCTTGCGCATGTACTCGTACGGGGAGTCGGCGCGGAACGGCCGCCGGCCGGTGCTGACCTCGTAGAGCATCACGCCGAAGGCGTAGAGGTCGGCCCGGCCGTCCACGGTGCCGCCGGACCAGCACTCGGGCGCCAGGTAGGGGACGGTGCCGACCACGCTGCCGGTGGAGGTGAGCCCGGTGGCCTGGGTGAGCAGCCGGGCGATGCCGAAGTCCAGCACCTTGGCGTGGTCCCCGCTGTCGGTGATCATCACGTTCTCGGGCTTGATGTCCCGGTGGACCACCTCGTTGCGGTGGGCGTCCGCGAGCGCCTCGCCGACCTGCGCCATCCAGGCCAGCGCGCGGCCGTGGTCCGGCAGGCCCTCCTTGAGGACCGCGGCCAGCGAGCGGCCGCGGATCAGCTCCATCACCAGGTAGTGGACCTCCCCGGTGACATCGGTGACCCGGCCGTAGTCGTGCACGGTGACGATGTGCGGGTTGGAGAGGCTGCCGGCCAGTTTGGCCTCCCGGACGAACCGGCCGACGGCCTCCTGGTCCGCCGCGTGCTCGGCCAGCAGCAGTTTGACCGCGACGGACCGGTCCAGCACGGTGTCGGTCGCCCGCCAGACCACGCCGAAGCCGCCCCTGCCCAGCCACTGGTCCAGCCGGAACCGGCCGCCGAGCACCTCGCCCTTGTGCATGCACTCCCCCAACAGGCCCGCGCCCGTGCGGCGTTCGCCGTCGGCGGGGTCACCATAGCGGCGGTCGGGGACGAACGGGTGAACGGGCCGGGGCCGGGATCAGGGCTTGGGCTTGGGCAGGCCGACGGGGTTGATCTCGGAGGTCCGGACCGCCTCGTTCTCCAGGCCCCAGCGCTTGAGCACCTGCCCGTACGTGCCGTTCCCGATCACCTCGTCGAGCGCGCCGTTGAGCGCCTTGACCAGGCCGTTGTCCTTGCGGGTGGTGGCCGCGATCTTGCCCAGGACGTCCGCGCCGCCGCCCGAGTAGGTGCCGACGACCTCGGTCTGGCCGGTCTGCACGGCGTGGAAGGCCAGGCTGGGGTTGGGGCCGGTGTAGACGTCGATCCGGCCGGAGGAGAGCGCCAGGTAGTACTCGGTGCCGGCGAAGTACTTGATGTCGATCGGCTTGAGGCCGTTGCGGACGTTCTCCTCGCTCCAGGAGATCAGCAGCTTCTCCTGGTTGGTGCCGGTGGCCACGCCGACCGACCGGCCGGCCAGGTCCTTGGCGCCGGTGACCTTGAGCCCGCTGCCCTTCTTCGCCTCGAAGCCGAGGACGTCCAGCCGGTAGGTGGCGAAGTCGTACTTCTCCTTGCGCTCCTCGGTGACGGTGATGTTGGACAGGCCCGCGTCGTACTTGCCGCTGTCCAGGCCGACGAAGATGTTCTCCCAGGAGACCGGGTTGAACTCGACCTTGAGGCCGAGCACGTCGCCGATCAGCGAGGCGATGTCCGGCTCGACGCCGATGATGGTCCGGTCGTCGTCGGCGTAGAAGTCCAGCGGCGGGGTGGTGCCGATCGAGTCGACGACCTTCAGGGTGCCTCTTCTCCTGATCTCCTCCGGCACCAGTGCCGCGATCGCGTCGACCTTGGGCGTGGTCACCCGGTTCTGCTGCGGCGAGAGGTTCACCACCGCGCCGTTCGGCGCGGTGCTGCCCTTGGCCGCGGCGAGGTCCGCCGAGGCGCCGGTGGCGCCGCTGCCGCAGCCGGTCAGCAGGAGGGCGGCGGCGAGCGGTGCGGCGGCCAGCAGGGCGCGACGGGGTAGGGACATGGTGGAACTCCTGCTCGGTGAAGGGGACGGGGTGGGTCAGAGGACCTTGGCCAGGAAGGCCCGGGTGCGCTCGTGCTGCGGGCGGTCCAGGACCTCCGCGGGCGGGCCCTGTTCGACCACCACGCCGCCGTCCATGAAGACCACGGTGTCGGCGACCTCGCGGGCGAAGCCGATCTCATGGGTGACCACGATCATCGTGGTGCCGCTGCGGGCGAGGTCCTTGATGACGTCCAGCACCTCGCCGACCAGCTCGGGGTCGAGCGCCGAGGTCGGCTCGTCGAACAGCAGCACCTTGGGCTCCAGCGCCAGCGCCCGGGCGATCGCCACCCGCTGCTGCTGGCCGCCGGACAGCTGCCGGGGGTAGGCGGCGGCCTTGTCGGCCAGCCCGACCCGCTCCAGCAGGGCCAGCGCCCCCGCCCGCGCCACGGCCCGGGAGCGGCCGAGCGCGGCGATCGGCGCCTCGACCAGGTTCTCCAGCACGGTCAGGTGCGGGAAGAGGTTGAAGTTCTGGAACACGAAGCCGATGCCGGTGCGCTGGCGCAGCACCTCGCGCTCCTTGAGCTCGTGCAGCCGGTCGCCGGAGCGCCGGTAGCCGATCAGCTCGCCGTCGATGGCGACGTAGCCGCGGTCGAGCTTCTCCAGGTGGTTGATCGCCCGCAGCAGGGTGGACTTCCCGGAGCCGGACGGGCCGAGCACCACGGTGACCGAGCCGGCCGGGACGTCCAGGTCGACCCCGCGCAGCACCTCCAGGCGGCCGAAGCTCTTGTGCAGGCCGCGGACCTGCACCATCGGGGCGGCCTTGGTCGGGGTCGTCACGGGGTTCCTCCGGAGGTGCTGGTGCGGGTCCGTGCGAACGCCCGCAGGCGCTGCAGCGGGGTGGGCGGCGGGGTGCGCCGGGCGCCCCGGGCGAAGTAGCGCTCGACGTAGTACTGGCCGATCGACAGCACCGTGGTGAGCACCACGTACCAGACCGTGGCGACCATCAGCAGCGGCACCACCCGGCCGGTCCGGCCGTAGATCACCTGGGCCTGGTAGAACAGCTCGCCGATGGCCATCACGTAGACCACCGAGGTGCCCTTGAGCAGCGAGACCACCTCGTTGGCGGCGGCCGGCAGGATGCCCCGCATGGCCTGGGGCAGCACGATCCGCCAGGCCTGCCGCCGGCGCGGGATGCCGAGCGCGGCGGCGGCCTCGCGCTGGCCGGCCTCCACCGAGAGGACGCCGCCGCGGATGATCTCGGCGGCGAACGCGGCCTGGTGCAGCCCGAGTCCGAGCACGGCGGCGCCCAGCGCGCCGAGCACGCCGACCGTCTCGAACTCGCCGAAGGTCGGGCCGAACGGGATGCCGAAGCCGAACCGCTTGTAGAGGTAGGAGAGGTTGAACCAGAACACCAGCTGGACGATCAGCGGGATCGAGCGGAACACCCAGACGTACGCCCAGGCGATGGTCCGCAGGATCGCGCTGCGGGACAGCCGCATCGCGGCCACCACGGCGCCGAGCGCGAAGCCCAGCACCGTTCCGTAGGCGGTGAGTTCGAGGGTGCGGCCGATCGCCTGGAGGATGGTGTCGGCGGTGAAGTAGAGCCGGAAGGTGGGCCAGTCCCAGGCGGGGTTGGTGGCCAGGCCGTGCAGGAACTGGACCAGGACGACGAGGGCGGCGAGCCCGGCCGCCCAGCGCCACGGGTGCCGGGCGGGGACGGTCCGCAGGGCGTCCAGCTCGGCGGCGTCGAGGCCGGGGCCGGTGTCGGGTCCGGGGTCCGGGACGGGTCCGGAGCCCCGGGCGGGCGCGGGGTCCGGGGCGGCTGCGGGTCTCGGCGGGGCGGGTACGTCCGGGGTGCTGGTGGTCATCGGGACTCCTTGGACAGGCCCTGCGGTCAGGGGTGTTCGGGCGGGCTGATCTGCGATTCCTTGATCGCCGAGTCGGTGAGCCCCCACTTCCGGAGGATCCGCTGGTACGTCCCGTCCTTGATCAGCTGGTTGACCGCCGCCTGGAAGGCCGGGGTGAGCGGGGAGCCCTTCTTGAAGGCGAAGCCGACGTCCAGCCGGTGGAACTCGTTGAGGAAGCGCACTCCGGCGGCCTCCTGGGAGGCCTGGTGGCGCAGGCCGTTGATGGTCGACATCTCGACGTCAACCCGGCCCTGCTGGAGGCCGGTCAGCAGGGCCCCGCCCTCACTGAACGCCTTGACCTCGAACGGCTTCCTCCCGGCGTCGGTGCAGACGCTCCTCTTCGCGTTGAGCGTGGTCTCGAAGGTGGTGCCGGCGCCGGTGCCGATGGTCAGCCCGCAGAGCTGGACCAGGTCGGTGACCGGCTGGACGGCGGTGTTGTCCTTCTTCACCGCGAAGCCCTGGCCGTCGTCGATGTAGGTGACGAAGTCGATGGTCCTCAGCCGGGCGGTGGTGACCCCGAAGTTGCCGGTGCCGACGTCGAACTTGCCGCTGTCCAGGGCGGGCAGGATGGTCTCGAAGGCGGCCTCCTGGCGCCGCACGGTCAGGCCGAGCACCTTGGCGACCGCGTCGGTGAAGTCCACGTCGACGCCGACCGGCTTCTTGGTGGCCTGGTCGGCGTAGAAGGCGCTGGGCGGGGCACCGAAGGACGATCCGAAGGTCAGCGTGCCGGACGCGCGCACCTCCGCGGGCAGCAGCGCGGCGGCGGTGTCCGACCTGGCCACGCCGGAGACGACGTCCTCGGTGGCGGTGGCGGCCGGTCCGTCCGCCCCCGCCGGACCCACGATCTCCGGGTCGGAGCCGCAGGCGGCCAGTGCCAGGACCGGCAGCAGGGCGGTGGTCGCGAGCAGGCGGCGGCGGACGGTGGTGGTTCTCACGGGGGGCCTTTCAGCGGGTCGGGAGCAGAGCCGGCAGCGGCTTCTCGAACGGGAGCGGGCCGATGGTCAGGGGATCGGCGGTGACGTCGAACAGCGGGGTGTAGCCGGCCGCCAGGTAGAGGCCCTTGGCCTCGGGCTGGCGCGGGCCGGTGGTGAGGAAGATCCGGCGGTAGCCGGCGGCCGCGGCGGTCCGCTCCAGTTCGGCCAGCACCCGGCGGGCCAGGCCCCGGCGGCGGTGCGCGGAGTGGGTCCACATCCGCTTCACCTCGGCGGTGTGCCCGTCGTACCGCTTGTAGGCGCCGCCGGCCACCGGCTCGCCGTCCTCCAGCAGGAGCAGCAGCACGCCGTGCGGCTCGGCGAAGGCGTCGACCGGGTAGCGGGTCATCTCCTCGCGGGCCGTGGGGCCGTAGCGGGTGACGTACTCGTGGGTGAGCTCCCGCAGCAGCGGTTCGACCAGCGGGTCCGCCAGGGCGACCCGGCGGAACTCCTGCTGGTGCGGGTCGCTCACGCCTGCACCGCGATCAGCTGGTGCCGGTCCCGCTCGGCGCGCTCGGCCGCGGCGGCCGCCTCGGCGGCCCTGGCGGCGTCCCGCTTGGCGACCTCCTCGCGGACGATCGGGATGACGTACCGGCCGAAGTCGATCGCGTCGTCCAGCAGGTCGTAGCCGCGGGCGGACAGGATGTCCACGCCGAGGTCGTAGTAGTCCAGCAGCGCCTGGGCGACCGTCTCCGGGGTGCCGACCAGCGCGTTGGAGTTGCCCGCGCCCCCGGTGGCCGCGGCGGTCGGCGTCCACAGCGCGCGGTCGTAGCGCTCGCCGGCCTCGGCGATCTCGATCAGCCGCTGGGAGCCGGTGTTCTCAGGTGTCGCGGCCGCCGGCCGGCGGCGGGGCGCGAGCTCGCCGTTCTCCCGGCGGGCCCGGATGGCGGCCACCGTGCGGTGCGCCTTCTCCCAGGCCAGCTCCTCGGTCGGGGCGATGATCGGCCGGAACGCCACCTGGATCCGCGGCAGGTCGCTGCGCCCGGCAGCCTGGGCTGCCTCCTTCACCCGCTCGATCTGCTCGGCGGTGCGGGCCAGCGGCTCGCCCCACAGGCAGTAGATGTCGGCCTCGGCGCCGCCGGCCGCGTAGGCGGCGTCCGAGGAGCCGCCGAAGGAGACCGCCGGGCGCGGCTGCTGGACGGGGAAGACGTCGGAGACGAAGTCGTGGAAGCGGTAGTGCGGGCCCTCGTGGTCGAACGGCTCCCGGCTGGTCCAGGCCTTCTTCACGATGCCGATGTACTCGCGGGTGCGTGCGTAGCGCTGGTCCTTGGTGAGGAAGTCGCCCTCGCGCTGCTGCTCGTGGTCGGTGCCACCGGTGATGAAGTGGACGGTCAGCCGGCCGTCGCTGATCCGGTCCAGGGTGGCGAAGGTCTTGGCGGCGAAGGTCGGGTAGGACACGTTCGGCCGGTGGGCGAGCAGGATCTGGAGCCGGTCGAGGTGCGAGGCGAGGAAGGCCGCCGCGGCCGCGGGCTCCGGGGCTCCGGAGCCGTACGCGAAGAGCACCCGGTCCCAGCCGTGGTCCTCGTGCGCCCGGGCCAGCCGCAGGGTGTAGTCGCGGTCGAAGGAGGCGGTGGTGCGCGGGTTGGTCTCCGAACCGTCGCCGGTGGCGGCGATGCCGAGGAATTCGACGGGCATGGCGGAACCTTTCGGGTGGGCTGGGCCGGCGGCTGCGGGTGGGCAGGCCGGAGGCGGCCGCGGCGGGGCGGCCGTCGAGCACGAGGGGGCGGGTGACGGCGGGCTGGAGTGACGGCGAAGGGGAACGGCCGGAGCGCAGTGCGAGGGTGGTGACGAGCGGGGCGGCAGCGCGCGACCGACGATCCGTCAGCGAGGCGGACGGACGTCGTTCTCCCGGCCCGCGACGGGGCACACCGAGGGAGGGGACTCCCCGAGGAGGATCAGGCCGGACGGGCGGCCCGCTGCCGGGTCAGCCGCGACACGCCGCGGACCACACCCGACCGAAGTCGATGTGGTCGCGGGTGACCAGGGGCTGCTCGGCGTACATGGCCTCAAGTTGAGCAGTCGGCCGACTGGTACGTCAACCGTCCATCATTGCCGCACTGTTGCGATCTCCTGTCGCTTCTCCGACAGGGTGCGACCGGCCCCGCACCGCTGTCGATCGCGGCCCGATCACCCTTGACAGCCCTCGATCGCGCACGCGTACGATCGCAGCGGAGTGCAGTGCCGCGCACCGGCCGTGTTGAGGGACACGGGCCGGCGCCCGAGGGACCCGTACGTGATCACGCCCGTACCCCGCCCCGCCCGTACTCCGCCCAGGAGCCGCCGTCATGGCCACCCCGCAGGACCTCCTGCCCGCCCCCGCCCGCGCCGAGAGCCCGCCACCGCCACCGGCCCCCGAGGCCCGGATCGTCGCCCGCCGCAAGCCCGGGCAGTGGATCGCCGCCGCCGTCGCCCTGCTGCTGGCCGCGATGGCGGTCGGCTCGGTGGTCCGCAACCGGGCCTTCCAGTGGAGTGTGGTCGCCGAGTGGTTCACCGCCCGGTCCGTCCTCGACGGCCTGGGTCTGACCCTGTGGCTGACGGCCGTCACCCTCGCCCTCGGCTTCGTGTTCGGCACCGTCCTCGCCACCATGCGGATGTCCACCAACCCGGTGCTGCGCACGCTCAGTTGGGGCTACATCTGGATCTTCCGGGCGACCCCGCCGCTGGTCCAGCTGCTGTTCTTCTTCAACATCGGCGCGCTCTACCCGACCCTCGGCCTCGGCATCCCCTTCGGCCCCGAGTTCGTCACCGTGAAGACCGTCAACCTGATCGGCCCCACCCTGACCGCCGTCATCGGACTCACCCTGCTGGAGACCGCGTACGCCGCCGAGGTGATCCGCGGCGGCATCCTCTCCGTCGACCGCGGCCAGCTGGAGGCGGCCGCCGCGCTCGGGCTCGGCCGGTGGCGGGTGCTGCGCCGGATCGTGGTGCCGCAGGCGATGCGCTCGATCGTGCCCACCGCCGGGAACATGCTGATCGGCGCGCTCAAGGGCACCAGCATCGTCAGCGTGCTGGCCGTCTCCGACCTGCTCTACTCGGTGCAGCTGGTCTACCTGCAGTCCTACCGGGTCATCCCGATGCTGATGGTCGCCACCATCTGGTACCTGGTGGTCACCACCGTGCTGTCCGTCGGCCAGTACTACGTCGAGCGCCACTTCGCCAAGGGCGCCACCCGGGACGGCCTGCCGCCCACCCCGCTGCAACGCGCCCGCGCGGCCTTCGGGAAGGCGGCCCGGGCATGACGACGCTGGTGATCGTCGGGGCCGGGCCGCGCGGCACCGGACTGCTGGAGCGGATCGCCGCCAACGCCGCCGAACTCCTCCCCGCCGACCGGCCGTTGGAGATCCACCTGGTCGACCCGCACCCGCCCGGAGCGGGCCGGATCTGGCGCCACGAACAGTCCCCGCTGCTGCGGATGAACTCGATGGCCGAGGACGTCACGATGTTCACCGACGAGCGCGCCACCCTCGACGGCCCGGTCCGCCCCGGCCCCTCACTGGCCGAATGGGCCCGCCGGCCCGAGGAGTTCGCACCCTTCCGGGCGGTCGAGGACCCGGCCGTCCGGGCCGAACTGCGCGACCTGGCGCCCACCGACTTCCCCACCCGGCGGGCCCAGAGCGCCTACCTGGACTGGGTGTTCCGCCGCGCGGTCGCCGACCTCCCGCCGCAGGTCACGGTCACCGTCCACCGGGACACCGTGCGACGGATCGACGGACCGGCCGACGGCCCGCAGACCGTCCACCTCGACGGCCGCACGCTCACCGCCGACCACGTCGCCCTCACCCTGGGCCACCTCGACTCCGCCCCGCACCCCCGCTACGCCGCCGACGCCGCGTTCGCCGCCCGGCACCGCCGCTTCCACCTCCCGCCCGCCTACTCCGCCGACGTCGAAACCGAGTTGGCCCGGATCGCGCCCGGCGAGCAGGTGGTCCTGCGCGGCCTCGGCCTGGCCTCGGTCGACCTGGTCGCCATGCTCACTGAGGGCCGCGGCGGGCGCTTCGAGCCGACCGGCGACGGGCCCGGACTGCGCTACCTCCCGTCCGGCCGCGAACCGGTGCTGCACCTCGGCTCCCGCCGCGGCGTCCCGTACCACTCCAAGACCGGCTACCGGCTCCAGGGCCCGCCCGCCCCGCTCCCCCGGTACTTCGACGCGGCCGCCGTGGACGCCCTGATCGCCACCGGCCGGACCCTCGAACTCCGCCGGGACGCCTGGCCGTTGATGGCCAAGGAGATCGGCTTCGGCCACTACCACGAGCTGTTCCACGCCCACCCGGAACGCACCGCACTGCCCTGGCCGGAGTTCCTGGCCCGCTACGACCGGCACGACTGGTACTCCCCCGGACTCGCCGCGCTGGTGGCCGAGGCCGTGCCCGACCCGGCCGACCGGATCGACTTCGAGCGGCTCGACCACCCGCTCGCCGGGCTCGAACTCGGCTCCGCCGAGGAGCTCCAGACCCACCTGCGCGGGTACGTCACCGCCGACGTCGACCGCCGCGCCGACCCGGCCCACAGCGCCGACCTGGGCGCCTTCCTCGCCCTGCTCTCGCTGTTCGGCCAGCTCCCCCGGCTGCTGGCCGGCGGCCGGCTCACCGCCCGCTCGGTCGCCGAGGAGGTGGACGGCTGGTTCTTCGGCTACTTCAGCTTCCTGGCCTCCGGCCCGCCCGGCTTCCGGCTGCGCCAACTGCTGGCGCTCTCCGAGGCCGGGGTGGTCCGCTTCCTCGGCGCGGGCGTCCGGGTCGAGCGGGACGCCGCCACCGGCACCTGGCGGGCCTCCGGTGCCACCGTGCCCGGCCACACCGTCACCGCCACCGCCCTGGTCGAGGCCTACCTGCCCAAGCACGCGCTGGCCCGCACCCTCGACCCGGTGCTGCGCGAGCTGCACCGGTCCGGCCGGGTGGTGGAGGAGGTGCTGAGCGACCACGAGCACACCCACCGCTCCGGCCTGGTCACCATCGACCCGGCCGACAGCCGACTGCTCGACCCGGCCCTGGGCGGCGCACCGCACCCGCGCCGCACCGCCCTCGGCCCGCACACCAACCTGCGCGCGGCGGCCGCCTTCGCCCGCCCGCGCACCAACTCCCCGGGCTTCCGGCAGAACGACGCCGCCGCCCGGGCACTGCTCCGGGCCCTGGCGGCCCTCCCGACGGGGGCGCTGGTGGGCTGAGCCGCGCCCGGGGCGGACCGGGCAGCCCGCCCCGGGCGCCCCGGGTGCCCCGGCCCCGAGGCGCTCCACGACCGGGTCCCGCCGCCAGGACGGCCCGGGGACGGGCTCCCCACCGGCCCTCCCCCGGCACCGGCCCGGGTGGAAGGATGGACGGAGAGCCCCGCAACGGTGCGGCGGCCCGCAGCAGCACAGTCCGAGGAGCGCAGTCATGGCCAAGCAGGCCCCGCAGAGCGACCCGGTGCAGGACGCCCCCGAGGTGTCCGCGCCCCAGCACGCGGCCGCCGGCCTGCCCGCCGTCGGCCACAGCCTGCGGATGGCCGCCGAGCAGATGGGCGCCCGGCGCACCGTGGCCACCCTGCTCAAGGTCAACCAGCCGAACGGCTTCGACTGCCCCGGCTGCGCCTGGCCCGAGCCGGAGAAGACCCACACCGCCGAGTTCTGCGAGAACGGCGCCAAGGCCGTCGCCGAGGAGGCCACCGAGCGCCGGATCCGGGCCGAGTTCTTCGCCGCCCACCCGATCGCCGACCTGGCCGGCCGCTCCGGCTACTGGCTGGGCCAGCAGGGCCGGCTCACCGAGCCGATGCTGCTCGACGAGGGCGCCACCCACTACCGGCCGGTCTCCTGGGACGACGCCTTCGCGCTGATCGCCGAGGAGCTGCGGGCCCTGGACACCCCGGACGGCGCCGCCTTCTACACCTCCGGCCGCACCAGCAACGAGGCCGCCTTCGCGTACCAGCTGTTCGCCCGCCGGCTCGGCACCAACAACCTGCCGGACTGCTCCAACATGTGCCACGAGTCGTCCGGTTCGGCGCTCACCGAGACGCTCGGCGTCGGCAAGGGCAGCGTCGGCCTCAAGGACCTCTACCAGGCCGACCTGATCATCGTGGCCGGCCAGAACCCGGGCACCAACCACCCCCGGATGCTCTCCGCACTGGAACGCGCCAAGCGGGCCGGCGCGACCGTGGTCAGCGTCAACCCGCTGCCGGAGGCGGGCCTGGAGCGGTTCAAGAACCCCCAGCACGCCCGCGGCCTGGTCGGCCACGGCACCAAGCTGACCGACCTCTTCCTGCAGATCCGGCTCGGCGGGGACCTCGCGCTGTTCCGCGCGCTCAACCGGATCATCCTGGAGCAGGACGGCGTCGACCACGCCTTCGTCGCCGAACACTGCCACGGCTACGAGGAGTTCGCGGCCCAGGCGCTGGAGACCGAGCGCGCCGGGGTGCTCGCCGCGACCGGTCTGCCCTGGGAGCAGATCGAGGAGCTGGGCCGGCTGGTGCTGGCGTCGAAGAAGATCATCGTCTGCTGGGCGATGGGCCTCACCCAGCACAAGCACGCGGTGCCGACCATCCGCGAGGTGGTCAACTTCCTGCTGCTGCGCGGCAACGTCGGCCGCCCCGGCGCCGGGGTCTGCCCGGTGCGCGGGCACAGCAACGTCCAGGGCGACCGCACCATGGGCATCTTCGAACGGCCGTCGACCGCCTTCCTGGACGCGCTGGCGAAGGAGTTCGACTTCGAGCCGCCGCGCGAGCACGGCCTCGACTCGGTGGACACCATCCGCGCGATGCGCGACGGCAGGATCGGGGTGTTCTTCGCGATGGGCGGCAACTTCGTCGCGGCCACCCCGGACACCGAGGTCACCGAGGCCGCGATGCGGCGCTGCCGACTGACCGTCCACGTCTCCACCAAGCTCAACCGCTCGCACGTGGTCACCGGCGCCCGAGCCCTGATCCTGCCCACCCTGGGCCGCACCGACCGGGACGTCACCGGCGCCGGCGCCCAGTTCGTCAGCGTCGAGGACTCGATGGGGCAGGTGCACTCCTCCCGCGGCGGACTGCGCCCGCCCGCGCCCGGCCTGCTCTCCGAGACGGCGATCGTCTGCCGCCTCGCCCGCGCCGTCCTGGGACCGCGGGACACCGTGCCGTGGGAGGACTTCGCGACCGACTACGACACCCTGCGCGACCGGATCGCCCGGGTGGTGCCGGGCTTCGAGGACTTCAACGAGAAGGTCCGCCGCCCCGGCGGCTTCACCCTCCCGCACGGCCCGCGCGACACCCGCACCTTCCCCACCGCCACCGGCCGGGCCAACTTCACGGTCAACCCGCTGACCGCCCCGGAGGTCCCGCCGGGCCGCCTGCTGCTCCAGACCCTGCGCTCCCACGACCAGTACAACACCACGGTCTACGGCCTCGACGACCGCTACCGCGGCATCAAGGGCGGCCGCCGGGTGGTGCTGGTGAACCCCGCCGACGCCGCCGAACTCGACCTCGCCGAGGGCCGGTACGTCGACCTGGTCAGCGAGTGGACGGACGGCACCGAGCGCCGGGCGCCGCACTTCCGGGTCGTCCACTACCCGGTGGCCCGCGGCGGCGCGGCGGCCTACTACCCGGAGACCAACGTGCTGGTCCCGCTCGACTCCACCGCCGACATCAGCAACACCCCCACCTCCAAGGCGGTCGTCATCCGCTTCGAGCCCGACACCGGCACGGCCGGCTGACCCCGCCCGAACGGCCGGAGGCCGCCCGGCGTCCTCGGACGCGGGGCGGCCTCCGGCCGTACCGGGTCACTGCAGCAGGCCGCCCAGCGGCAGGGTCGCCGTGGGGCTGCCCGGCGCGGAGGCGCCGGCGGAGCCGGTGGCACCCGGGGTGCCGGTGCCGGTCGGGGTCGGGGTCGGCGTCCGGGTGGGGCTGTCGGTGGGGCTCTGGGTCGGCGTGCCACCGGTCGGGGTCGGGGCCGGCGTGTCCGTCGGGGTCTGGGTCGGCGTCCCGCCGGTCGGGGTCGGCGCCGGCGTGCCCGGGTCGGTCGGCGCGGGCGTCCCGGTGGTCGGCGTCCCGCCCGGGGCGGGCGTCGCCGGGGTGCCGCCGGGCGCGGGGGCCGGGTTCGCCGGGGCCGGGCTCGGCGCGATCGGGGTGACGGAGTCCCAGCCCTTCGGCAGGTCCGGCACCTTCCAGGCGCCGCCGGCGTCGTCCGCCGCGCCGTCCGGGTCGGGGCGGACGGCCCCGAGGATCGCCATCGAGCCGATCGGCGACACCTTGATGAAGGCGCCCGGCCGCGGCGCCTGGACGACCAGCCCGCCGCCGATGTACATCGCGACGTGCGAGGCGTCCTGGAAGTAGATGACGAGGTCGCCGGGCCGCAGCTGGTTCAGCGGCACGTGCTGGAGCTGCGCCCACTGCTCCTGGCTGGTGCGCGGGATCGCCTTGCCGGCGTGCAGCCAGGCCTGCGAGGTGAGCCCGGAGCAGTCGTAGGAGTCCGGCCCGGTGCCGCCCCACAGGTACGGCTTGCCGAGCTGGGCCAAGGCGAAGGCGACGGCGCCGCGGCCGGACAGCGAGGGGGTGCGCTCCCCCTTGCCGAGCGCACCGGAGGCGAGGAAGGCGAGCTGGGCCTCGTCGGCCTTGGCCTTCTCCAGCTGCTCCAGCTCGGTGCGCTGCGCGCCGGTGAGCGAGGAGACCAGCTGCTCGACGGAGGCGAGGTCGGCCGTGACCTTGGCCTTGGCGGCGTCCTGCTGGACGACCAGCGCCTGCGAGGCCTTGAGGGCGTCCTCGGTCTGCTTCTTCAGGCCGTCCAGGGCCTCCCGGTCGGCCTTGAGCTTGTCCAGGAACTCGGACTGCGAGCGGCTGGCGGTGGCCAGCAGCTCGGCGATGGTGACGGCCTCGTACGGGTCCTTGGAGAGCAGCAGTTCGGCGTAGGCGGATGCGGCGCCGTTGCGGTACTGCGCGGCGGCGAGCTGGGAGGCGATGTCCGTCCCGGCGTCGACCTGCTTCTGCTGGCGGTCGAGCCTGCCCTGGAGGTCGGTGAGCGCGGCCTGCTGCTCGTTGGCCTTGGCGACCGAGCCGTTGTACTGCTCGGTGGCGGCCTCGGCGCTCTGGTAGAGCCCGTGCAGCTGGTCGAGCAGCGGCCCGAGGGTGGCCTTGGCCGCGGCGAGCGGGTCGGCCCCGGGCGCGACGGCTATGCCGGTGCCCGGGTCGGGTGCGGCGTAGGCGGCCTGGGTGGCCAGCGGCAGGGCGAGCGCGGCGGCCGCGAGGACGGCTCCGCACCGCAGGGCCGCCCGCACCCAGGGGCGTACGCCCGACGTCTCCGTACGCTGTGCGGCCCCGCCCATGGGTTGGTCCTCCCCGCCTTGCCCTGCTCTGCCCCGGTGGCGCCGTCCGCGGGCTCCCCCCGGGACGATCCCGCAGATCCTCCCACGGGTTACTCGGCGGAAACAGAGCGCGTGCGGACCAGGAGGTTAATTCTCGATTGACCCGTTGATGATCCGTTGATCTGCGGGCGACCTGTGAGACAGCTCTCAGCAAACGGGGGCGAACCGGGGCGTTCTCCGCTAATGTCCAGCTCAGCGCGGCCCACGTCACCCCTCGGAAAGCTTTCGGCCATCGACGGGTCACCATCGGAACCACGATTCCCGGCTTAGTTCACCTTCCGTTCACCAGGCAGACCTACGGTCGCGACGTCATCAACTGTCCGTGCGACAACTACGACGATTGTTTGGGTATGGAACACATCTCGTTCCTGGTGGCCGTTGTGATCATCACGGCGCTCGCCTTCGACTTCACCAACGGCTTCCACGACACCGCGAACGCGTCCGCCACCGCGATCGCGACCGGAGCCCTTCGTCCGAAGGTCGCGGTCACCATCGCGGCCCTGCTCAACTTCGCGGGCGCGTTCCTGTCCGTGAAGGTCGCCACCACCATCTCCGGCGGCATCGTCAACGAGAAGGCCGGCATCCACCCCGAGGTGATCTTCGCCGCCCTGGCCGGCGCGATCCTGTGGAACCTGCTGACCTGGCTGCGCGGCCTGCCGTCCAGCTCCTCGCACGCTCTGTACGGCGGTCTGATCGGCGCCACGATCGTCGGCGTCGGCATGAACGGCGTCAACTTCGACACCGTGATCTCGAAGATCATCATCCCGGCGGTCGCCTCCCCGATCGTCGCCGGGCTCGCCTCCTGGGGCGCCACCAAGCTGGCCTACGCGATCACCCGCAAGGGCGGCTCCGCGACCACCGACAAGGGCTTCAAGACCGGCCAGATCTTCTCCTCCTCGCTGATCTCGCTGGCGCACGGCACCAACGACGCCCAGAAGACGATGGGCATCATCACCCTGACCCTGGTCTCGGTCGGCGCCCTGCCGCACGGCGCGCTGCCCCCCACCTGGGTGATCGTCTCGGCCGGCGCCGCGATCGCGCTCGGCACCTACATGGGCGGCTGGCGGATCATCCGCTCGATGGGCAAGGGCCTGGCGGACATCAAGCCGCTGCAGGGCTTCGCCTCCGAGTCGGCCGTCTCGACCGTCATCCTGACCTCCTCGCACATGGGCTTCGGCCTCTCCACCACCCAGGTCTGCACCGGCGGCATCATGGGCGCCGGCCTCGGCGGCCCGAAGCCGGAGCTGCGCTGGAGCCTGGTCCGCCGCATGGTCTACACCTGGGGCCTGACCCTGCCGGCCGCCGGTCTGGTCTCCGGCGGCGCCGCCGTGCTGGCCCGCCAGGGCACCTGGGGCGTCGTCCTGGTCGGCGCCGTGCTAGTGGCCGGCTCGGCCGCGATGTGGGTGATCTCCCGCCGTCAGCCGGTCGGCGCGGACAACGTCAACGACGTCCCCGAGGTCACCCCGGTCGACGTCACCCCGACCGCCCCGGCCACCGCCGCCCCCACCGCCGCCTCGACCACGGTCGCGGCCTGAGCGCCCAGGAGCACTCACCATGTCCCTGCACATCAAGTGGAACGCGCTGGCCCAGACCGCCGGCATCAGCTTCGGCGTCACCGTCGCCGTGGTCTCCGTCTTCGCCCTCGGCATCCTGGCGATGTCCCGCCGGGAGGCCGCGCTGAGCGCCCGTGAGGCGGACGGCGCCGCCGCCGGAGGCGGCCGGTCCGCCCTGCTGGCCGGCGCGTACGTCTGCTTCGCGCTCTGCGCCGCCGCCGTGGTCTACGGCCTGGTGCTGATCGCCGCCCCGTAGTCCGGTCCGACCGCACGACGACGGGCCGGGGAGTGTCTCCACACTCCCCGGCCCGTCGTCGTGCGCGTCCCCGGCGCCCCGGTCAGCCCTCCTGGGCGGTCCGCAGCGCGGTCTCCCGGATGAACAGCACGGTGACGAAGGCCAGCGCGGCGAACGGCGCGGCGCACAGGAAGACGGTGCCCACGCCGTGGCCGAAGGCGTCGGTCACCAGCGGCACGATCGGGGCGGGCAGCTTCGCCAGGTCCGGGATGCCGCCGCCGGAGGCCGCGGCCCCGGCCGGGATGTGCGCGGCGGCGAGGTTCTCCGCCAGGTAGTGGCCGACCTTGTTGGACATCAGCGCGCCGAGCGCGGAGACGCCCATCGCGCCGCCCATGGTGCGGAAGAAGGTGACCACCGAGCTGGCCGCGCCGAGCTCGTGCCGGGGCACCGTGTTCTGCACCGCGAGCACCAGGTTCTGGCTGGTCAGACCGAGGCCGATGCCGGTGAGCGCCATGTAGAGCGAGAGCAGCCCGTAGCTGGTGTCGGCCCGGGCGGTGCCGAGCAGGGCGAAGCCGATCGCGAGCAGCGCGGTACCGGTGACCAGGTAGGCCTTCCACTTGCCGTACTTGGTGATCAGCCGGCCGGCCACGGCCGAGGAGACCGCCAGGCCGAGGATCATCGGCAGGGTCATCAGGCCGGCCGTCGTCGGGGACTTGTCCCGGGCGAGCTGGAAGTACTGGCTGAGGAAGGTGGTCGCGCCGTACATCCCGACGCCGACCAGCACGCTGGCGATCGCGGCCAGGGTGACCGTGCGGTACTTGAACAGGTCCGGCGGGATGATCGGCTCGGCGGCGCGGCGCTCGACCACGACCGCCAGGGCGCCCAGCAGCAGGCCGCCGCCGACCATCACCACGGTCTGCCAGGACAGCCACGGGTAGTTGGTGCCGGCCAGCGTGATCCAGATCATCAGCAGGCTGACCGCGCCGGTGATGACCACCGCGCCCAGGTAGTCGATCTTCACCTTGCGCTTGACCACCGGCAGCTTGAGGGTGCGCTGCACCACCAGGATCGCGGCCAGCGCGAACGGGATGCCGACGTAGAAGCACCAGCGCCAGCCGAGCCAGGAGGTGTCGACGATGACGCCGCCGATCAGCGGGCCGCCGATGGTGGCGAGCGCGAAGACCGCGCCGAAGTAGCCGCTGTAGCGGCCGCGTTCGCGCGGCGGGACCATCGCGGCCAGGCAGATCTGGCCGAGCGCGACGACACCGCCGGCCCCGATGCCCTGGAGCGCGCGGCAGGCGATCAGCTCACCGGTGTTCTGCGAGAGCCCGGCGAGGGCGGAGGTCGCGACGTAGATCAGCAGGGCTATCTGGAGCAGCAGCTTCTTGCTGACCAGGTCGGAGAGCTTGCCCCAGATCGGGGTGGCGGCCGTCATGGTGAGCAGCGCCGCGGTGATCACCCAGGTGTAGGCGGACTGGCCGCCGTGCAGGTCGGTGAGGATGTGCGGCAGCGCGTTGGAGACGATGGTCGAGGAGAGCACGGCCACGAACAGGCCGAGCAGCAGCCCGGACAGTGCCTCCATCACCTGCCGGTGGGTCATCGGTCGGTCGTCGACGGCGGCGGCGCCGGTCGAGGCCTGGGTGGTCACGGTCATCTGGGTCCTTCGGCGAGGCGGCGGGGTGCGGGGACGCGGGCAGGAAAGATTGTTGCCTTAAGCAACCATAGACCTGAATGGTTGACTTAGGCAACTTTCCTCAAGTTCCAGTAAAGCCACCGGCCCCGACCTGGGGCTCACTCCCCCGGCGCTTCCCCCATCACCTCGTTGAAGCGGTGCAGCAGCTCGGCGAACCGGTCCACGTCCTCGCGCGACCACCCGCCCATCAACTCGCGCACCCGCCGTATCCGGCCGTCCCGGGCGGCCTCGTAGCGCCGCCGCCCGTCCTCGGTCAGCGAGACCAGGGCCGCCCGGCGGTCCAGCGGATCCGCCTCCCGGCTGACCAGTCCGAGTTCCTCCAGCGCCCGGATCTGCCGGCTGACGGTGGCCTTGCCGACCGCGAAGTGCACCCCGACGTCCGTCACCCGCACCCGGCCGGCCTGCTCGATGTAGCCGAGCATGCTGTACGCCATGCCCTCCAGTTCGGGGTGCACCCGGCGTGAGAGTTCCGCCACTCTCGCGCGACCCCGCCGGAACATCAGCCCGACCTCGCGCTCCACCGCCACCAGGGCTTCCTCGTCCGTCATCGCGCCAGTATCGCCCAGCGGCCGTGGCCGGGAACCGGCGCGGGGGATGGGACAACCCAACTAGTTCATGGTATTAAGTATCCGTTTTCCGCCGATACACAAGGAGATGTGGATGGCCGCCCCGGGGCAGGGTTTCGTCGCCGAACTGAAGGGCGCGGTCACACCGCGTGCAGCGCTGCTCGTGCTCGGCGTGCTGCTGCTGCAGCTCGGCTTCATCACGTCGTACGTCGGAGCACTCCACCACCCGGCCCCGCACAAGCTGTCGATCGCGGTGGTCGCCCCGCCGCAGCTGACGCCCAAGCTGGTCGGGGCCCTGGAGCAGGTTCCGGACGAGGCCGTGAAGCCGGTCACCGCGCCGGACGCCGAGACGGCGACCCAGCAGATCAAGGACCAGAAGATCTACGCGGCACTGGTGGTGAACCCCACCGGCACCGAGGACACCCTGCTGGTCGGCGGCGCCCGCGGCAGCTCCGCGGCCAAGGCCGCCGAGTCCATCACCACCGCGCTGGAGAAGTCCCAGGGCCGCACCGTCACCGTCCAGGACGTGGTGCCGCTGGCCAAGGGCGACACCAACGGCCTGTCCGCCTTCTACCTGGTCATCGGCTGGTGCGTCGGCGGCTACCTGGTCGCCTCGATCCTCGGCATCAGCGCCGGCTCCAAGCCGGCCAACGCCCACCGCCTGCTGATCCGCCTCGGCGCGCTGGCGCTGTACTCGGTGGTGGCCGGGCTCGGCGGCACGATCATCGCCGGACCGGTGCTGGACGCGCTGCCCGGTTCGGTCCTGGCCCTGACCGGCATCGGCGCCCTGGTGGTGTTCACGGTCGGCGCGTTCACCATGGCGTTGCAGTGCCTGTTCGACATCATCGGCATCGGCGTCGCGGTGCTGATCTTCGTGGTGCTGGGCAACCCGAGCGCCGGCGGCGTCTACCCGGCGCCGATGATGCCGCCGTTCTGGCGGGCCATCGGCTCGCTGATCCCGAACGGCGCCGGCACCAGCGCCACCAAGTCGATCGCCTACTTCGACTCCACCAACCTGGGCATGCCGATCCTGGTCCTGGTGGTCTGGGCGCTGATCGGCATCGGCATCGCCTACCTGGCCGTGCTGCGCGGCCCGCGCTCCGGCGGCCGCGAGATCGTCGCCGAGGCCCCCACCGAGGCCTGATCCGCACGCACCGTCAGAGGAGCCCCCGGCCGCTGGAACCCCAGCACCGGCCGGGGGCTCCTCCGCGTCCGTCCGCCGTCGGCCCGACGTACGGCCGGCGCACCCGCGTCCGCCGACCCGGCCGGGTCACCCGCCCGCCAGCGGCCCCGGATCGGCCACGATGGCGCGCACCACCCCGACCGCGGCGCCCAGCAGCGGCCCGCGCCGCCCGAGCCGGGAGACCGTCAGCCGCTCCTCCGCCCACGGCCGCACCGTCACCCGGGCGGCCAGCTCCCGTCGCATGGCCGGCAGCAGCCAGGGGGCCAGCCGGGCGTAGCCGCCGCCCAGCACCACCTCGGCCGGGTCCAGCAGGTTGACCGCCCCGGCGGCGGCGATGCCGAGCGCCGCACCGGCCCCGGCCAGCGCCGCCCGGGCCGGCTCGTCCCCGGCCCCGGCGCGTTCGGCGAGCAGCGTCACCCAGTCCCCGGGCAGGCCGGCCAGCCCGGCCGCCCGCAGCACCGCGGCCTCGCCCGCGTACTGCTCCAGGCAGCCGTGCGCCCCGCAGGCGCAGCGCCGCCCCTCCGGGTGGACGGGGACGTGGCCGAGCTCGCCGGCGTAGCCGCGCGCGCCGCGCAGCAGCCGGCCGCCGACCACGACGGCCGCCCCGACCCCGGCCTCGGCGGAGACGTACAGGAAGTCCTCCGGGCCCTCGCCCAGCCAGCGTTCGGCCAGCCCGCCGAGGTTGGCCTCGTTGTCCACCTCGACCGGCAGCGCGGCCAGCCCTCCCCCGCCCGGGCCGTCGCCGAGCAGCCGCAGCGCCGGGCGCAGTTCGGCGGCCAGCGGGACGTCCTGCCAGCCGAGGTTGGCGGCCCGCTGGAGCAGCCCGCTGCCGCCGACCAGCCCGGGCACGGCGAGGGTCAGCCCGGCCGGGCGCAGGCCCGACTCGGCGACGGCCTCGCCCACCAGCCGGGCGAGGTCGGCCATCACCGCGGCGGGTTCCCGCCCGTGGTTGGCGCTCTCCCGGCGCCGCCAGGCGCGGACCCCGCCGCGCAGGTCGACCACGCAGACGCCGAGGTGCCGGACGCCGATCTCGGCGCCGAGACCGCCGGGCCCGAGCGGGTTGAGCCCGAGCGCGGTGCCGGGGCGGCCGACCTTGCCGCTGGGCGCGGCCGGGCCCTCCTCGACGACCAGTCCGGCCGAGATCAGCTGTTCGGCGAGCGAGGAGACCGCGGCCCTGGTGAGGCCGGTCGCGGCGGCCACCTCGGCGCGCGAGCGGGGGCCGCGGGCGATCACGCCGAGCACCAGGGCCAGGTTGGCCCGGCGCATCCCCTGCTGGCTGGCGGGCCCGGTCCGGACGCCGTCCGGCTCCCCGCGCATAACCCTCACCTCACGGTCTCGGAGCGGCTCGCGGCCCACGGGTGCACGGATCCGCGGACATGCGGACTTACGGCACATCCCGTGGCATCTCGGGTGCAGCGTAACCGGGTTCCGGCCCGGGGTGCGCCCGCTCGACCGGGCTGGTGAAGACCCACCGCTGCATCGCCCAGAAGCGGAACAGCATCGCGACGAAGGTGCCGACGACCATCCCGCTGAGGAAGTCCGCGACCTCCTGCTGGAACGCGGTGACGTACGGCTCGCGCAGGTCGAGGGCGTACCGGGAGAGCGCCAGCGGGACGACGTTGACGCCGATCGCCGCCGCGCTGACCAGGAGGAACAGGAGGGCCTCCGGCCCGCGCCCGTCCGTCCGGAAGGCCCAGCGGCGGTTCAGCACGTAGGAGACGGCGGTGGTGACCACCGTCGCCACCGTCAGTGCCGTCACCGGCTGGTGCGCCAGAACGGTGAACTTGAGCTCCACGTCGATCACCGTGGTGAGGACGAAGCAGCCGCTGCCGACCAGCAGGTACTTCACCAGTCGGCGGTGCCGCACCAGGAACGGCCGCAGCCGCGCGGGCACCCGGGCCAGGGCGCGCTGCGTGGGGGACGGCATCTCCGCAGTGTGGCACGCGGAGATGCCGTCGGCCCGTGGAGCGCCGGCGACTTGCGGCGCAGCACACTAGGCGGCGGCGACCAGCACCCCTGCGGGCTCCAGGGCCAGCCGGAGCACCTCGCGCACGTCCGACACCGGGTGGACGGTGAGCCGTTCCAGCACCTCGGCCGGGACGTCGTCCAGGTCGGCCTCGTTGCGCTTGGGGATGATCACCGTGGTGACGCCGGCCCGGTCGGCGGCGAGCAGCTTCTGCTTCACCCCGCCGATCGGCAGCACCCGCCCGGTCAGCGAGACCTCGCCCGTCATCGCCAGGTCCGTGCGGACCTTGCGGCCGGAGAGCAGCGAGGCGAGCGCGGTGGTCATGGTGATGCCGGCGCTCGGGCCGTCCTTGGGGATGGCCCCGGCCGGGATGTGCAGGTGCACTCCGCGGTCGCGCAGCGAGGTGACCGGCAGTTCCAGCTCGGCGCCCCGCGAGCGCAGGTAGGAGAGCGCGATGTGCGCGGACTCCTTCATCACGTCGCCCAGCTGCCCGGTCAGGGTCAGCCCGGTGCCGCCGGTCTCGGCGTCGGCCAGCGAGGCCTCGATGTAGAGGACGTCGCCGCCGGCGCCGGTGACCGCGAGGCCGGTGGCCACGCCGGGGACGGCGGTGCGCCGCTCGGCCGGGTCCTGGGCGGACTCCGGCACGTGGTGCGGCCGGCCGATCAGGGTGCGCAGGTCCGCCGTGCCGACCGTGGCGGGCAGCTCGCGCCGGCCGAGTTCGGCCTCGGCGGCGATCTTGCGCAGCACCCGGGCGATCGAGCGCTCCAGGGTGCGCACACCGGCCTCCCGGGTGTACTCCCCGGCGAGCTTGCGCAGCGCCTCCTCGTCGACCGTGACCTGGCCGTCGCCCAGGCCGGCCCGCTCCAGCTGGCGCGGGAGCAGGTGGTCGCGGGCGATGAGGACCTTCTCGTCCTCGGTGTACCCGTCGAGGCGGACCAGCTCCATCCGGTCGAGCAGCGGCTCGGGGATGGCCTCCAGCACGTTGGCGGTGGCGAGGAAGACGACGTCGGAGAGGTCGAGCTCGACCTCCAGGTAGTGGTCCCGGAAGGTGTGGTTCTGGGCCGGGTCCAGCACCTCCAGCAGGGCGGCGGCCGGGTCGCCCCGGTAGTCGGAGCCGACCTTGTCGATCTCGTCGAGCAGGACGACCGGGTTCATCGAGCCGGCCTCCTTGATCGCCCGGACCAGCCGGCCGGGCAGCGCGCCGACGTAGGTGCGCCGGTGGCCGCGGATCTCGGCCTCGTCCCGGACGCCGCCGAGCGCGACCCGGACGAACTTCCGGCCCATGGCGCGGGCCACGGATTCGCCGAGCGAGGTCTTGCCGACGCCGGGCGGGCCGACCAGGGCCAGCACCGCGCCGCCCCGGCGGCCGCCGACCAGGCCGAGCCCCTGGTCGGAGCGGCGCTTGCGGACGGCCAGGTACTCGACGATCCGGTCCTTGACGTCGGCGAGGCCGGCGTGGTCGGCGTCGAGCACGGCGCGGGCGCCGGCGATGTCGTAGGCGTCCTCGGTGCGCTCGTTCCAGGGCAGCTCCAGGACGGTGTCCAGCCAGGTGCGGATCCAGGAGCCCTCGGGCGACTGGTCGGACGAGCGCTCCAGCTTGTCGACCTCCTTGAGCGCGGCCTCGCGGACCCGGTCCGGCAGGTCGGCGGCCTCGACCCGGGCGCGGTAGTCGCCCTCCTCGTCGGCCGGGTCGCCGTTCAGCTCGGCCAGCTCCTTGCGCACGGCCTCCAGCTGGCGGCGGAGCAGGAACTCCTTCTGCTGCTTGGCCACGCCCTCCTCGACGTCCTTGCGGATGGTGTCGTTGACCTCCTCCTCGGCGAGGTGGTCGCGCAGCAGGGTGAGCGCGTACTCCAGGCGGGCGACCTGGTCGGCCTCCAGCAGCACCTTGAGCTTCTGCTCGGCGGTGGCGAAGGGGGCGTAGCCGATGTTGTCGGCGAGCTCGCCGACGCCCTCGATCTGGGCCACCCGGTCGACGATCTGCCAGGCGCCGCGCCGGCGCAGCCACTGGGTGGACAGCGCCTTGTACTCCTTGACCAGCTCGGCGGCCCGCCCGGCCACCGGCATGCCGACCGAGGACTCCCGGAACGGCGTGGTCTCCACCCAGAGGGCGGCGCCGGGGCCGGTGGTGCCGACCCCGATCCGGATCCGGCGCACGGCGCGCACCAGCGCCGCCGGCTCCCCGTCGGCCAGCCGGCCGACCTGTTCCACGGTGGCCAGCGTGCCGGCCGCCGCGTACGAGCCGTCGACCCGCGGGACCAGCAGGACCTGCGGCTTGCCGGAGCCGGTGGCCGCCGCGCGGGCGGCCTCGACCGCGGCCCGCACCTCGGCGTCCTTGAGGTCCAGCGGGACGACCATGCCCGGGAGCACGACCTCGTCGTCGAGCGGCAGCACGGGCAGGGTGAGCGGTGTGGACGTCGATGCCATGATCTCTCCCCGGTCAGTGAACTTGAGTCGACCTGACTAAGGCTTGGCGGGTGCGGGATGTTCCCCACCCCTTGTTCGCTGTGAGCGAACAGGCCGTCAGCGGCCCGCCCGGAGGGAAGGCCCGTCAAAAGAACAGGGAAAGAACTGCCCAAGGAGTCCCGGTCGTCAGCGCACGGCGGACGGCCGGGCACCGGCCCGCACCACGGCGGCGGCAGCGGCCGGTGCGGCGCCGACCACCGGGGCCAGCGGCAGCCGGATCCGCGGCCGGGACGGGCGCCGCTCCACCCGGCGCACCCAGCCCCACATCGCCACCCCGGTGAGCAGGGCGACCGGGTGGCCGACGGCGGTGACCAGGTCCCGCTCCCCGGCGATCTGCTGGGCGAGCACCAGCCCGGCGCCGGCCAGCGCGGGCAGCCGCCAGCGCAGCGGGAGGGAGGCGACCACCGCGCCCAGGCAGGCGTAGACGCCGTAGCTGACCCCGATGTCCAGGCGCTCCAGCGCCGCCGGCGCCATCCGCCCGGCATCCACCGCGGCGATCACCACGCCCTGGGAGAGCAGCGTGGCCACGACGTGCCCGGCCGCGAACACGGCCGCCGTCCGGGCGGAGCCGACCCGGCGCTCCAGCGGCGCCAGGGTGACGGCGAACCCCCACAGGTAGGGCGTCCAGGAGCCGCCGGCCACCCAGAACCCGCTGAGCACCAGCACCCGCAGCGGGTGCAGCAGCAGGTTGTGGCCGTCCGAGCTGGAGGCCTCCTGCAAACGCTGCACGAGTTCCGGATCGGCGACCCTGGCGAAGGTCGCCGTGATCCCCACCACCGCCAGATATCCGAGCGTGAAGGGAGTGCGCCGGGGCGTCGGCACGCGTTCCAGCAGCCATTCGACGACGCCGGTGCGCAGTCCGTGCCGCAGCATTCCGCACGACGGCCGCACGGGCGCGCGCCGCGCGGTGTCCCGCCGAAGTCCCGCCATGTCGACCTCCGCTCCACGCCCGCGGCCACCGGGCCCGAGGGCGCCCAACGCACCGGCACGACGGCCGGATTCCGCCCTGCGGGGCGCTGTCGCGGCCACCGTACGTCGAGGTTCTGAGAGGCACCTGAGAAAAGCCCGTGAAGACCGTCGTCGCGCGGACCGGCCGGATTCCCGACATTGGTCCAGACCTTCTGTCGATTAACGCGTCAGTAGGGCCTCTGACCGGCGACTTGGCGTCAACTGGACTGCATACGTACCGTTACACAGAGAAAATTAGCCGGGTAAGGTATCGGCCCGTGCCCACTCGTGCGGTGGGCCCGAGGGCGGGCGGACAGTCGGCCCGCGGGCCGGAAACGTCCGGTCCGCCTGCCGGGAGGCATCCGCTGTCCGTACGCTGCGAAGTGCGTGGGAGAAGTGGACGGAAGACCATCCGTCCCCACCCTCCCGGCGCGCGACGGGACGGCGGACCCGGCACAGTCCACGACGGAACAAGACTACGAGCGGAGCCCCGCCATCCCCACAGGTGGCCGGCCCGCAGCCCTGGGGGCGGTGGCGTGACCGTGACAGAAATCCAGCAGGACAACCCCAACACCGGTGGCACGGTGAGCAGTCAGCGCAGAGTGCTGGTGGTGGAGGACGAGCCCACGATCGCCGAGTCGATCGCGGCCCGACTGGGCGCGGAGGGGTTCAAGGTCGCCGTGGCCCACGACGGCCCCGGCGCGGTGGACGGCTTCCACACCTGGCAGCCGGACCTGGTCGTCCTGGACATCATGCTGCCCGGCTTCGACGGGCTGGAGGTGTGCCGCCGGATCCAGGCCCAACGCCCGGTGCCGGTACTGATGCTGACCGCCCGCGACGACGAGACGGACCTGCTGGTCGGCCTCGGCGTGGGTGCCGACGACTACATGACCAAGCCGTTCTCGATGCGCGAACTGGCCGCCCGGGTCAACGTGCTGCTGCGCCGCGTCGAGCGCGCCCAGCAGGCCGCCCGCACGCCCGCGCTCGGCAGCCTGCGCTTCGGCGAGCTGGAGATCGACCACGTGCAGCGCCGGGTCCGACTGGCCTCGGGCGACGTCCACCTGACGCCGACCGAGTTCGACCTGCTGGCCTGCCTGGCCGCCCAGCCGCGCGCGGTGCTCACCCGCGAGCAGCTGCTGGCCGAGGTCTGGGACTGGACGGACGCGTCCGGCACCCGCACCGTGGACAGCCATGTGAAGGCACTGCGCCGCAAGATCGGCGCCAGCTGGATCCGCACCGTGCACGGCGTCGGATACGCGCTGGAGGCCCCGCTCTCCTGACGGGGGCTCCGGGCGACGGGCCACCGGGGGGCCCGTGTCCCGGCACCGCCGTGACACCGCACGGGGATCACAGGGACCAATGACCTTTCCACAGCAACGCAACGGGGACGCCGACGGCGTCCGCCCGCAGACCCTGGCCGCCCGCGCGGCCAGCCGGGTCTGGGCCGACATCCGTCCGCTCGACCCGGTCCGCTCGATCAAGGGCAAACTGGCCCTGCTGGTGATCGTCTCCGTGTTCCTGGCCACCGGGATGGTGGTGGTGGCGATCCGGTCCGAGACCCAGATCCGGATCATCATGGTCTTCTCCATGATCGCCTCGCTGCTCTTCATGCAGTTCCTCGCGCACGGGCTGACCGCCCCGCTGCGCGAGATGACGGCCGCCGCCCGCGCGATGGCCTCCGGCGACTACAGCCGCCGGGTCGAGGTGAGCTCGCGCGACGAGATCGGCGAGCTGGCGGCCGCGTTCAACGCCATGGCCGCCGACCTCCAGGCCGCCGACCGGCACCGCCGCGAGCTGGTCGCCAACGTCTCGCACGAGCTGCGCACGCCGATCGCCGCGCTGCGGGCCGTGCTGGAGAACGTGGTGGACGGCGTCGTGCAGCCCAACCCGGCGACGCTGGGGGCCGCGCTGGAGCAGACCGAACGGCTCGGCCGACTGGTCACCCACCTGCTGGACCTCTCCAAGATCGACGACGGGGTGGTCGACCTGGACGCCCGCCCGTTCGAGGTCCGGGAGTTCCTGGACGGCGTGCTGCGCGGGGTCACCGTGGACGGCGCGACGGCCGGCGGGGCGTTCTCCCGGCGCGGCGACGTCCGGCTGGCCCTGGAGGTCAGCCCGACCGGCCTGACCGCCGTGGCGGATCCGGAACGGCTGCACCAGGTGGTCGCCAACCTGGTCGACAACGCCTGCAAGCACTCGCCGCCCGGCGGCACCGTCACGGTGCGCGCCCGGCCCGACGGCGAGGACGGCGGCCTGCTGCTGGAGGTCCAGGACGAGGGCCCGGGCATCCCGCTCGCGGACCGCGGCCGGGTCTTCGAGCGCTTCAGCCGCAGCGGCACCGCGACCGCCGCCGGACCGGGCTCGGACGGCGGCACCGGCCTGGGCCTGGCGATCGCCCGCTGGGCGGTGGACCTGCACGGCGGGCGGATCGCGGTGGCGGAGTCGCCGAGCGGCTGCCGGATCGAGGTCCGGCTGCCCGGGCAGTGCTGAGCGGCCGGGACATTTGTCACAGATCCGACACAGACGCACACGAAGATCACCGGGGGATCCGAGCGACTGTTTGTCCGTATTTGCCCTGGATTATGGGGTGATCGGTCCCGACCGGTTCCCCTCAGATACGGCTTTCTAACGCACTTTTTCAGCCAAAGTGCAGGTCAGGACTGTGATCTGGGCGACGCCTGGGGCCCGGGGCCTGCGCGATCACTGGTCAGGGGCGTAGCCTTAATCCCCGCTGTCCAAACATCCCAAAAGGAAGCGGAAGAGGGCGGTTGCCGCCGTGTCGCCACAACCTGAAACCCCCAGCTCGGCAAGCTCCACTGGCTTTGGCCCCAATGAGTGGCTCGTCGATGAGATCTACCAGCAGTACCTCCAGGACCCGAACTCGGTCGACCGAGCCTGGTGGGACTTTTTCGCCGACTACAAGCCCGGTACCGAGGTGACCCCAGTGACCCAGGCCGCGACCCAGGCCGGCCCCACGCCGACCCCTGCCGCTGCCCCCGCGCCCGCCGCTGCTGCTCCGGCCGCGCCCGCCGCCCCGGCCGCGCCGGCCCCGGCTGCCGCCCCGCTCGCCGCCGCACCGGCCGCGCCCCCGGCCCCCAAGGCCGCCGCCCCGGCCGCGCCCGCCGCAGCCGCTGCGGCCGGCCCCGAGCTGGTCCAGCTGCGCGGCCCGGCGAAGGCCGTCGCCACCAACATGGACGCCTCGCTGGAGGTGCCGACCGCGACCTCGGTCCGCGCCGTCCCGGCGAAGCTGTTGATCGACAACCGCATCGTCATCAACAACCACCTGCAGCGCGCCCGTGGCGGCAAGGTCTCCTTCACCCACCTGATCGGTTACGCCCTGGTCCAGGCCATCAAGGCCGCCCCGGGCATGAACCACAGCTACAAGGTGGAGGACGGCAAGGCCTTCCTGGTCAAGCCGGAGCACGTCAACCTCGGCCTGGCGATCGACCTGGTCAAGCCGAACGGCGACCGCCAGCTCGTCGTCGCGGCCATCAAGAAGGCCGAGACCCTCGACTTCTTCGGCTTCTGGCAGGCCTACGAGGACATCGTCCGCCGGGCCCGCGCCAACAAGCTGACCATGGACGACTTCACCGGCGTCACGGTCTCGCTGACCAACCCCGGCGGCATCGGCACCGTGCACTCCGTGCCGCGCCTGATGCAGAACCAGGGCACCATCGTCGGCGTCGGCGCCATGGAGTACCCGGCCGAGTTCCAGGGCTCCGCCCCGGAGACCCTGTCCCGCCTGGGCGTCTCCAAGATCATGACGCTGACCTCGACCTACGACCACCGCGTCATCCAGGGCGCGGCGTCCGGCGAGTTCCTGCGCGAGATCCACCGCCTGCTGCTCGGCGAGAACGGCTTCTACGACGAGATCTTCGAGTCGCTGCGGATCCCGTACGAGCCGGTCCGCTGGGCGACCGACGTCGCCACCACCCACGACGACGAGGTCAACAAGACCGCGCGCGTCATGGAGCTGATCCACTCCTACCGGGTCCGCGGCCACCTCATGGCCGACACCGACCCGCTGGAGTACAAGCAGCGCAAGCACCCCGACCTGGACGTCACCACCCACGGCCTCACCCTGTGGGACCTGGAGCGCGAGTTCGCGGTCGGCGGCTTCGGCGGCCAGAAGATGATGAAGCTCCGCGACATCCTCGGCCTGCTGCGCAACACCTACTGCCGCACCGTCGGCATCGAGTACATGCACATCCAGGACCCGAAGCAGCGCAAGTGGCTGCAGGAGCGCCTGGAGAAGCCGTACGCGAAGCCCGAGCGCGAGGAGCAGCTGCGCATCCTGCGCCGGCTGAACTCGGCCGAGGCCTTCGAGACCTTCCTGCAGACCAAGTACGTCGGCCAGAAGCGCTTCTCGCTGGAGGGCGGTGAGTCGCTGATCGCCCTGCTGGACGCGACCATCGACTCCGCCGCCGAGCAGCGCCTGGACGAGGCCGTCATCGGCATGGCCCACCGCGGCCGGCTGAACGTGCTCGCCAACATCGTCGGCAAGCCGTACGGCAAGATCTTCGGCGAGTTCGAGGGCAACCTCGACCCGAAGTCGATGCACGGCTCCGGCGACGTCAAGTACCACCTGGGCTCCGAGGGCACCTTCACCGGCCTGGACGGCGAGACCATCAAGGTCTCGCTCGCCGCGAACCCGTCCCACCTGGAGACGGTCGACCCGGTCGTCGAGGGCATCGCCCGCGCCAAGCAGGACATCCTGGACCAGGGCGGCACCACCTTCCCGGTGCTGCCGATCCAGATCCACGGCGACGCGGCCTTCGCCGGCCAGGGCGTCGTCGCGGAGACCCTGAACATGTCGCAGCTGCGCGGCTACCGCACCGGCGGCACCGTGCACATCGTGGTGAACAACCAGGTCGGCTTCACCGCCGCCCCGGCGTCCTCGCGCTCCTCGATGTACTGCACCGACGTGGCCCGCATGATCGAGGCCCCGATCTTCCACGTGAACGGCGACGACCCGGAGGCCGTGGTCCGCGTCGCGCGGCTCGCCTTCGAGTTCCGCCAGGCGTTCCACAAGGACGTCGTGATCGACCTCATCTGCTACCGCCGCCGCGGTCACAACGAGGCCGACAACCCGTCGTTCACCCAGCCGCTGATGTACGACCTGATCGACAAGAAGCGCTCGGTGCGCAAGCTGTACACCGAGGGCCTGATCGGTCGCGGCGACATCACCATGGAAGAGGCGGAGCAGGCGCTCCAGGACTTCCAGGGCCAGCTGGAGAAGGTCTTCGCCGAGGTCCGCGACGCGGCCCAGGCGCCGGCCGACGCCACCGCCGGCAAGCCGGTCGCCGACTTCCCGGTCTCCATCCAGACCGGCATCTCCCAGGAGATGGTCAAGCGGATCGCCGCCTCGCAGGTCAACCTGCCGGACTGGCTGACCGTCCACCCGCGCCTGCTGCCGCAGCTGCAGCGCCGCGCCGCCTCGGTCGAGGACAACACCATCGACTGGGCGATGGGCGAGACCCTCGCCATCGGCTCGCTGCTCATGGAGGGCCACCCGGTCCGCCTGGCCGGCCAGGACAGCCGCCGCGGCACCTTCGGCCAGCGGCACGCCGTCCTGATCGACCGCAAGACCGGCGAGGACTACACCCCGCTGCAGTACCTCACCGAGGACCAGGCCCGCTACACCGTCTACGACAGCCTGCTGTCGGAGTACGCGGCCATGGGCTTCGAGTACGGCTACTCGCTGACCCGCCCGAACGCGCTGGTCATGTGGGAGGCGCAGTTCGGCGACTTCGTCAACGGCGCGCAGACCATGGTGGACGAGTACATCGCCTCCGCCGAGCAGAAGTGGGGCCAGCACTCCGGCGTCACCCTGCTGCTGCCGCACGGCTACGAGGGCCAGGGCCCGGACCACTCGTCCGCCCGCCCGGAGCGCTTCCTCCAGCTGTGCGCGCAGAACAACATGACGGTCGCGGCGCCGACCCTGCCGTCGAACTACTTCCACCTGCTGCGCTGGCAGGCGCACAACCCGCACCACAAGCCGCTGGTCGTCTTCACCCCGAAGTCGATGCTGCGTCTGAAGGCCGCGGCGAGTGCGGCCGAGGAGTTCCTGTCCGGCTCGTTCCGCCCGGTCATCGGCGACACCACCGTCGACCCGGCGCAGGTCCGCAAGGTGGTCATCACCTCCGGCAAGTTCTACTACGACCTGGCGGCGGCCCGCACCGAGCGCGGCGTCACCGACACCGCGATCGTCCGGGTCGAGCGGCTCTACCCGCTGCCGGTGGCCGAGCTCCAGGAGGAGCTGGCCCGCTACGGCGACAACGTCCAGTTCGTCTGGGCGCAGGAGGAGCCGGCCAACCAGGGTGCCTGGCCGTTCATCGCGATGAACCTGGTCGACCACCTCCAGGTCGTCATCGGCCGCAGCGGCGGCGACGCCCGTCTGCGCCGGGTCGCCCGCACCGCGGCCTCGTCGCCCGCCGTCGGCTCGGCCAAGCGGCACGCCGCCGAGCAGCAGGCGCTGATCGAGGAGGTCTTCTCGCTCTGACGAGCCGAGGACCCGCAGCAGCACCGACGCCCGCGGCCTCCGCCCCCTCTTCCGGGGGCGGAGGCCGCGGGCGTTCCCGTCCCACCCGTACCGCCCCGGCGGCCGACCGGCCCGGACTATCCTGACCAGGTCAATTCCCAGCGGACCGGAGCGAACCCGTGTACTTCACCGACCGAGGCATCGAGGAGCTGGCGAACCGGCGCGGCGAGGAGGAGGTCACCTTCGAGTGGCTGGCCGAGCGCCTGCGCGAGTTCGTCGACCTCAACCCGGACTTCGAGATCCCGGTCGAGCGGCTGGCCACCTGGCTGGCCCGGCTCGACGACGAGGACGACGAGTGACGTCCCGACGCACGGACGTGCTGACGTGCTGAGGCGCTGACCTCGTGACCGCCGCAGGGCCCGGAGGGCAACCGCCCTCCGGGCCCTGCGCGTGTCCCCGTAGGGGTGGCCTCGGGGTCGGGTCCGGGGCGGGATCGGGGCGGAACCGCTTGCTTTTCCCGGCACGCGATATATCGTCTTTAGCAGAGAACGCGATACATCGCGATCCGCTACGGGAGGCGGCAGAGATGAGCCAGTGGACGATCGAGGGGCCCGGCAGGACCACCTTCGAGGACGAGGTCCGCGCGCTGCACGTGCGCGTCATCGACGGCACGGTGAACGTGGTCGCGGCCGAGGGGCCGGCCCGCCTGGAGGTCACCGACCTCAAGGGCGACCCGCTGCACGTCACCCTCGTGGACGGCGTCCTGACCGCCACCTACAAGGACATCAACAGCTGGGGCGAGTTCGGCGACTGGATCAAGTCGGTCGGCTCGGTCCGCACCTTCTTCGACTCCTTCAAGCGCAAGCGCTCCGTCGACATCACCCTGACCGTGCCGGCCGGCACCGAGGTCAAGGTCGGCGCGGTGTCCGCGCACTCCACGGTCAGCGGCATCGACGGGCGCGTCTCGGTGCAGAGCGCCAGCGGCGGCACCACCCTGGCCGGGGTCACCGGCCGGATCGACGCCGCCACCGTCACCGGCGACGTGGAGGCGCAGGCCGTCGGCGGCCGGCTCAAGGTCAACACCGTCTCCGGGCAGCTCACCGTGATCGCCGGCACCGCCGACCGGATCCAGGCCAACACCGTCACCGGTGCCGTCACCCTCGACCTCGACGTGGCCGGCGAGACCGACATCAAGGTCAACACGGTCAGCGGCGCGGTCGTGGTCCGGATCCCCTCGCTGGCCGACGCCACCGTCGAGGCCGGCTCCACCAGCGGCGACGTCTCCAGCACCTTCGACGAGCTGACCATGAACAGCACCTGGGGCGCCAAGAAGATCTCCGGCCAGCTCGGCGACGGCCGGGGTAGCCTCCACGTCACCACCGTCTCCGGCGCGGTCACCGTGCTGCGCCGCCCCGAGCCGGAGGACGACACCCCGGCGGTGGTCCGGGAGCTCCCGGCCGCCCCGTCCGACGCTCCCACCGGCCCCGACCTCACCAAGGAGGCCTGAAATGACCCCCGTGTTCGGCCACGGCCGGCTCCGGCTCTACCTGCTGAAGTTGCTGGACGAGTCCCCGCGGCACGGCTACGAGGTGATCCGCCTGCTCGAGGAGCGCTTCCAGGGCCTCTACGCACCCTCCGCCGGCACGGTCTACCCGCGGCTGGCGAAGCTGGAGCAGGAGGGCCTGGTCAGCCACAGCACCGAGGGCGGCCGCAAGGTCTACCGGCTGACCGACGCCGGGCGCGCCGAACTGGAGGCCCGCCAGGTCGAGTTGGACGAACTCGAGCTGGAGATCCACGACTCCGTGGCCCAACTCGCCGGGGCGATCCGGGAGGACGTCCGGGACAGCGCCAAGGACCTCCGCGAGGAGCTCTGGCAGGCCGCCAAGCAGGCTCCCCGGCCGGAGGGCCCCGGAGCGGGCGGCGACCCGTGGGCCGGGCCCTGGGGCGACAACGAGTCCTGGCAGCGCGCCAAGGAGGAGTTCACCCAGTTCAAGCAGCAGGCCAAGGAACAGGCCAAGCGCGCCCGGGAGCAGGAGCGGGCCGCCAAGGCCAAGGCGAAGGCCGCCGAGGAGGAGGCCCGTCGGCTCCGGGAGCAGGCCAAGGCCTCCCGCACCGCCGCCCAGCAGGAGGCGCTGCGGATCAAGCGCCGGGTCGAGCAGCAGGTGCGCGAGCACGCCGCGAAGGGCGACTGGCCGACCGGGCTGGCCGAGGGCCTGTCCGAACTGACCAAGGGCCTGGCCGGGTTGGCCGACGCGGCCCGCTGGGGCCACCCCACGGACGAGTCCGCCGAGCAGTCCGACCGGTCCGAGCGGGTCACGGCGACCCGGATCGACCTGGACAAGGACAAGGCCGGCCAGGCCGGGGACGCCGAGCAGACCGCCCCCGCCGACCTGCCACCGTGGGCGCGCACCGATCCGGCCGGGGACCCGGCCCGCGAACTGGACCGGCTGCTCGACCGCTTCCGCGACCAGGTCCGCGACGCGGCCCGGGACGGCGGCGTCGGCGCCGACCAACTGGCCGAGGCCCGCTCGGTCCTGGGCACGGCCGGTGAGCGGCTGAAGCGGCTGCTCGGCTGACCGCCCGCCGCCCGCCGCCCGCCGCCCCCTGCGAGGGCCCGGTGTCTCCGATCCGACGGAGGCGCCGGGCCGTCGCACGTCAGGGGTTGAGCACGATCTTGCCGAAGACCTCACCCTTGGCGAGCCGGGCGAAGCCCTCCCGGGCCTCGGACAGCGGCAGCACCGCATCGATCACCGGACGGACGCCGGTGTTGGCGCACAGCGCCAGCAGTCCGGCCAGCTCCTCCTTGGTGCCCATGGTCGAGCCGACCACCTTGAGCTCCAGGAAGAAGATCCGGTTCAGCTCGGTGGCACTCGGGTTCGGTCCGGAGGTGGCCCCGGAGATGACGAGGGTGCCGCCCGGACGCAGCGCCTTCACCGAGTGCGACCAGGTCGCGGCGCCGACCGTCTCCATCACCGCGTCCACCCGCTCGGGCAGCCGGGCGCCGCTCTCGAAGGCCGCGTCCGCCCCGAGCCCGACCGCCCGGCGGCGCTTGGCCTCGTCCCGGCCGGTGACCCAGACCCGCAGGCCGGCGGCCTTGCCGAGGACGACCAGCGCGGTCGCCACCCCACCGCCCGCCCCCTGCACCAGCACCGTGTCACCGGGCCTGACCCCGCCCTTGGTGAACAGCATCCGGTACGCCGTCAGCCAGGCCGTCGGCAGGCAGGCGGCCTCCTCGAAGCTCAGCCCGGCGGGCTTGGGCAGCAGGTTCCAGGTGGGCACGGCCACCTGCTGGGCGAAGGTGCCCTGGTAGCGCTCGGTCAGGATGGACGGGCGCTCGGTCGGGCCCACCCCGTGGCCGGTCTGGCCGACCACCGAGTGGACGACCACCTCGTTGCCGTCCTGGTCGACGCCGGCCGCGTCGCAGCCGAGGATCATCGGCAGCCGCTCGGCGGGCAGGCCGACACCGCGCAGCGACCACAGGTCGTGATGGTTGAGGCTGGCGGCCCGGACCGTGACCACGCTCCAGCCGGGACGGGCCTGCGGCTCGGGGAGTTCGCCCAACTCCAGTGCGCCGAGCGGATCGTCGGCGTCGATACGGGCGGCATAGGCAGCAAACATGCCCCGGACACTAGCCGGGGCGACCGGGGCCGGGAACCGCGCGAGGATGTGACGCGCGTCCCGGCACCCGTTTTATTTCCCCCGCTCGCCGCCGGGCGCTCGGACCCACTGCCGACGGTCGTCGCTCCGGCGCTCGTGCCTCGCTGGTCGCTCCTCCCTTTCGGCAGTGGCGCGCCCTTTGGCTCGCGGGGGGGGGAGGTGGTGTGTCGGGGTTCCGGACCGTCAGATCCGGGCGACGCCCTCGGCCCTGGCGGCCTCGGCCACCGCCTTGGTGACCGCCGGGGCCACCCGCTCGTCGAACGGGGAGGGGATGACCTTGTGCGGCGTCAGCTCGTCGGCCACCACACCGGCCAGCGCCTTGGCGGCGGCCAGCTTCATGCCCTCGGTGATCCGGGACGCCCGCACCTGGAGGGCGCCGGCGAAGATCCCCGGGAAGGCCAGCACGTTGTTGATCTGGTTCGGGAAGTCGCTGCGCCCGGTGGCGACGACCGCCGCGTACTTGTGCGCCACCTCGGGGTGGATCTCCGGGTTGGGGTTGGCCATCGCGAACACGAACGCGCCCTCGGCCATGGTCGCCACGACCTCCTCCGGCACGGTGCCGCCGGAGACGCCGATGAACACGTCCGCGCCGGCCAGCGCGTCGGCCAGGGTGCCCTTGAGGCCGGTGCGGTTGGTCAGCCCGGCGATCTCGGCCTTGACGTCGGTCAGGTCCTCGCGGCCCTGGTGGACGACGCCCTTGCGGTCGCAGACGGCCACGTCGCCGATGCCCGCCGCCAGCAGCATCTTGGCGATGGCGATGCCGGCCGCGCCGGCGCCGGAGATGACGGCACGCAGCGAGCCGATCTCCCGGCCGGTCACCTTCGCCGCGTTCCACAGGGCCGCGGTGGTGACGATCGCGGTGCCGTGCTGGTCGTCGTGGAAGACCGGGATGTCCAGGGCCTCCTGGAGCCGCCGCTCGATCTCGAAGCAGCGCGGGGCGGAGATGTCCTCCAGGTTGACGCCGCCGAAGGAGGGGGCCAGCCGGACCACCGTCTCGACGATCTCGTCCACCTCGGTGCAGGCGAGCGCGATCGGCACCGCGTCCACCCCGCCGAACTGCTTGAACAGGATGGCCTTGCCCTCCATCACCGGGAGCGAGGCCTCCGGGCCGATGTCACCCAGGCCGAGCACCGCGGTGCCGTCGGTGACCACCGCGACGGTGTTGGACTTCCAGGTGTAGTCGTTGACCAGCTCCGGCTGCTCGGCGATGGCCGTGCAGACCCGCGCGACACCGGGGGTGTAGGCGAGGGACAGGTCGTCCGCGTCGCGCACCGGCACGGTCGCCCGGATCTCCATCTTGCCGCCGCGGTGGAGCGCGAAAACGGCGTCGACCGGATCGACGGTGTCCTGGGTGCTGCTGATGATCTCCGCTGCCACGATGACCTCTTCGTCATTGATCTGGCGAGGTGCGCGGCCGACGGACGGGGCGCCCCGACCGGAAATCCGGAACACCGGGTACGCCGCAGCGGACCCGGGGGCGGGGCGGGGGCGCTGCCGTCGGGTGGCGCCCTCGGATGAGGGTTTTTATGGGGTCTGGTGTTGTCCGCGTTGTGCTACCGGGCCGAGCGTAGGTCGGACGAAGGCATCGCACCTATGCCTTTTCGTCCTCGTCACGCACCGTTCATCGCCGTGCTGTCGCGTCTGCTGGGGCCCGGTGTCGGAAGCACCTGGCTCCGGCGGCGGCAACGGCGTGGCGGCACGCGCACCCGCGGGAGTGAACGCAGACCGGTAGGGGAATCGGCGCTCCGGATACGGAGCCACGTGATGACTTCCGTTCCCGAGCACCCCGAGCCTGTCGGGGCTCGTCGGCCTGGTTCGAGCATTCGGGGGTCACCCGGTACCGGAATTCTGACACACCCGCCGCCGGGCCCGGCAGGGCGGGATGGCAGGATCGTCTGTCCGCCATTCCGCGTACCCGAGTGCGTCACCGCGCCGACCGCGGTCCGCCCCCAGGAGCAGCCCTCATGCCTCACCTCCCCCCTGCCCGTCGTCCGGTCTCCGCCGCAGCCGCCCTGGCGGTCGCCGGAGCCCTGTTGCTGACCGGATGCGGCGGTGGCGGGCAGGCCGCCGCGAGCGATCCGGTCAAGGACCTCCGGGCCAAGCTGCCGAAGGCCCAGCGCGCGGCCGGGGTGCTGCGGATCGGCATGGACGTGAACTACCCGCCGGTGGAGTTCCGCGGGCCGGACGGCAAGCCGACCGGCCTCGACCCGGACCTCGCCGCCGCCCTGGGGCGGATCCTCGACGTGCGGGTCGAGTTCGTGGACACCCCGTTCGACAAGCTGGTGCCGAACCTCCAGGGCAAGCAGTTCGACGTGGCGATGTCCGCGCTCAGCGACGTCCGCCAGCGCCGTGAGGGCCTGGACGGGGACGGCAAGCAGGTCAACCCGGGCGTGGACTTCGTGGACTACTTCATCGCCGGGACCTCGATCGTCGTCCCGAAGGGCAACCCCAAGGGGATCCGGACCCTGGACGACCTGTGCGGCCGGACGGTCGCCTTCCAGCAGGGCACCACCCAGGACGGCATCGCCACCCGGCAGGTGGCCGTCTGCGCCCGCACCGGCCGCCAGCTGACCGTGCACCGCTTCGACACCGACGCCAAGGCGCTGGCCGAGGTCGCCGCCGGCACCGCGGCGGCCGGCCTGAACGACTTCCCGGTGGCCGCCTACGCGGCGAAGACCACCGACGGCGGCGCCCGGTTCGAGGTGACCGGCGCCCAGTCCACCTCCAACCCGTACGGGATCGCGGTGCGCAAGGAGGACACCGAGCTGCGCGACACCCTGTCCCGGGCGGTGGACCAGCTGATCCGCAGCGGCGAGTACGACAAGATCCTCGCCACCTGGAACGTGGGCGCCGGCGCGGCGCAGAACGCGGTGGTCAACGGCGGCATCTGAACCCGCCCGGCGGCGCGGGGCCCCGCCCGGGGCCCCGCCCGTCCCGGCGGGCCTTCCGGCGGAGTACAGGCAGATCTGCATACTTATACGCAGGGTGACAGGGACACGCGATCTGTCCGAATAGCGGACAGCATGAGCCCTCGTTATCCGATTTTGATCTGGATGAGGGCCATCTGACCGTCGTCAGATGGCAGGATTCCCCCCAACTCGGATCGAGCCGACCACCGGTCGAGGCGGTTCCAGGTCGACGTCCACCTCGGCGGAGGGTGGCGCACGCAGTACCGGCACCACCCCGGGCGGCCCCCTGCGCCCGGTCACTGCACCACCCGGCAACGCCCGTACGACGACGTACAGCGACATAACCATCCGTACGGCTCCGTACGGCCAGCTGACCCGGTGCGCCGCTCCCGCGGCGCGCTCCGCCCGATTTCTCTCCCCAGGAGGAGATCCCCCTCATGAGCGTCCGTACCCAGCGCACCCGCCTCTTCGCGGCCGGCGTGGCCACCGTCTCCGTGTCCCTCGCGCTGACCGGCTGTAGCAGCAGCAAGAGCGACACCGGCAGCGGTGCCCCCAACGCCTCCGCGACCGTCAACACGGTCAAGGCCGACGACAAGCTGGCCGCCCTCGTCCCCGCCGACATCAAGTCGGCCGGGAAGCTCCTGGTCGGCGCGGACGCCTCCTACGCACCGGACGAGTTCAAGGACGACAGCGGCAAGGTCATCGGCATGGACGTCGACCTCGCCGAGGCGATCGCCGCCAAGCTCGGGCTCAAGGCCGAGGTGCAGGACTCCGGCTTCACCGCGATCATCCCCGGCATCCAGTCGAACAAGTTCCAGCTCGGCATGTCGTCCTTCACGGACAACAAGGAGCGCGAGCAGGTCGTCGACATGGTGACCTACTTCAACTCCGGCAGCGCCATCGCGGTCAAGAAGGGCAACCCCGGCAAGGTCGACCCGAAGGACCTCTGCGGCAAGAAGGTCGCCGTCCAGACCGGCACCACCCAGGCCGACGAGATCAAGGACACCCGCAACCCGGACTGCACCAAGGCCGGCAAGCCGGGCATCCCGAACGAGGGCGACAAGTTCGACCTCCAGACGGACGTCACCAACGCCGTGGTCTCCGGTCGCGACGACGCCATGATGGCGGACTCCCAGGTCGTCGACTACGCGATCAAGCAGTCCGGCGGTCAGCTGGAGAAGCTCGGCGACACCTACGGCGTGGCCCCCTACGGCGTCGCCCTGGCCAAGGGTTCCAAGCTCACCCCGGCGATCCAGGGTGCCGTCCAGTCGCTGATCGACGACGGCACCTACAAGCAGATCCTCACCAAGTGGGGCGTCGAGGCCGGCGCCCTCACCACGTCGACCGTCAACGGCGCCGTCAGCTGACCCCTCGTACGCTTCTCTCCCCCGAGGCCACACCGTGAACTCTCTGGACAAGGGGACGGCGGAGAAGGGGCGGCCCGACATCATCAAGGCCGTCCCGGTCCGCCACCCCGGACGCTGGGTGGGCGCCGTCGTCATCGCCCTGCTCGCGGCGATGCTGCTGAGCGCCCTCTTCACCAACCCCGCTTTCAAGTGGGACATCGTCGGGCAGTACCTGTTCCACGACAGCATCATGCACGGGCTGCTCGTGACCCTGGAGCTGACCGCCCTCTCCATGCTCATGGGCGTGGTCGGCGGCATCGTCCTCGCGGTGATGCGGCTGTCCCCGAACCCGCTGCTGGCCGGCACCGCCTGGGTCTACATCTGGGTCTTCCGCGGCACCCCGGTGCTGGTGCAGCTGGTGTTCTGGAACTTCCTCGGCCTGATCTGGGCCAAGCTGTCGATCGGCGTCCCGTGGGGTCCGGAGTTCTGGTCCGGCGAGACCAACGTCCTGATCCCGACCTTCGTCGCCGCCCTGCTGGGCCTCGGCCTGAACGAGGCCGCCTACATGGCGGAGATCGTCCGCGGCGGCATCCAGTCGGTCGACGAGGGCCAGACCGAGGCCGCCCACGCGCTCGGCATGAGCCGGTTCCAGACCATGCGGCGGATCGTCCTGCCGCAAGCCATGCGGGTGATCATCCCGCCGACCGGCAACGAGACCATCTCGATGCTGAAGACCACCTCGCTGGTCTCGGTGATCTCCCTGGAGGAGATCTTCCGGGCCGGCCAGGTCATCTACTCCCGGAACTACCAGAACATCCCGCTGCTGATCGTGGTCAGCCTCTGGTACCTGTTCTTCACCTCGGTGCTGACCATCGGTCAGTACTACATCGAGCGCCACTACGCCCGAGGCTCCAACCGCACCCTCCCGCCCACCCCGCTGCAGCGACTGCGGGGCCTGTTCGCCGGGAAGCCCGCCCCGAAGACCACCGCAGACGTCGTCCCGGGACTCGAGGGAGGTGGTCACGTATGACCGATCCGAGCAAGACCCCCACCGCGGCCACCGCCGCCGACCGGCCGATGGTCCGGGCCGAGAACGTGCACAAGTCCTACGGCCCGGTCGAGGTGCTCAAGGGCATCGACCTGGAGGTCCGGCAGGGCGAGGTGTTCTGCCTCATCGGCCCGTCCGGCTCCGGCAAGTCGACCTTCCTGCGGTGCATCAACCACCTGGAGAAGATCAACGGCGGCCGCCTCTGGGTGGACGGCGAACTGGTCGGCTACCGGCAGAAGGGCGACAAGCTCCACGAGCTCAAGGACCGCGAGGTCGCCCTGAAGCGGCAGGACATCGGCATGGTGTTCCAGCGCTTCAACCTGTTCCCGCACATGACCGCCATGGAGAACGTCATGGAGGCGCCCGTCCAGGTCAAGGGCGAGAGCAAGGCCGAGGCCCGGGAGCGCGGCATGGTCCTGCTGGAGCGGGTCGGGCTCGCCGACAAGGCGCGGAACTACCCCTCGCAGCTCTCCGGCGGCCAGCAGCAGCGCGTCGCGATCGCCCGCGCGCTGGCCATGAAGCCCAAGCTGATGCTCTTCGACGAGCCCACCTCGGCGCTCGACCCGGAGCTGGTCGGCGACGTCCTGGACGTCATGCGCGGCCTCGCCGAGGAGGGCATGACGATGGTGGTGGTCACCCACGAGATGGGCTTCGCCCGCGAGGTCGGCGACGCGTTGGTGTTCATGGACGGCGGCGTGGTGGTCGAGTCCGGCAACCCCCGCGAGGTCCTCACCGACCCCCAGCACGAGCGCACCAGGGCCTTCCTCTCCAAGGTCCTCTGAGCCCGTACGACCGGTGCCCGGCAGGCGGTTTCCTGCCGGGCACCGCCGTTTCCCCCGCCAGGTAATAGGCTGGAGGCAGACAGCCCGTTACCGAACCCTCTGGAAGGACCGCCGTGGAGCTCGCCTCGTACGCCGATCTCGCCGTTCGGCTAGTGAACACCGAGGAGCCCGAGCGCGGCACCGACACGCTGGCCTCGGTGGACGCGGTGCGCGCCCTGTTCTCCGACTCCGCGCGGGCCGCCGCCCTCTCCGAGGAGTCCGACGTGCCCCGGCTGCGGGCGGTGCGGACCAGGCTGCGCGGGGTGTTCGAGGCCGCCGCCGAGGGGGACGAGATCCGGGCCGTCGACCTGCTGAACAGCCTGCTGATCGAGTACCCGGTCAGCCCGCAGGTCTCCGGCCACGACTACCTGGACGACGCCGGGCGGCCGCGCTGGCACCTCCACCTGGCCGACAACTCCCCCACCGCGACGGCCCACTTCAGCGCCGTCGCCTGCATGGGCCTGGCCGTCCACCTCACCGAGCTGGGCGCCGACCGGCTCGGCATCTGCCAGGCCGCGCCCTGCCGCAACGCCTACCTGGACACCTCGACCAACCGCTCCCGCCGCTACTGCTCGGACCGCTGCGCGACCCGCGCCAACGTCGCCGCGTACCGGGCCCGCAAGCGGCAGGAGGCCGAGGCGGCGCTCAGCGCGGGCAGCCACCCGGGGACCACCGGGGACTGAGGCCGGTCCGGCCGAGGCCCCGGACGGCCCGCACGCCCTGCACGACCTGGACCGCCCGGACGTCCTCCGGACGTCCTCTAGACGTCCTCGACGAACACCCCGAGCCGGCGGGCCAGCCCCGGCACCCGGGCCAGCCCGGACCCGAGCAGCAGCCGCTCCAGCCCGCGGCCCGGCGCCAGCCAGGCCGGGCTCGGGCGCAGCCGCAGCAGCACCCGGCCGAGCACCAGGTCGTCCGGGACCGGGCCGTAACTGCGGCTGTCGCTGTCCACCGGGCGGTTGTCCGACAGCAGCCACCAGCCCTTCGGGCGGCGCTCGGCGGCGCGCTTCACCACCAGCAGGTCCTGCTGGAAGGGGTGCCGGAACAGCACCACCGCGCCGGGCCGGATCGGCGCGCCGTAGCGGACCAGCAGCTGGTCGCCCTCGCGCAGGGTCGGGACCATCGACGGGCCCGCCACGTCGACCAGTCCGAACGGCACCGGGCCGCCCCCCGCACCGCCGTTCGGCTCCGTGCTCCGCGCCACGACTCCTCCTCCCGGAACGGGACCGACCGCCCCCAGTCTGCCGTACGGACCCCCCTCCGTTCGATGCCCGGATTACCCCGGTTCCGGGTCCGTCTTTCGCCCTAGGCCCACCCTCCGACCGCGAAACCCCGAGGCCGGAAGGGTAGTCTCGGGCGCGGGAAGACGATCTAAGGAAGGACTCCCATGTTCTCTCGTCTGTTTGCACCGCGCGCCACCGCCCACGCCCACTGCGACCTGCCCTGCGGTGTCTACGACCCGGCGCAGGCCAAGCTGGAGGCCGAGTCGGTCAAGGCCACCCAGGAGAAGTACCAGGCCAACGAGGACCCGCACTTCCGCGCCCGCGCCATCATCATCAAGGAGCAGCGCGCCGAGGCCGTCAAGCACCACATCTCGGTGCTGTGGAGCGACTACTTCAAGGCCCCGCACTTCGAGAAGTACCCGCAGCTGCACCAGCTGATCAACGACACCCTGAAGGCCGCCTCGGCCGCCAAGGCGTCCACCGACCCGGCCACCGGCCAGGCCCTGCTGGACCTGATCGCCGAGGTCGACAAGATCTTCTGGGAGACCAAGCAGGCCTGAGCCTGACGCGTCGCCACCCGGCCGCCCCCGTCCGCACCGTGCGGACGGGGGCGGTCGTGCGTCCACGTGCGATCCGCCCCCGGTAAGGGTTGCCTGCCCTGAGCGGCTGTTATGCTGCCTGGGCGTCCGAGGGGGAAGTCCGGTGCGAATCCGGCGCTGACCCGCAACGGTGAGCGCGGTCCGAGCGACCGCGTCAGCCCGATCACCCTCGGCCGCTGGACTCCCGACAACTCGCCGTGGACCGCGAGGGGAAGGCGCCCGGGCCCGCCCCGGCCGGCGCCCGCCCCGGCACACCCGCGGCCCGAGGCAAGGCGCGACCGCCCGTGAGTGACCCCGTTCGCCGAATACCGACCGTCCCGCTCGCCGTCGGACTCGCCGTCGCCCTGCTGATCTCCCTGGTCTGCGGCGTCGCGTTCGGCGCCTCCGGGATCGAACTCCCCCACGTGCTACGGCTCCTGGGCGCGGGACTGACCGGCGGCCGGCTGGACGCGAGCGAGGCGGCGGCGTACGCGATCGTCTGGGAGCTCCGGCTGCCGCGCACCGTGCTGGCCGCCGTGGTCGGCGGCGGACTGGCCGCCACCGGGGTCGCCGTCCAGGCGCTGGTGCGCAACGCCCTCGCCGACCCCTTCGTGCTCGGCATCTCCTCCGGCGCGGCCGTCGGCGCCAACGCCGTCCTGCTGCTCGGCGCCTTCGCCTCGCTCGGGGTGTGGGCGATCTCCGTCTCCGCCTTCGGCTCCGCACTGCTCGCCATGGTGCTGGTCTACCTCACCGCCCGCACCGCGTACGGGCTCACCCCGCTGCGGCTGGTGCTCACCGGCACCGCGCTCTCCTACGGCTTCTCCGCCCTGACCACCCTGATGGTCTTCTCCTCGGACAACGCGGAGGCCGCCCGGGACGCCATGATGTGGCTGCTCGGCAGCCTCGGCGGCGCCACCTGGGGCAAGGTGCCGATCGCCGCCTGCGCCGTCCTGGCCGGGGTGGCCTACCTCGCCTGCGCCGCCGGGCGGTTGGACGCGCTCGCGATGGGCGACGAGACCTCCGCCTCGCTCGGCGTGGACCCGGAGCGGCTGCGCCGGGAGCTGTTCGTGGTGACCGCCGCCGTCACCGGCACCGTGGTCGCGGTCAGCGGGGCGATCGGCTTCGTCGGGCTGCTGATGCCGCACCTGGCCCGGATGCTGGTCGGCGCCGGACACCGCCGGGTGCTGGCGATCGCGCCGCTCGCCGGCGCGCTGCTGCTGGTCTGGGTGGACATCGCCTCGCGCACCCTGCTGGCGCCCGCCGAACTGCCCGTCGGGGTGTTCACCGCGGTGCTCGGGGTGCCCGCCTTCCTGCTGATGATGCGCCGCCGCGGCCAGGCCTTCGGGGGCCGGCGATGAGCGCCGCCGAGGACCTGAGCGTCGACGGCGTCTCGGTGGAGCTGGCCGGCACCCGGCTGGTCCACGAGGTGAGCCTGACGGCCGCGGCCGGCCAGGTGGTCGGGCTGATCGGCCCGAACGGCAGCGGCAAGTCGACCCTGCTGCGCTGCGTCTACCGGGTGCTGCGGCCGGCCGGCGGGGCGGTCCGGCTGGACGGCGAGGACCTGCACGCGCTCACCGCCCGCGAGTCGGCCCGCCGGGTGGCCGCGCTGACCCAGGAGCACTCCGCCGAGTTCGACTTCACGGTGGCCGAGGTGGTCGCGATGGGCCGGCTGCCGCACCGGCGCGGCCTGGGCGGCCCGACCGGGGCGGACCACGAGCGCTGCACCGCCGCGCTGCGCCGGGTCCGGGCCGAACACCTGGCCGGACGCGGCTTCCTGAACCTGTCCGGCGGCGAGAAGCAGCGGGTGCTGATCGCCCGCGCCCTCGTCCAGGAGCCGCGCCTGCTGGTGCTCGACGAGCCCACCAACCACCTGGACATCGCCCACCAGTTGGAGGTGCTGGCGATCGCCCGCGAGGCCGGGCCGACGGTGCTCACCGCGCTGCACGACCTCAACCTGGCCGCGGGCCACTGCGATCGGCTGTACGTGCTGGCGGCCGGCCGGATCGTCGCCTCCGGCACGCCCGCCGAGGTGCTCCGACCCGATCTGCTGGCGGAGGTGTTCGGGGTCCGGGCCACCCCGGTCCGGCACCCGGACACCGGTGCCCTCCAACTGCTGTTCGACCGCCTCCCCCGGCCGCTGCCCTGATCCCCCGCCCGACCCCTCCGCCCGTGCTCCCGAAGACCCCCGACCCGAAAGAAGTAGCGTGCGTACCAAGGCCGTTGCCACCGCCGCCCTGCTCACCCTCGGCCTGACCGGCTGCGGCGCCGAGATCGCCCCGAGCCGGGCCGGCGCCGCCTCCGCCCACTACCCGGTGACCGTGGAGAACTGCGGCGAGAAGCTCACCTTCGCGCAGAAGCCCGCCCGGGTGGTGACCAACGACGTCAACATCACCGAGCTGATGCTCTCGCTGGGCCTGGCCGACCGGATGGCCGGCTACGTGATGCCCGACGACAAGGGCCGGGTCGACAAGGTGGCCTGGAAGGACGGCTACCAGCAGACCACGTGGCTCTCCAAGAAGGTGCTCACCAAGGAGATCGCCCTGGACGCCAAGGCCGACCTGGTGTTCGCCGGCTGGCACTACGGCTTCGACGAGGGCAGCGGGGTCACCCCGCAGGCCTTCAAGGCGCTCGGCGTGGACTCCTACGTGCTCAGCGAGTCCTGCCGCAGCGGCAAGGGCTCCGAGCGCGGGGTGATGGACCCGCTGGACGCGCTCTACACCGACCTGGCCAACCTCGGCGAGATCTTCGACGTCAAGGACCGCGCCGACAAGCTGATCGCCGACTCCAGGGCCACCATCGCCGCCGTCCCGGCCGCCGACCGCCACCCGTCCGTCTTCCTGTACGACAGCGGGCAGGACAAGCCGTACACCGCGGGGAAGTTCGCGGCCGCGAACGAGATCATCGCCAAGGCGGGCGGCGGCAACATCATGGCCGACCTCGCGGACACCTGGGTCACCACCGGCTGGGAGAGCGTGGTGCAGCGCGACCCGGAGGTGATCGTGATCAACAACTACGCGACCCCGGGCGCCGAGGAGAAGCGGAGCTTCCTCAAGTCCTTCCCGCCGCTGGCGAACGTCTCGGCGGTGAAGAACGACCGGATCTTCGTCATGGACTACGTCGACCTGGTCGAGAGCCCGCGCAACCCGGCCGCGATCAGCTCGCTGGCCGACTACCTGCGCACCGTCCCGGCCCGCTGACGGCCCCCTTCCGGTCGGGCCGGAGCCGCACCCGTCGGGCGTACGCCCGACGTGCGAGCGGACCGGACCCGACCGGAGGAGCGGACCATGACCACCGTCCGGGCCTGGGACGGGAGCGGGCCCGCGCAGTAGGCTCGCGGCATGATCCGCACCGCCGTCGTCACCGACGTCCCCCTGATCCTGGCCATGATCCGTGAACTGGCGGAGTACGAGCAGGCCCCGCAGGAGGCGGTGGCCACCGAGGAGCAGCTGCGCGAGGCCCTGTTCGGCGCCGCCCCGGCGCTGTTCGGCCTGGTCGCGGAGGACGACGCCACCGGTGAACCGGTCGGTTTCGCGCTCTGGTTCCTCAACTTCTCGACCTGGCGCGGGACCCACGGGGTCTATCTGGAGGACCTGTACGTCCGCCCGGCGGCGCGCGGCGGCGGCCACGGCAAGGCGCTGCTGCTGGAGCTGGCCCGGATCGCCGTCGAGCGCGGCTACGCCCGGGTGGAGTGGTCGGTGCTGGACTGGAACCGGCCCTCGATCGACTTCTACAAGTCGCTCGGCGCGGTACCGATGGACGGCTGGACCGTCTACCGGCTCACCGACGGGGCACTCGCGGCCGCCGGGAGCCGTTGAACGGACGCACAACGGACGCACGGAGTAGGGGCAAAGCCCCTGCCACCCTGCGTCGCAATGCCTTACCATGAGTAACTCCCGCACCGGGTGCGGAAGGAAGCCCCCTCGGGGGCACCAAGCAAGCACAGCGCGTCACCCAGGAGGCAAGGGTGTCCCAGATCGACAGCGATCTCGGAGTTCAGGACTTCGTGGAGGTCCGGCTGCCCGCGGCAGGGGCCTACCTCTCCGTGCTGCGAACAGCGACGGCCGGGCTCGCCGCCCGGTTGGACTTCACCCTCGACGAGATCGAGGACCTGCGGATCGCGGTCGACGAGGCCTGCGCCATCCTGCTCCAGCAGGCGGTGCCCGGCTCCGTGTTGTCCTGCGAGTTCCGCCTGGTCGGCGACTCGCTGAAGGTCACCGTCGCCGCTCCGACCACGGACGGCAAGGCGCCCGAACGGGACACCTTCGCCTGGACGGTGCTCTCCGCACTGGCCGGTGAGGTGGACTCGTCGGTCGCCGAGGACAAGACCGTGACGATCAGCCTGCACAAGAAGCGCGGCGGGTCCGCCGCCCACTGACCGGGCACCGAGCAGCACCCTGCAAGGGCCGTCCGCCGTTCCCCCTCCGGGGCCGACGGGCGGCTCCCGGTACCGCCCCCCACGCGGTACGACCAACGAGACGATGCCGGGGCCGCGGCCCCGGTGCTCCCGGAACGGAACGGGGGAATGGCCGTGAGTGATCTGGACCGTACCGGCCTCGCGACGGCGGGACCTGCCGTACCGACCCAGGCGAGCGTTTCCGGCCTCGCCGCCAACGACGAAGCGCACCCGAAGGACGCCCACCGGATGAGCCACCCGACCGAGCCGACGTCCGAGCCGACGCCCGACTCCCCTCCGCCGCAGGAGCCGGTGGCAGAGCCGGCGGCGGAGGCCGCGGAGCTGCACGGCGCCGTGCCCGCCCAGGGCGCGCACCGCAGCGGCGCGCCGGACCGGGAGGCCGCCCGCGCGCTGTTCGTCCGGCTGTCCGCGCTGCCCGAGGGCTCCCCGGAGCGGGTCGAGCTGCGCAACCAGCTGGTGCGGATGCACATCCCGCTGGTCGAGCACCTGGCCCGCCGGTTCCGCAACCGGGGCGAGCCGCTGGACGACCTGACCCAGGTCGCCACCATCGGCCTGATCAAGTCGGTGGACCGCTTCGACCACGAGCGCGGGGTGGAGTTCTCCACCTACGCGACGCCGACCATCGTCGGCGAGATCAAGCGGCACTTCCGCGACAAGGGCTGGGCGGTGCGCGTCCCGCGCCGGCTGCAGGAGCTGCGGCTGTCGCTCACCACGGCGACCAGCGAGCTCTCCCAGCGGCACGGCCGCTCCCCCACGGTGCACGAACTGGCCGAGCACCTGGGGATCTCCGAGGAGGACGTCCTGGAGGGCCTGGAGTCCGCCAACGCGTACTCCACGCTGTCCCTGGACGTCCCGGACAGCGACGACGAGTCGCCGGCCGTGGCGGACACCCTGGGCGCCACCGACGAGGCGCTGGAGGGCGTCGAGTACCGCGAGTCGCTCAAGCCGCTGCTGGCCCAACTGCCGCCGCGGGAGCAGAAGATCCTGGTGCTGCGGTTCTTCCGGAACATGACCCAGTCGCAGATCGCCGCCGAGGTGGGGATCTCCCAGATGCACGTCTCCCGGCTGCTGGCCCGGACGCTGGCCCAGCTGCGGGAGAAGCTCCTCGTGGAGGAGTGACCCGGAACGGACGACGGACGGCCGCCGCAGCTCCCGCTGCGGCGGCCGTCCGTTTCGGCGGTGGGCCCGGGGCCGGGCGCTCAGTCCTCCCGGTCGGCGTACAGGGCCGCGGTGGACCGCGGGTTCAGCAGCGAGCCGATGCCCACCAGGCCGAGCAGTCCGACCAGCACGCCGACCGCGACCATCGCGCCGCCGCTCTGGATCATGTAGTAAGCGACCGGCAGGCAGATCGAGTTGGTCAGCACGGCCGGGCTGCGGCCCCAGCGGCGCTCCTTGAGCAGCGCGCGGGCGGCCAGTATCGGCAGCACCCCGAGCAGCACGATGACCAGGCCGCCGAACTCGTTCAGGGCCAGCTGCTTGGCCTGGCCGGACAGCGCGGACACCATGTCCGAGACGCCGACGACGGCCAGCGCGGCACCCTCCAGGGCCGTGATGGCGGCGCCCAGGGTGAGCGGGACCGGGCGGGCGGGTGCGGGGGCGGAGGTTTCTGCGGTCACTCCAGCAGGGTAGCCGCCGGTGGGCCCGTAGCGCCCCGTAGGCTTTCCCCATGCGCGCTCTCCTGGTCGTGAACCACAAGGCCACCACCACCAGTGGCCGGACCAGGGACGTACTGATCCACGCGCTGCGCAGCGATCTCAAGCTGGAGGTCGCCGAGACCCAGTACCGGGGCCACGCGCGCGATCTGGCCCGGGAGGCCGCGCAGGACGGCACGGTCGACCTGGTGGTGGCGCTGGGCGGTGACGGCACCGTCAACGAGGTGGTCAACGGGCTGCTGACGCACGGCCCGGGCGAGAAGGTCCCGCGACTGGCCGTGGTGCCGGGCGGTTCGACCAATGTCTTCGCCCGTGCGCTGGGCCTGCCCAACGACCCGGTGGAGGCCACCGGCGCCCTGCTGGACGCGCTGGAGCACGGGCACGAGCGGCCGATCGGGCTGGGCAAGGCGATGACCGAGGGCCTGCCGGACCGCTGGTTCACCTTCACCGCCGGCCTCGGCTTCGACGCGGGCGTGGTCGGCCGGGTCGAGGAGCAGCGCCGGGCCGGGCGCAAGTCCACCCACGCGCTGTACGTCGGGCAGGCGCTGCGGCACTACTTCACCCAGCGTGAGCAACGCCGCTCGGGCCCGGTGTCCCTGGAAATCCCGGGCCACGAGGCCGTTCCGGGCCTGGTGCTGGCGATAGTCAGCAACACCTCACCGTGGACGTTCCTCGGCAACCGTCCGGTCTACCCCTCACCGCTCGCCTCCTTCGACACCGATCTGGACGCCTTCGGCATCACCCGGATGACGGCGTTCGGTACTGCTCGAACGATCCGTCAGATCCTGCGGTCGTACGGGCCTTCGAGCGACGGCGCCCCGCCGGCCGGCCCGTCCGGGAAGCACGTCGTCTCCTATCACGACGTCAGACACTTCACCTTGGTTTCCCAGGAACCCGTCCCGTTCCAGGTCGACGGGGACCATCTTGGAGACCGGAGTCGCGTCAGTTTCACAGGCGTACGGCGGGCACTGCGTGTGATTGTGTGACTGGAAGTGGGCTTCGCCCTTCTTCTCGAACGCACAAGCCCCCTTCACTCCATAGAAGTACTGGCTGTGAGCTAGGCGACACCGAAGAATCAAAAATTCCTCCCCGAAGGGGGTTGTATCCGAGCCCGAGGTTTGCGAACCTCTACATGGCGATCGGGACACATCGCAGCGACGGCAACTCCGGAACCACAGGAGCGCCGACCGCGGAGCGTCCCTCGAATCGCCGAATCCCCTCCCAGTACAGACCACCCGGGCCCGGCGGGCCTTTGGTCTCTTTTGCTGTTGTGGGATTCGTGAAAGCGTTCACATTCACAAGCCATTCGATTATGCCGATCGGGCCACCCCCCGCGGCAGGAGGAGTTGGACGACCATGGACTGGCGCCACCGCGCTGTCTGCCGCGAAGAGGACCCGGAGCTGTTCTTCCCGATCGGGAACACCGGTCCTGCTCTGCTGCAGATCGAGGAAGCCAAGGCCGTGTGCCGCCGCTGTCCGGTGATGGAGCAGTGCCTCCAGTGGGCTCTCGAAACCGGCCAGGACGCCGGCGTCTGGGGCGGCATGAGCGAGGACGAGCGTCGCGCGATGAAGCGCCGTGCCGCCCGCAACCGCGCCCGCACCGCCTGATCAGCAGCATCCGGTCACACGCCGTAGTACCCGCAGTAACCGCAGCACCGATCAACACATGATCAAAGGCTTCCCTGCACCTCCTGGTGAAGCCTTCCGCACAACGGGCCTTGCTGGTCGAGGCCCCGCGACACCGAACCGTCCGGCCACTTGATACTGTTCACACAGAGCAATATCGTGGAGCTGCGACGCTCACCGTGTGCAACGCACAAGCGAGGTGTCGCACCACCTAGAGCCCCTGTTCCGGCCGACTCCCCCCGACGGCCGGAACGGGTTGAGAGGCCCTGTCGACCCACCCCCCCCGGTCGACAGGGCCTCGTTTCTGTTTCCGTAGCCGAACGGCGACGAGGCGCGAGAAGTGCGCGACCGGCGCCTGTGCCGAGCGTGCGCCCCCACCGCACGCCGAATGCACCGGATGCACCGACCCCCGCCCCCCCGGCGCACCGGGCACCTCAGCGGACCGGGATCTCCAGGATCACCTTGGTCCCGCCGTTCGGGCCGGCCACCATGTCGAAGGTCCCGCCCAACTCCCCGGTGGCCAGCGTCCGGACGATCTGCAGCCCGAGGTTGCCGGCCGTCTTGGGGTCGAACCCCTCCGGCATGCCGCGGCCGTCGTCCTGCACGGTGATCAGCAGGTACTCCTCCGGCCGGGCGCCGCCGTTCCAGCTGTCCGACCAGCCCATGCCGGTCGCCGGGGCCCGTCCGCGCAGCGCGCTCACCTCCAGGTTCCCGGAGGCCGTCGGACCGAAGGCGTGTTCCAGCGCGTTCTGCAGCAGTTCGGTGAGCACCATCGACAGCGGGGTGGCGACCTCGGCGGAGAGGATGCCGAAACTGCCGCTGCGCCGGGTCGCCACCCGGCCGTCCTGGGACAGCTCCATCACCATCGCCAGCACCCGGTCGGCGATCTCGTCGAAGGCCACCTGCTCGTCCAGCGCTTGGGAGAGCGTCTCGTGCACGATCGCGATCGAGCCGACCCGGCGCACCGCCTCGTCCAGCGCGGCCCGGCCGGACTCGGAGTCCATCCGGCGGGACTGCAGCCGCAGCAGCGCCGCGACGGTCTGCAGGTTGTTCTTCACCCGGTGGTGGATCTCCCGGATGGTGGCGTCCTTGGTCATCAGCTCGCGGTCGCGGCGGCGCAGCTCGGTGACGTCCCGGCAGAGCACCAGGGAGCCGGTCAGGGTCCCCTTGGGCTTGAGCGGGATCGCCCGCAGGGTCACCACGCCCCCCTGGGCCTCCACCTCGGTCTGCCGGGGCGCCCAGCCGCTGGCCAGCTTCACCAGCGCCTCGTGGACGGCCGAGCGGGACGGCGGGGCGAGCTCGGCGGTGGCCCGGCCGAGGTGGCTGCCGACCAGGTCGGTGGTGAGGCCGAGCCGGTGGTAGGCGGAGAGCGCGTTGGGACTGGCGTAGGTGACCATGCCGTCCGCGTCCAGCCGGATCAGGCCGTCGCCGACCCGGGGCGCGGCGTCCATGTCGGCCAGTTCGACGCCGGGGAAGGGGAAGCTGCCGGCCGCGATCATCTGGGCCAGGTCGGAGGCGCTCTGCAGGTAGGTGAGCTCCAGCCGGCTGGGGGTGCGCACGGTCAGCAGGTTGGTGTTGCGGGCGATCACGCCGAGCACCTTGCCCTCGCGCCGGACCGGGATCGACTCGACCCGGACCGGCACCTCCTCGCGCCACTCCGGGTCGCCCTCGCGCACGATCCGCCCCTCGTCGAAGGCGGCGTCCAGCAGCGGGCGGCGCCCGCGCGGGACGAGGTGGCCGACCATGTCGTCCTGGTAGGAGGTGGGCCCGGTGTTGGGCCGCATCTGCGCCACCGAGACGTAGCGGATGCCGTCCCAGGTGGGGATCCACAGCACCAGGTCGGCGAAGGACAGGTCGGAGAGCAGCTGCCACTCCGAGACCAGGTTGTGGAGCCATTCCACGTCGGCCCCGGTCAGGGTGGTGTGGCGGCGGACGAGTTCGTTCAACGAGGGCACATGGCGAGGGTAGCGCCGCCGCCCGGCGGGGGGCTCGGCGGACTGTCCGCTGGCGGTGGATGACTGTCCGGAGTTGTTTAGACCAATGTGCCGAGCGGCCTGGACAACCCAGATTGGTCTAGTCCACAATGAAAGGGCACCAAGGAGAGGCCCACCGCGCAACTGCCCTGACCGCGCGCGGCTTCTCCTCGGTCGGACGCCGCCGAACGAGGACCCCGCACAGTTCTCGATCGGGTCCGGTGCCCGACGACAGCTCCGGGCTGCGGTGCCGCATGGGTTGAGGGTCCCGTGTCGGCGCCGTGGCCCGTAGTGCTTTCCAGGGCCGTGTCCCCCGCCGGCCCGCTCCCCCGCGACCATGTTCCGCCGCTCAACGGACCGGCCCCGTCCACAGCCTGTGGACGGGGCCGGTCCCTCCTCGGTGGGTCCCGGATCAGCGGGTCCCGGATCGGCGGGTCCCTCCTCGGCGGGTCACGGATCAGTGGGTCTCGGTGACCTTGGCCAGCGCGCGCGGGGCGTCCGGGTCCTGGCCGCGGGCGATGGTGACCTCGTAGGCCAGCTGCTGGAGCGGGAGGATCTCCAGGATCGGCTGGACCTCCTCCGGCACGCCGGCCGGCAGCGCGAAGCCGGCCGAGGCCGCGTCCACCTGCGCCTGCTGGCCGATCACCACGAGGTCCGCGCCGCGGCCGCGCAGCCGGTCCAGCACCGGCTGGAGGGCCTCGCCGCCCTTGCCGTCCGGGACGATCGCGATCACCGGCGAGACGTTGTCCACCATGGCCAGCGGGCCGTGCAGCAGGTCGGCGCCGGAGAACGGGCTGGCCGGGATGTAGGTGGTCTCCATCAGCTTCAGCGCCGCCTCCCGGGCGGTCGGGTAGCCGTAGCCGCGGGAGGTGATGACCAGGCGCTGGGCGAAGCGGTAGCGCTCGGCCAGCGCCCGCACCTCGGCCTGGCGGGCCAGTACCCCGGCGGCCAGGCCCGGCAGCCCCTTGGCGGCCGAGCCGTCCCCGCCCCGCAGGCCTTCGACCAGCAGGTAGAGCGCCAGCAGCTCGGCGGTGTAGGTCTTGGTGGCCGGCAGCGCCTTCTCCGGACCGGCCAGCACGTCGATGTGGAACTCGGACACCTCGGCGAGCGGGGAGTCCGGGTTGTTGGTGACGGCGAGGGTGATCGCCCCGGCCTCGCGGGCCGCCTTGGTGGAGGCGACCAGGTCGGGCGAGCCGCCGGACTGGCTGACGGTGATCACCAGGACGTCGGTGAGGTCCGGCTTGGCGCCGTACGCGGTGGTGGTGGACATCGAGGTCAGGCCGGCCGGCTTGCCGAGCAGGATCTCGATCAGGTACTTGGCGTAGAGCGCCGCGTTGTCGGACGTGCCGCGCGCGGTCAGCAGGACGAACCGCGGGTTGCGGGCGGCGATCCCGGCCGCGATCTCGCGGATCTTCGGCGCCCCCTCGTCGAGGATGCGCTGGAGGACGGCCGGCTGCTCGGCCATCTCCGCCGCCATGATCCGGCCGGGGACGGAAACAGTCTGCGGGTCGGACATCTGGATTGCCTCCGATGAGATGGGTCGACCCCGCCCGGGCGGGTTGCCCGACGGGGACCTCTACGGCGGCGAGTCCGCACACTCGCTGCGGTTCTTCCTGCGCATCCTACGAGCGCGCCCCCGGCCCGGCACCCCCGGACCGCCCCTCCGGAGGCGGAGGGGCGGTCCGGTCCGGCGGACCGGCCGTCAGGACGGGGTGTTGATCAGCTGGTCGATCGCGGCGTCGGCGTCCTTGGTGGCCTGGTCCACGGACTTGCCCTTGAGGATCGCGGTCAGCATGTCGGGGATGATCTTCTGCTTCTCCACCGCGCCCCAGCCGGGGGCGAGCGGGGTGAACCAGGCGTCCGGGACGGCGTTGGCCGCGGCGGCGGTGGTGGGCTTGTTCTTCAGCGGGTTCAGCTGGGTGAGGTTGTTCGGCAGGATGTCCTTGTCGGCCAGCGCCTGCTCGGACTTGGTGCTGGTGAACATCCGGATCCAGTCGGTGGCCGGCGCCACCTGCGCGGACTTGGCGGTGACGGCGAGGTCGGAGCCGCCGATGAAGGTGGGCAGCGGCTTGCCGTCCGGGCCGGGCATGGTGGCCACCTTGACGGCGTCCTTGAGCGACGGGTCGCCGGTGACCGGCGCGATCACGCTGGCCGCCTCGAAGCCGTTGCCGTAGAAGGACGCGGCGTGCCCGCGCGCCATCGACTCGAACTGGTTCTGCTCGTTCTGCGCCAGGTCGCCCTTGTTGTACTTGCGGACGAGGTCGGCGAAGTGGCTGATGCCCTGCTGGGACTTGGCGTCGTGCAGGGTGCCGTGCCAGTTGCCGGAGCTGTCGAACTTGGCGATGCTGCCGCCGTACGCGGCCACGTAGCTCATCGCGGCGTACCAGTACGGACCGGGCAGGTAGAGCGGGGAGAAGGTCTTGTCGGACTTGTTCTTGTCGGCGATCCGGTCCAGGGCGGCCACCAGGTCGCTCTCGGTCTTGGGGAAGTCGGCGCTGCCGGTGGCCTGTTGGAACGCGGTGGAGTTGTAGACGGCGACCCGGGCGCCAGCGTAGTACGGGACGCACCAGAGCTTGTCCTGGTACGTGCAGGTGTTGGCGAGCGCCTTGATCCAGCTGTCGGAGTTGTCGAAGGTGGTGCGGTCCACCGCGGCCAGCGCGCCGGAGAGCACGTACTTCATCGTCTCGGTGTTGCCGAGCTCGACCACGTCGGGGGCGTTGCCGTCGGCGAGCGCCTTGTCGAGCTTGCCGACCTTGTCGGCCCAACCCTGGTAGACCAGCTTGAGGTTGATGCCCGGGTACTTGGCCGCGAACTCGTCGTTGACCCGCTGGACCAGGTCCGGCCAGTTCTTCTGGGCGTCGTCCATCAGCCAGACGGTGACGGTACCGGTGGCGCCCTTCGGGTCCGCGGCGGCGCTCTTGCCGTCGCCCGAGGGTGATCCGGACGAGGAACAGGCCGTCAGTGCGACCGCCAGGGCCATGATCCCGAGCGTCGAAACGAGCTGACGCTTCTTCACGCCATCCTCCGAGGGTTTTCCAGGAACGGTGGTGCCCGCCGACAGCGTGATTGGCGCCCGCGGCGGTGGTCCGGGTGGGGGCGGCGAAGAGCTTCGAGGAGGGCGCGATACCACATCCGGCGAGGTTCAAGTTCGAACCGGATGCATGGACTCTGGCCTAGACCAAGGGTGGTGTCAACGGCCAACAGGCCCTGTGGCCAAGGCCGTTGCAGAGCCGTTGTACCGGGTGGCGATCAGTCGTCGGGCCGTCACCCACCGTGGGACTTAAGGTGGATTTAAGGCCCACTTGAGGGAACACGGTCATTCGACGAAAGCCCAGGTCAACACCCGGGAAACGGAACGGGCCCGCCATGCGACATGCGCATGACGGGCCCGTCGGCCGACGCCTCCCGGACACGGCCGGTGACGTCCTCGCGGTCGGTTCAGCCGATCGCTCCCGGCTGCCCGGTGAGCACCTCGACGGCCGCCAGCCCGCAGACCCGGGCGGCGCCGTGGGTGGCGATGTACAGCGCGCCGACCGGCTCGGACTGGGGCAGCCCCATCTCCACCACGGCGGCGTCCGGCCGGGCCGCCACCAGGCGGCTCAGCGCGGCGGCCATCCAGGCGTGCCGGTGGGCGTCCCGGACCACCAGCACCAGCCGGCGGCCCTCGGCGCCCGCCACCAGCTCGGCGACCAGGGCGTCCAGCGCCTCCGGCGCGGCCTCGGCCGCCGACACCGCACGGGTGCGGGTGCCGGGGAAACGGTCGGCCAGCATGCCGGCCACGCCCCACGGGGTCACGTCGCCGACCGCGATGTTCGGCTCGTCCGAGAACGAGGCCACGTACGGGCGTTCGCTCACCGGCAGCACCTCGCGGCCCGGCGCCCGGACCACCTTCAGCGCCCGGCGCGCGGCCCGCAGGCCCACCGCGAGGTCCGGCTCGGCCTGCTCGCCCTGGGCGGCGATCCGGCCCCAGCTGCCCAGCGCCCGGACCCGGTCCGCGGCGTCCGCCAGCCGCTCCTCGGTGAGCCGGCCGGAGCGCACGCCCGCCACGATGGCGTCGCGCAGCATCAGCACGGTCTCCTCGTCGGCCAGGCCGCCACCGACGCAGATCGCGTCCGCGCCGGCCGCCAGCGCCAGCACGGTGCCCTCGCCCATCCCGAAGGTGTCGGCGATGGCGCCCATCTCGATCGCGTCGCTGACGATCAGGCCCTGGTAGCCGAGGCCGCCGTCCGCCGGGGCGGCGCGCAGCAGGTCGCGCAGCACGGTCGGGCTCAGGGTGGCCGGCAGCTTCGGGTCCAGCGCCGGGACCATGATGTGGGCGGTCATCACGGCCTTGGTGCCGGCCGCGATGGCGGCCCGGAACGGCACCAGGTCACGGCTGCGCAGCACCTCCAGGTCGACGTCGATCACCGGCAGGCCGTGGTGCGAGTCCACCGCGGTGTCGCCGTGGCCGGGGAAGTGCTTGGAGCAGGCGGCCACGCCGGCCGACTGGAGGCCCTCCACCCAGGCGGCGGTGTGCCGGGCGCACAGCTCCGGGTCGGCGCCGAAGGAGCGGACGCCGATCACCGGGTTGCGCGGGTTGGAGTTGACGTCGGCGGTGGGCGCCCAGTTGTAGTTGACGCCGGCCGCGGCCAGCGCCCGGCCCAGCTCGCGGGCGACGTCCCGGGTCAGCGCCGGGTCGTCGATCGCGCCGAGGGCGAGGTTGCCCGGCCAGGAGGAGCCGGAGCCGGCCTCCAGCCGGGTGACGTCCCCGCTCTCCTCGTCGATCGCGATCAGCAGGTCGGGGTTCTCCGCGCGCAGCGCGCCGGTGAGCGCGGAGAGTTGGTCGAGGTCGACCACGTTGCGGTCGAACAGCGCGACCGAGCCGAGGCCGGCGGCCAGGTGGCGGCGCAGCCAGGCGGGCGGCTCGGTGCCGACGAAGCCGGGCTGCAGGACGGTCAGGGCGTCCCGGTGCAGTTGGTCGCTGTCCGGGGCGGTGGGAATGAGGATGCTCACGATGGCTCAGCCCTTCACGGCGCCGTCGGTCAGACCGCCGACCGCCTTGCGCTGGAGGAAGACGAAAAGGATCAGCACGGGGACGGCGAACATCGTGGAGGCCGCCATGGTGGCGCCCCAGTCGTTGCCGAAGGCGGTCTTGAAGGAGGACAGCCACAGCGGGAGGGTCTTGCCCTGCTCCTTGTTCAGCCACAGGACGAGCGGGAACTCGTTCCAGGCCGTGATGAAGCCGAACAGCGAGGTCGACATCAGCCCCGGGGCCAGCAGCGGGAAGATCACCTTCATGAAGGCCTGGGTCCGGGTGCAGCCGTCCACCATGGCCGACTCCTCCAGCTCCTTCGGCACCGCGGCGATGAAGCCGCGCAGCGTCCAGATGGTGAAGGGCAGGATCATCATCATGTAGAAGAACGTCAACGGCAGCAGGCTGTTCAGCATGTCGTTGTCGCGGGTGATGATGTAGGCGCCGACGGTCATGACCTCCCAGGGCGCCATCTGGGCCAGCATGATGACCAGCACGAAGGCCTTGCGGCCGCGGAACCGCATCCGGGCGACGGCGAAGGACGCCAGGGTCGCGATCACCAGCGAGATCAGCACCGCGCCGACGGTGACGGTGACGCTGTTGGTGACGTACGTCCAGAAGTTCGGCGCGTTCACCGCGGTGGTGAAGTGCTCGAAGGTCCCGTCGAGGGGCAGGAAGACCGGCGTCTTGCTGATGATGTCGTTGTTCTGCTTGAACGCCGTCGCGATCATCCAGTAGACGGGGAAGATGAAGAAGACGACGAGGACGACCGCGATCACGTTCGGCCAGGTGCGTCCGAAGAGAGAGCGCCTCACAGCTCGTCCTCCTGCTTGATCATGATGCGGAAGTAGTAGGCCATCAGGACGCCGAGCATCAGGATGGTGAGCACCGCGATCGCGGCGCCGACGCCGTAGTGCTGGCTGCCCTGGCCCTCCAGGAAGGCGTGCACGGGCAGGGTCCGGGTGAGCTTCTCGGGGCCGCCGCCGTTGATCGCGTAGATCTGGGTGAAGGACTTGAACACCCAGATGACCTCGAGGAAGGTCGTGGCCAGGAAGAAGGGCTTCAGGTTCGGGAAGATCACCGAGCTGAAGATCTTCGAGGAGCCGGCGCCGTCCATCCGGGCGGCCTCGTAGAGCTCCTTGGGGATGGTGGTCAGACCGGCGTACATGTTGAACGCCACGAACGGGATCGACTGCCAGACGATCAGCAGGATGACCACGAAGAACGTCGAGTACTCGTCGCTCATCCAGTTGTAGTGCGCCATCGAGTGCCAACCGAGCTTGTCCAGGAACCAGTTGACGACGCCCCACTGCTCGTCGAACAACCAGGTGTAGACCGTGGTGGCGGCGACCACCGGCATCGCCCAGGCCATCAGCAGCGCGATCGACAGCGCCAGCCGCATCTTCTTGCCGAGGTGGTTGAGCAGCAGGCCGACCAGGGTGCCGCCGACCATGATCAGCACCACGTTCACCAGGGTGAAGACGACGGTGCGCCCGGTGACCGACCAGAACTCCGGGTCGGTCAGCTGCTCCTTGTAGTTGTCGAAGCCGGTCCACTCGGTCAGGTGCATCACCAGCTGGCGCCGGTTGAGGTCCTGGAACGACAGCAGGAAGGTCTTCAGCAGCGGCCAGCCGAGCAGGACGATGGTCGCCACGATGGCCGGCAGCAGCAGCAGGTACGGCGCCAGGCGGGCACCGAGGGCGGGACCGCCCGCGGATCTGGTGCCCTTCGGCGTGGTGCCCCTGGCCCCGCCGCCGGCGGCACTGGTGTCAATCTCGGCCACAGCAGCCTTCCCTGACTCCGGGGACTGCGTCTGCACCCGGTCCGAATGCACAGCCATCGTTCTCACTTCCTCACAACCCGGCCACGACGGACGGGCGCCGCCCACCGACCCCCCGCCGGGGGCCGGTGAGCGACGCCGCTCAATGCCTTAGTTCTTCTGGTTGAGCCGCTTCGCGATCTCGTCGTCGTACTTCTTCGCGGTGGCCGCGTAGTCGCCGCCCTGGAGGGCCGCGGTCAGGAAGTCCTTGATCGGGTTCGGGGTGTTCTCGACGCTGGCCCAGTTCGGGGTGTTCGGGGTGATCCCGCCGACCGCGGTGGCCGCCTGGGCGGCCTTCGCGAAGTCACCGGTGAGCTGGCTGTTCAGGGCCGGCTTGTTCGGGATGTTGCCGGCCGCGGCGACCAGGCCCTCGTTCTTGTCGTTGAGGGCGACCTTCAGGAAGTCCTTCGCCATGTCGGTGTTCTTGCTCTGCGAGGCGATCGCGAGGTTCGAGCCACCGATGAAGACGCCGGACGGCTTGTCCGCGGTCTTGCCCGGGATCGGGAAGAAGCCGATCTTGTCCTTGGCCATGCTCTTCTCGTCCGGGAGCTCCCAGCCGAGGGCGATCATGGCGCCGACGTCACCCTTGGCGAAGACGTCCTTCTGCTGCGGGGTGGCCTCGTCCTTGTCCTTCGGACCGGTGGCCGAGTAGCTCTGCAGCTTCTTGTAGGTCTCGAAGGCGCGCTGGGCCTCGGGGGACTCCAGGCCGCCGACCCACTTGCCGCCGTCCTGCTTGGCGATCTTGCCGCCCTCACCGGTGAGCAGACCGAAGTAGGTGTACCACTCCTGGCCCGGCAGGTAGATCGGGTCGGTGACGCCCGGGGTCTTCTTCAGGGTCTCCAGGTCGGTGTAGAACTCGTCCAGGGTCTTCGGGGCGGCGGTCAGGCCGGCCTTGGCCCAGAGGTCCTTGTTGTAGGCGACCACGCGGTTGGAGACCCACCACGGGGCGGCGTACTGCTTGCCGTCCAGCACCGCGGCCTCGTTCTGGTTGGCGGCCCAAGCGTCGCCGCCCAGCGCGGACTTGTCCTTGGTGATGTCCAGCAGACCGCCGGAGGCGGCGTAGCCGGCGGTCTGGGTGTTGCCCAGCTCCAGGACGTCGACCGAGCCCTCGGAGAGCGCGGCGGTGATCTTCGGGCCGATGTCGGTCCACTCCTGGGTCTGGAAGTCGACCTTCGAACCCGGGTAGGTGGTCTCGAACTCGGACTTGACCGCGTCGGTCCAGCCCTTGGGGGCCGAGCCGGTCATCGTCCACACCTTGAGCGTCTTGCCCTTGTACTTGTCGGCGGCGTTGGAGGACGACGACGAACCGCTGTCGTCCTTCTTGCCGTCCGAGCTACAAGCCGCGAGACCGACGACCATGGCCGCGACGCCGACCGCCGCGATGAGCTGACGCTTCACGCCATCCTCCTGAGGGATGCCTGGGTTACCCCCGTCGGGCGGTTGCGGCATACCCACGCAAAGCGGGAGAACAGGTGCCGCGGACACCTTCGAACGGGTGGGGGGATTCATCGTTACCGGCCTAGTGGTGTAGACCAGATGCCTGGAGCTTGGCCTAGACCAATGGGCCTGTCAACGGCTGTTCGACCGATCTCGACCACCCGTTATCAAGCCGACACCGCACATCGTTCATCGCGTGATGAGGTATTCGTTCCGTAGCCATACATGCAACGATGTGATCCGTTAACGATGTGGCGGGGCGGTAAAAGGCCCCGCGAGAAGCGGGAGAACAGGTCCGATGAGCAGCGACGGGGGAACCACCGCCCAGGCCGACGACCCCGAGGTGAGGAACGTCCCGACCCAGGCCGGCACCGACCCGACCGCGCGCGTCCCCAAGTACTACGGCCTCAAGCGCCACCTGCTCCAGCTCACCGAGACCCAGCCCGCGGGCACCCCGGTCCCGCCCGAGCGCGCGCTCGCCGCCCAGTTCGACACCTCGCGCACCACCGTCCGCCAGGCCCTCCAGGAGCTGGTCGTCGAAGGCCGGCTGGAGCGCATCCAGGGCAAGGGCACCTTCGTGGCCAAGCCGAAGGTCGCCCAGGCGCTGCAACTCACCTCCTACACCGAGGACATGCGCGCCCAGGGCCTGGAGCCCACCTCCCGGCTGATCGAGATCGGCTACATCACCGCCGACGACCGGCTCGCCCCGCTGCTGGACATCAAGCCCGGCGGCCGGGTGCTGCGGATCGAGCGGCTGCGGCTGGCCAACGGCGACCCGATGGCCATCGAGGTCGCCCACCTGTCCGCCAAGCGCTTCCCCGCCCTGCGGCGCAACCTCGCCAAGCACAACTCGCTGTACGCGGCGCTGCGCGAGGTCTACGGGGTGACGGTCGCCGAGGCCGAGGAGACCATCGAGACCACCCTCGCCAACCCGCGCGAGGCCGGCCTGCTCGGCTCCGACCTCGGGCTGCCGATGCTCCAGCTCTCCCGGCACTCCTTCGACGGGGACGGCGACCCGGTCGAGTGGGTCCGCTCGATCTACCGCGGCGACCGCTACAAGTTCATCACCCGGCTGAAGCGCCCGGAGTAACCGGGCGCCCCCTGCTCACCACGGGCACCGGCGTGCGCGACCCGCGCGTGCCGGTGCCCGTCGGCGTTCCGCACCCCCTGCTCCTCCCGCACCCCGGTCCGGACCGGCGCCCCGGGCCGCGCGTGTCCTCACCCCGGAATGCGCGCGTCCCCATTCCGGGCCGCGCGTCCCCGTGCGTCCGGATGGCGGGAAGTTGTGTCGAATCCGGTGACATGGATCACTCCATGCCCTAGATTGCGCAGCCGTACTGACTGCCGATCACCGATGGTGCTGCTCGGCGGGCTCACGGGGGGTGCGCGGTGCTCCCGGGGCTGCGGCGCCGACGGGGAGAACCCTCCGGAGCGGAGCCGAAGATGCCGTCTGACCAGTCCCCCGACCGAACTGTCATGCCCGAGCCATCCACCAGACCCGTGCCGGCGGTGACGCCCGAACGGGTGCTGGCCGGGCTCGCCCTGCTCGTGCCGATCGTCGCGATGCTCTGGGTCTCCTCGTACGACAAGACCGACCCGGCGCTGGCCGGGCTGCCCTTCTTCTACTGGTACCAACTGCTCTGGGTGCCGGTGTCGGCCGTGTTCACGGTCGCCGCCTACCTGCTGATCAACCGGGACGAGAAGGCCCGCAAGGCGGCCCGGGACGGCGGTGCGCGATGAAGGACGTCAACGTGCCGGCCCTGGTGGTCTTCGCGCTCTTCTTCCTGCTGGTCACCGTGATGGGCTTCCTCGCCTCGCGCTGGCGCCGGGCCGGCGACGCGGCGCACCTGGACGAGTGGGGCCTGGGCGGGCGCAGCTTCGGCACCTGGGTGACCTGGTTCCTGCTGGGCGGCGACCTCTACACCGCCTACACCTTCGTGGCCGTCCCGGCGGCGGTCTACGCGACCGGCGCGGCGGGCTTCTTCGCGGTGCCGTACACGATCGTCGCCTACCCGCTGGTCTTCCTGTTCCTCCCCCGGCTCTGGTCGGTCTCCCGGGTGCACGGCTACGTGACCCCGGCGGACTTCGTCCGCGGCCGCTACGGCTCCCGGCCGCTCTCCCTGGTCATCGCGCTGACCGGGATCCTGGCCACCATGCCGTACATCGCCCTGCAGCTGGTCGGCATCCAGGCGGTGCTGGACGTGCTCGGGGTCGGCGGCGGCGCGGACGCCAACTGGTTCGTCAAGGACCTGCCGCTGTTCCTCGCCTTCGGCGTGCTGGCCGCCTACACCTACTCCTCCGGCCTGCGCGCCCCGGCGCTGATCGCCTTCGTCAAGGACGCCCTGGTCTACATCGTGATCATCGTCGCGGTGATCTACATCCCGATCCGGCTCGGCGGCTACGGGCACATCTTCGACGCGGCCGCGGACCACTTCAAGCAGACCAAGGCCGGCGGGCTGACCCTGCCGGAGAACAAGCAGTGGACGTACGCCACGCTGGGCCTGGGCTCGGCGATGGCGCTGTTCATGTACCCGCACTCGGTGACCGGCGTGCTCGCCTCCAAGTCCCGCAACACCGTGCGCCGCAACATGGCGATCATGCCCGCCTACTCGCTGATGCTCGGCCTGCTGGCGCTGCTCGGCTTCATGGCGATCGCGGCGGGCGTGGGCAGCGGGGTCAAGGGCTACAACTCCCAGCTGTCGGTGCCGCAGCTGTTCGCGAGCATGTTCCCGGACTGGTTCACCGGGGTGGCCTTCGCCGCCATCGGGATCGGCGCGCTGGTGCCGGCCGCCATCATGTCCATCGCGGCGGCCAACCTGTTCACCCGCAACGTCTACAAGGAGTGGCTCAAGCCCGCGGCCACCCCGGCGGACGAGACCCGGATGGCCAAGCTGGTCTCGCTGCTGGTCAAGGTCGGTGCGCTGGTCTTCGTGCTCGGGATGGACAAGCAGGCCGCGATCAACCTCCAGCTGCTGGGCGGCCTGTGGATCCTGCAGACCTTCGTGGCCATCGTCGGCGGCCTGTTCACCCGCTGGTTCCACCACTGGGCGCTGTTCGCCGGCTGGGCGGCCGGCATGGTCTACGGCACCTGGACGGCGTACGGGCTGGCCAGCCCGGCCACCAAGCACTTCGGCGGCAACGCGGCCGAGATCCCCGGCATCGGCGAGCTCGGCTACATCGGCCTGACCGCCTTCGTGCTCAACCTGGTCGTCGCGGTGGCGCTCACCCTGGTGCTGCGGGCGGTCAAGGCGCCCGACGGCCCGGACGAGACCAAGCCCTCCGACTACAGCGCCGAGGCCGGCGAGGACGAGCGGAAGAACGCGCCGGAGCCCGTAGCGGCGCACTGATTGGACCTGCGCGCGCCCTGTGATCGCGCCGCCTCCTCCGTGAACACTGGAGGAGGCGGCGCGATCATATGTATGAACAGGCGTGCACGCCGGGCACCACCAGACCGGACCGGCATCCGGCCGGAACATGATCGACCCACGGGGAGCTCGCGGCCATGGCAGAACTCGGCACCACCCTCAACGGCCAGCACCAGACCACCCAGAACCCGCACCAGGCCGCCCAGGGGGCGCACCACCTCGTCCCCGGTCACCGCCCGGCGGCGGCCACCCGGCTGCCGTCCGTGCTGATCGCCACCCGGCACGGCGAGTCCACCGCCAACGTCGAGTTCCAGCGGGCCGACGCCGCCGGCGCGCTCAGCGTCCCGATCAGCTGCCGGGACGCCGACATCCCGCTGTCCCCGCGCGGCGAGCAGCAGGCCCAGGCACTCGGCCGCTGGTGGGCCGCCCTGCCCGGCGCCGACCGCCCGCGCAGCGTCTGGTGCTCGCCCTACGTGCGCACCACCGAGACCGCCCGGATCGCGCTCGCCCAGGCCGCCGGGCTCGGCGCGGTGCCCGTCGCCCTGGCCATCCGGTACGACGAACGGCTGCGCGACCGCGAGCTCGGCGTCCTGGAGATGCTGCCGAAGGCCGCCATCGAGGCCGAACACCCGCAGGAGGCGGCCCGGCGGCGCAAGATGGGCGAGCTGTACTACCGGCCGCCCGGCGGCGAGTCCTGGGCCGACGTCGCGCTGCGGGTGCGCAGCCTGCTGCGGGACCTCTGCGAGGAGGAGGCCGGACGGCCCGTGCTGGTGGTCGCCCACGACTGCACCGTGCTGATGCTGCGGTACGCGCTGGACCGGCTCACCGAGCAGCAGCTGATCGCGCTCGGGCCGGTGCACAACTGCTCCACCAGCCTGTGGCGGGCCCAGGAGGGGAGACTGCGGCCGGAGCGCTGGAACGGCCTCGACCACCTGAACGGTACGGCGAGCTGACTGACTGTCAGTCGGCGATCCGGTCCGCCGTTCGGTCCGCCGTCCCGTTCACCGTCCCGCCCGCCGTCCCGTTCACCGTCCCGCCCGCCGGGCCGTTCGCCAGTCCTTCCGTCCGGCCGTTCGCCAGTCCTTCCGCCGGGCCGTTCGCCAGTCCTTCCGCCGGATCGGCGAAGCAGCGCCGGTAGGCCAGCGGCGTGGTGCCCAGCCGACGGCCGAAGTGGTGCCGCAGCGCCGCGGCGTTGCCGAAACCGCAGCGGGCGGCGATCGCGTCCACCGACTCGGTGGTGGACTCCAGCAGCCGCTGGGCCAGCAGCACCCGCTGCCCCACCAGCCAGCGGTGCGGGGTGGTGCCGGTCTCCTGCTGGAAGCGCCGGGCGAAGGTGCGCGGCGACATGTGGGCCCGGGCGGCCAGTTGCTCGACGCTCGCCTCCTGGTCCGGGTGGTGGCGCATCCAGTCCAGCAGCGGGGCCAGCGAGTCGCCGCCCGCCGGCAGCGGACGGCTCACGAACTGGGCCTGCCCGCCCTCGCGGTGCGGCGCCACCACCATCCGGCGGGCGATCCTCCGGGCCACCTCGGCGCCCTGCACCTTGCGGACCAGGTGCAGGCAGGCGTCGATGCCGGCCGCCGTACCGGCCGAGGTGATCACCGGGTCCTCGTCCACGTACAGCACGTCCGGCTCGACCACCGTCCGCGGGAAGCGCTCGGCCAGCAGGTCCGAGTACCGCCAGTGGGTGGTCGACCGGCGGCCGTCCAGCAGCCCGGCGGCGCCCAGCACGAAGGCGCCGCTGCAGATCGACAGCACCCGGCCGCCGTCCGCCACCACCGCGCGCAGCGCCTCCAGCAACGGCTCCGGGTACCGCTCGCGGATCGCCGTGGCGGTCACCACCGCCAGGTCCGCCCCGGCCAGCCGCTCCGGGCCGTACGGGACGTCCACGGCGAAGCCGGCGTGGGTCGTGTGCAACCCGGGCCGGGCGCCGGCCAGCGCGAAGTCGTAGCCGGGCAGCCCGTCGGCGGTGCGGTCCAGGCCGAAGACCTCGCAGGCCACCCCCAGCTCGAAGGGGTGCGCCTCCTCCAGCACCACCGCGACCACGTTCCTCAGCATGCCGCCCAGGATGCCCCCGACGGGCGGGCGCCGGGAAGGGCCCGGCCGGATCGGGCTGGCAGGATTTCGAGGCAACCCGACGTTCCTGCCACTCGTGGGCCCCGGCACCGCCCGGCCACAGTGGTGGGCATGGACAGCGACCTCCTCTCCGGTGCACTCGCCCTGGCCGGCGCCGTCTTCGGCTTCGGCCTGCTCGGCGCCCTGATCGGCCGTGAACTCTCCCGCGGCCCCGCCGCCCACCGCGACAACTACCACCGCCCGGGCGGCTACCCCGCCGACCCCGACCGCGCCGACCGGCTGCACGGCACCCCGGCCGTCCCGCCGGCCCCGGTGGCCCCACCGGCCCCCGTGTACGAACGCCTGACCGGCTCCGGCACACTGGCCCGATGGACTACCTCATCCGCCACGCCCTCCCCCGGGACCTCGACGACGCCGGCCGGATCACCGTCGACGCCTTCGTCGGCGACGGCTTCACCCAGCCCACGAGCGGCTACGTCGAGCTGCTCCGCGACGCCGAACGGCGCTCCCGCGAGGCCGAGCTCCTGGTCGCGGTCGACGCGGCCGACGAACGGGTCCTCGGCTGCGTGACCTTCGCCGTCGGCGGCACCGAGTGGGCCGACATCGCCACCCCGCAGGAAGGCGAGATCCGGATGCTCGCCACCGCCGCCGTCTCCCGCGGCCGCGGCGTCGGCGAGGCCCTGGTCCGCGCCTCGGTCGCCCGCACCCGCGAACTCGGCCTGACCGGCATGGCCTTCTCCACCCGCCCCGAGATGACCACCGCCCACCGCGTCTACGAGCGGGTCGGCTTCCGGCGCACCCCGGACCGCGACTGGGCCCCCTACCCGGGGATGAACCTGATGGTCTACACCATGGCCGTCTGACCCCGCCCCACCCACCCGGCGGCCCGGACCGCGGCGGTCCGGGGCCGGTCACGGCCTCCGGTCGTACCCGGGGGCCACGTAGACGGTGTACTGGCCGTGCTCACCGCTCTTCACCACGGTGGCCACCCGGTACCCGGCGGCCTTCAGGGTCGGCTGGACCGCCCGGTCGGTGTCCCCGGTCTGGGTGAAGTCCAGGACCACCACCTTCCACTCGTGCGCCGCGATCCCGGCCTGGACGGCGGGCACTCCGTTCTCCATCCGCCCGGTGGCCGGATCCCTGCGGAACACCGCCACCAGGTCGTGCCACTGCTGCCAGTTGCTCTGCTCGCGCAGGTAGTAGGCGGGGACGTTGTAGTTCTCCACCAGGTAGCGGTCGTCGCCCTTGACCACGTACGGCTCCAGCGCGGCGACGAACTCCTTCGAGTTCGACCACTCGCCGAACATCTCCCGGCCCTGGGCCACCCCCACTCCGGCCAGCGGGCCGACCACCAGCGCGGCGGCCACGATCCCGGCGGTGACGTGGAAGCGTCCCTTCAGCCACAGCACCGCGCGGGCCAGCACCGCTCCCACCACGATGCAGGAGAACCAGGCGCCGAAGTCCACGTGCTTCTGCAGCGACAGCCAGGTGTGGATGCGGATCTGGTTCACCGGCGCCAGCAGCCCGGCCACCAGCAGCAGGCCGGCCAGCCAGAACCCGGTCCAGGCCGCGCCGCCGCGCCGTCGCGCCGCCACCAGCTGCGCCAGGACCCCGAGCAGCGCGACCACCAGCAGCGGTCCGACCCAGCGGGCGGCCTCCCCCGCCACGTACGCGTAGGCGTCGTGGCCCGGCGCGCGCTGGAGCGTGGTGTGCTCGAAACCGTCGAGGTACTGCTTGCCGGCCGCCGCGGCCGCCGCTCCGGCCGCGACCGCGAAGACGGCCAGGACCAGCAGCCCCCGCCGCCAGCGCGCCCGGGCCCGCACCGGGCCGCCGGTACCCGCCAGCACCGCGATGCCGCACACCACCGGCACCCACAACAGCGCGGCGTACTTGGTCACCCCGGCCAGCGCCAGCAGCAGCCCGGATCCCAGCAGGCTCGGGTACCCGCCGCCGGTGGTCAGCCGCACCGCCAGGTACCCGGCCCAGGCGAGGACCGCCAGCGCCATCGCGTCGTAGGTGGCCAGGGCGCCCAGGAACTGGGTCGGGCCGAGCGCCGCGAACGCCGCCGCCGCGCAGAAGGCCGCGAGCGAGCCGTGCAGCCGGCGGGTGGCCAGGTGGACGGCCACGGTCGCGGACAGCATGAACGCCAGGCTGAGCAGGCGGGCCGCGGTCAGCCCGCCGGCGAAGTCCGCCAGCGCGACGACCACCGGGTAGACCAGCGGGGAGCCGGAGAAGAAGGTCTCGTACGTCGCCACCGGCGTGCCGTGCCGCAGGTGCGCGATCTCCTGGTAGCCGGAGTAGATGTAGGTGCCCTCGTCGATGAAGGCGGTGTTGCTGAGGATCAGGTGGTACGAGAGCGCCCCCTGCACCAACAGCACCGCCAGCAGCGGCAACCAGTCGGCCCGCAGGACCGGCCGCGGCGGGTGCGGCACCCGGGGCAGGCCGGGCTTGCGGCGCCGCCGGTCGGTCGGGGCCGGCCGGACCACCGCGGTCGCGCGGTCGCGCCCGTCCAGCGCCGCACCACCGGCCGGACGGGCCCCGGCGGGGCCCAACACGGGCTTGCGGGTGGACTCGGGCCGGATCCAGCGACCGTCCGCGCTCATCAGTACTGCTCCTATCTGGGGCTCTGCGTCCGGATGCGCCCGCTGGGCGCGACACGCTCCGGGGCGCGCGCCGGCCGCCCCGCGCGGCCGTGACGGCGGTGCGGGGCGGCCGACTTGACGCTCTCTCGGGCCGAGCGGCTCAGCCGTTCAGCCAGGCGCCGGTCGGCGGAACCGACGGGGGCGAGCTCGGGCCCGCCACGATCTTGACGATGTCGGCCTCCGGCAGCACCTGGTCCCAGGTCTGGATGTCGGCCACCGCGCCGTGCCACGGGTCGACCCACTGCGAGTTCGAACTCAACCGGCCGACCTGGAGGTTGTTGTTGCCGGAGGGCTGCACGCCGGCCGACTTGGCCGAGGTCTGCGGAACGCCGTTGACGTACAGGGTGAGCTGCTGCGACGGGTCGTCGTACACCCCGGTCAGCAGCACCCACTGGTTGACCGTCGCGTCGGCCTTGGACCAGGCGATGGCCGAACCGCCGCCCGGCACCTGGACCTTGAAGTACCACTGGTCGTGGCCGTTGTTGTTGGCCCGGCCCAACGCGTAGGCGTAGTACTGGCCGTCGCCCTGGCTGACCGCGCTCCGGTTGCCGGCCGGCAGGTCGACCAGCACCCGCGCCGAGACGGTGAAGCTCTTGCTCACGTCGACGGCCTGGCCGGAGGTCGAGGCGAAGGAGTCCTGGCCGCTCGGCAACTTGAGGACCTGCCCGGAGAAGCCGCTCACCGTCCCCGGCTTGGCGTCCGCGCCCAGGTTCAGCACCTGGCCCGTCCTGGCGGCCAGGGTGCCGACGGTCGGCGGGCTGTCGATGCCCTTGACCGGCGGGGCGCTGTTCGTGGCGGACGACGGACCGGTCGACGCGGGAGTGCTCGCCGAGGCCGTGGGGCCCGGCTTCCGGTCGCTGTCCTTCTGGTACAGCCAGAACCCTGTGCCGGCGCCGGCCAGGACCACCACGGCGGTCGCCGCACCGATCAGCTTGAGCCGGCGGCCGCGTTTGGCAGTTCGTTCGTTCTGCTCGGCCAGGGCCTCCCAGTCCGGGGTGCCGGAGGAGGCGGTCGGCGGCGGGAAGCCGGGCTGCGGCTGCCAGGCCGGCGCGGGCTGCGGCTGCGGCTGCGGCTGCGGCTGCGAGGGAAAGGGCTGCGGTGCGGCCGGGCCCGGCTGCACCGGGTACGGGGCCACCGGCCCGGGTTGCACCGGCCCGGGCCGGACCGGACCGGGCTGCACCGGGGACGCCCCACCCGGCTGCGGCACCGGGGGCACCGGCTGGGCACGGGGCGTCGGTTCCGGCCCGGGTGGTTGAGCGGGCCCACCGGGCGGAGGCCCGAAACCGGTCGCGGGGCCGAAGGCGCCGCTCGGACTCTGTGGTGGCACACCGGTGGCCGGAGCGGGCCCCCCGGCCGGTGCCTGCTGCGGTGGCGGGTAGGGCTGGCCCGGCTCGCCACTCGGTACCGGTCGATCGCTCATGGCCGGAATGCTAGGGCATCGGCACCATCGCGCCCATGGGGGGTGCGCGGGCGGATCACCGAGCCCACCGCCCCCGTCCGGACGCCGTCCGGGACGCCCCGACCGGCCCGCCCCGCCGACTCCCCACTCACGCGGCCCCGTTGTACGGGATCCTCCAACGCTGCGAGACCACGTCCGCGCACGGGCGCAGCTGAGCCGCCGTGCCCTCCGCGAGGACGCCGGCGGCGGTGCCCAAGCACAGGCCCGAGTCCGGGTGCGCCAACCTCCCGCCCGCCGCGGGCGTCCAGCGCTGGCCGGAGCCGCCGGTGCAGTCGGTCAGTGTCACCACGGTCCGGTCCGGCCCCGGCGCCAGACAGGCCGCTCCCGCGCGCAACGAACCGTCGTTGCCCACCGTCCAGTTGGTCGACGAACCCGGGTCACCGCAGGCTCCGACGGTCACCACGGCACCGGCACCGTGCCGCAGGCAGACGCCCGGTGCCCCGGCCGGGATCTCACCGACCGGCAGCCCGACCCGGTTGTGGAAGGCGAAGGACTCGCTGCGCAGACCGGTGCCTCCGCTCCACACCTCGAAACCCGCCTGCACCCGGCACAGGTAGGAGCCCTCGGGGACATAGCCGCGGGCCATCGCGTCGGCGGTGAACAGCCGCAGGTCCAAGCCCCTTGCGGTGTGGGTCGGTTGGGCGCGCACATAGCTGATGACGCTGTGCGGGCCGGTGATCGGCGCCTGGAACACGTTGTACGCCGCGTCCCCGAACTGCTGGTCGTCCGCGACCTTGTCCCCCGCCGGACGCACGCTGTCGGTGGCGTCCAGCCAGACCATCAGCTCGGCGCTCTCCCCCGGCGCGCAGTTGTCCGGGCTGGAGCCGTACCAGAGGTCGAACGACAGGTTGAAGGAACCGCTCACCCTCCCGTTGGCCTCCCAGTCGGCGGTCGCGTCACCGAGCGCGCTGACCGGCACCGGCAGCCCGTCCGCGCCCGGGGCGGTGGAGACATTGGGATAGGCCCCCGGGGCCAGCGGGTTCTTCGGGACGAAGTCACGGATCCGGGACACCGTGAAGCCGGTGTCGCCCACCGGGTCCACGCAGACCGTGCCCGCGGTGTTCCACGGATTGGGTTCGAGGACCTTCGACCCGGCGTCCAGCGCCAACTTGGGGAACGGGACCTGCGGGGTCGAACACAGACCCGCGTCCGCCGCCGCGGTGGTGAGCGGCGTCCGCTCCGCCGCACCGACCTGGCCGCTGCACCCGGCCAACAGCACGGCGACCGCACCGGCCGCGACGACCGTCCGCAGCCTGCGCGCGGCACGTCCGGCCCCACCGAACTCGATGTTCATCACGCTTCCCCGAACCGTCCTCGCCCCCTTGGGCGGCCAACCGTACACAAGTGCTTCAGTCGCACCGCCGTGCGCATCACGACCGGAACCCGCTACCGGTTCCGGGCGACCCCCGGGAGAGGGGGGAGAGAACTCACCGCAACCAGTCCCGTACGATCCTGGCGTCCCGCACGCGGCCGACCGGTAACGGCCGACCGGCGGGGAAGGTTCAGATCGACACGGCTTCGGGGGAGTAGAGCACGTGACCGTCACCGAGAGCACGCGACTCGCGGGCAGTGGTCAACCACCCGGCTCACGTCGCCGCAGCCGGCGTGCCCCGGCCGCCCGCAACCAGTGGGGGTTGCTCCCCCAACCACCGGACAACACCGAGAAGTACCTGTACGCGCGCACCCACCTGTGGGTGCTGACCTGCTTCTCCCTGATCAGCTTCGGCTGCATGGTGGCCAGCGAGATCGGCCTGCTGAGCGCGACGCCGTGGTTCCTCGTCTTCGTCCCGCCGCTCGCCTTCACCGTCGTCTACTACCTGATCTCCCGATGGGTGCACGGCTTCAACCAGACCTTCGACCTCGCGGCGCACCGCGCCCTGGTCAAGTCCTGGCAGCCCGAGCACTATCCGACCGTCGACGTCTTCCTGCCCGTCGCCGGCGAACCGATCGAAGTCCTGCACAACACCTGGACCCACGTCGCCCGCCTGCGCGACCAGTACCCGGGCGAGGTCACGCCGTACGTCCTCGATGACAGCAACAGCCCCCAGCTCGCGCAGATGGCCGTCGACTTCGCGTTCGTCTACGGCACCAGGAACAGGCTCGGCTGGTTCAAGAAGGCCGGGAACCTGCAGTTCGGCTTCCGCAACTCGGACAGCGAGTACATCCTCATCCTGGACGCCGACTTCGCACCCCGGCCGGACCTCTTGAGCGAGATGCTCCCCTACATGGCGGCCGATCCCCGCCTCGGCATCGTCCAGTCCCCGCAGTTCTTCCGCATCCTCGACTCGCAGAACTGGATCGAGCGCGGCGCGGGCGCCGTCCAGGAGCTGTTCTACCGGACCGTCCAGGTCTCCCGGCAGCGCAACGACGGCGCCATCTGCGTGGGCAGTTGCGCGATCTACCGGCGGGCCGCCCTGGAGGAGAACGGCGGCACCACCCTGATCGGCCACTCCGAGGACGTGCACACCGGGTTCGACCTGCGCCGCCTGGGCTGGGACCTGCGGTACATACCCGTCGCCCTGGCCACCGGGGTCTGCCCCGACAACGTCGGCGGATTCTTCAACCAGCAGTACCGATGGTGCACCGGCTCCATGAGCCTGCTCGGCAGCCGGAAGTTCTGGCTCACCAAGCTCCCGACGGTCACCCGCGCCTGCTACCTGTCCGGGTTCTTCTACTACATCCACACGGCGCTCTTCACCGTCGTCTCCCCGCTCATCCCGATCGTCCTGCTGCTCGCCCGCCCCGACCTGGTCCGCTGGCAGAACACCGCGCTGGTCCTGCCCGGCCTCATCTACGCGACGGTCATCTTCCCGCTGTGGCACCGCAACCCGTACCGGCTGGAGGCCTGGGCCGCCCGGATGATGTACGGCTGGGCGCACGTCTTCGCCATCTGGGACATCGTGCGCCGCAACCGGATGGCCTGGCAGCCGACCGGCTCCACCGGCGCCAGGAAGAACCGGACCCGACGGTTCTGGATCGGCGTGATCGTCTGGGGCGGCGGGACCGCACTGCTCTGGGTGGGGGTGAGCATCTGGCGGATGCTCACCATGGGCCCGCTGAACTTCGCCCTCGTCCTCGCCTCCGGGCTGTTCTACGCCACCATCGTCGGCCGGGTCCTCGTCCAACCGCGCCCCACGGAAGCAGGGTGATCACCATGTCCGCCCACCCCCGACGGGCCGGCGCCCTTCGTCGCCGACTGGCGCTCACGCTGCTGACCGCCGCCCTGCTGCTCACCGGCTGCGGCCCCGCGGACCCGGGCTTCGCGCTGCAGGACGAGCTCGCCCCGCCCGCGCCGACCGCCACCGGCCCCGGTGCCGCCCCCGGTGCCACCGCCAGGCCGCAGGCACTGCCCACCGGCGTGCCCTACGACGTCACCCCGCTGCTCAAGCCGAGCCACAAGTACCTGGGCGTCGCGCTCCCGGACGTCCCCGCGTCGATGGACGCGCTGCCCGGCTACACCACCGCGATCGGCAAGCAGCCGAACGTCCTGGCCTACTACGCCCACTGGCAGGGCGGTTTCGACAGCGCCGGCGCGCGCCGGATCTACCAGGCCGGCGCCCTGCCCTTCATGGCCTGGGAGCCGTACGGCCACTCGCTCGCCTCGATCGCGGCCGGCGACACCGACGACTACGTCCGGGGCGTGGCCAAGGCGGTCGCCAAGCTCAACCTCCCGATCGCCGTGAGCATCGCGCACGAGATGAACGGCGACTGGTACCCGTGGGGCCGCAAGAACGCCGCCCCCCAGGACTTCGTCGCGGCCTGGCGGCACGTCCACGACATCTTCGACAACGCCGGCGCGACCAACGTGATCTGGGTCTGGAGCCCCAACATCACCCTCCCCGCGCCCAACACACGGCTCGCGCCGTACTACCCCGGCGACGCCTACGTCGACTGGGCGGGCATGACCGGCTACTTCACCCGCACCGATCCCGACGCCTTCGACGAGCTGTACGGGCCGACGATGGCCGAGATCCGCGCCTTCTGCAAGAAGCCCTTCTTCATCAGCGAGACCGCCGTCGAACAGGGCAAGCACCAACGCGAGGACACCGACCAGCTGTTCTCCGGCCTGGAGGAGCACGACGACATCGTCGGCTTCATCTGGTTCAACATGATCAAGCGAGCCGACTGGCGGGTCGAGTCCGTCCCGGACACCCTGGCCACCTTCAGGAAACGCGTGTCCGACCCCCGCTACGGCTTCGACATCCGGGACCCACGATGAGCACAGAGCCCGAGTCCTCCCCGCAGCACTCCGCCGGCCCGGAACCGCGGGCGGGCCTCCCCTCGCCCCGCCGCGCCGGCCCCGGAACCGGAACCGACGCCCCCGGAGCCGCGACCGCGGCCAACCCCGACGGGATCGAACTCGCTCCGTACACCATCCCGCAGGCCCCCGCGATCGGCTGGAACCCGGCCCCCAGCCCCCGGCGGCGCTGGATCGCCCGCGGCCTGCTCGCCGCGGTCCTGGCCGTCCAGGCCGCGCTCTCGCTGCGCCTGCTCGCCGCCGCCCACCCCGACGAGGCCGCCGCCATGGTCGCCGGCCGCCAGCAGCTCGCCCACCTCCTGCACGGCACCCCGGTCACCACCGACCTGCTCGACCGCATCCCCGGGTCGCCCTGGCTCTACCCCCCGCTGGCCGGTGCCACCGCGAACGCCAACGGCATCTGGGGCACCCGGCTGCTCAGCCTCGGCCTGGCGCTGCTCACCACGGCACTGCTGTACTCGCTGACCCGGCGGCTCTTCAACGAGCGGGTCGCCATCTGCGGCATAGCGGCGTACGCGGTCCTGCAGTCCACCGTCGTGGTCGGCTTCTACGGCGCCCCCGAGTCCCTCGCCGTCCTGCTGGTCGCCCTCGCGGCCTGGACCCTCGTGTTCACCGCCCGGCGCCACCCGCTCCTGGCGCTGCTGGCCGCCCCGACCACGGCACTGGCCTGTGCCGTCGCCTACTCCGCGGTGCTCGCCGTCCCCGCCCTGGTCCTGCTGGCCCTGGCCGGCGCCTGGCCGCACCGCCGGCTCGGCCCGGCCACCCTGCGGGCCGTGCTGCTGGGGGGCGGCACCGTCCTCCTGCTGCTGCCCTTCGGCATGCTGGGGAAGGCCGTCCGGTGGTCCCCCGCGCAGGGCGGCGCCACCGGCTCGGCCGGCTCCGTCCTACTGAACGCCGTCCAGTGGGGCGGCCTCTTCACCCTCCTCGCGGTGGCGGGCACGGTCGGGTACGCCCGCCGCGCGCAGATGCACGAGCACGAGTCGCCCGAGGCCGACGGCGTGGCCACCACCCGCGCCCAGCGGGCCCTGCTCGGCACGGTCCTGACCGCCACCGCGCTGCTGGTCCCCACCGTCCACCTGTGGACGGGCACCTCCGGAGCGCTGTTCCGCCACCTCGGCTACGCCATGCTGCTGGCCGCCCCGATCGCCGGCCTCGGCCTCACCCGGCTGATCGGCGCCCACTTCCGCCACCCCCAGCTGGGCATCCTGGTCTGGGTCGCCCTTCTGGCCCTGGGCCTGGAGCAGTCCTCCCTGCGCTACCAGAACGGGCCCGACTCTGGCCGCCTGCTGGCCGTCCTGCGGGCCCACGCCGTCCCCCAGGGCCACTACCTGACCGAGGTCGACGGCCTCGCCGAGTACTACCTGGGGAGCGTCAGCAAGCCCGAGCAATGGGTCTCCGCGCGGGCCGGGACGGACTACCGCGACGGCGCCGGAGTGCAGCACCACGGCGAGGAGGGCAGCGCCGCCGCGATCCGGGACGGCTGGTTCACCATGGTCGTCCTCGACAGCACCGCGCCGGCGCCCGCCGACCGCGCCCTGGGCGCCGTCCTGGCCTCCTCCGGGCGGTACCGGTTGATCGCCCAATTCACCTCGCCGACCGGCGATTCGGGTACGTACAAGGTCTACCTGAAGCACTGAGCGCCCGCCTGGCCCACCGGCATCCGCGACACGCCAAGCACAACATATGGTGCCGCCGCAGTTCGTCGCCACTACATGTATGCTCGCTTCTGCTGTCGATGCAGGGGAACCCGGTGCGAATCCGGGACTGCCCCGCAGCGGTGTGCGGGCGGCTCCAGCAGCCGTACCGCGAGTCCGATTACCTGCCGACCAGCGTGCGCACGGCCCTCCCGCAGAGGCCGCACAAGCACCAGTACGACCCCCTCCGGGCCTCGCGGGCGGGCCGGGGAGACACCTCGCGCGGCGCTTTCTGTGTTCGCGCCGTGCTCCCCTGCCCACATCGGCCCGGGTGACCCCGATCACGCCGCCGATCGCCGCCAGGAGAGAGCGCCTTGACCACCGCTGCCTCAGCCACCCTGCCCACCCAGGGCACCGGTACCGCCTTTGTCGACCCGACGGTCGCCGACCCCGGCGGCGCGCTCCTGCGGCTGCTCACCGACCGCAGCGCCGACCTCACCGAGGTCGACCCCGGCCATGTCGCCGCCGCCGCGCTGCGCGGCCGCCACGCCGGCTCGGACTTCGCCGAGCTCCGCGGGCTGGCCGTGGACGCCGCCGCGTCGATGATCGCCGAGGACCCCCAGTACTCGAAGCTCGCGGCCCGCCTGCTGGCCCTGGAGATCGTCGACGAGGCGAACAGCCAGGGTTCCACCTCCTTCGCCGCCTCGATCACCGTCGGCCACGCCGAGGGCCTGATCGGCGACGCCACCGCCGCCTTCGTCGCCAAGCACGCCGCCGCCCTGGACGCCCTGATCGACACCAAGGGCGACGACCGGTTCGAGTACTTCGGCCTGCGCACCGTGCAGTCCCGCTACCTGCTGCGCCACCCGATCACCCGCAAGGTGATCGAGACCCCGCAGCACTTCCTGCTCCGCGTCGCCTGCGGCCTGGCGGTCGGCGACAGCGACCAGTCCGTGCGCGAGGTCGCCGAGCTGTACGGCCTGATGAGCCGCCTGGAGTACCTGACCTCCTCGCCGACGCTCTTCAACTCCGGCACCCGGCACCCGCAGATGTCCAGCTGCTACCTGCTGGACTCGCCGCTGGACAACCTGGACTCGATCTACAACCGCTACGCGCAGATCGCCCGGCTGTCCAAGCACGCCGGCGGCATCGGCCTGTCCTACTCGCGCATCCGCTCGCGCGGCAGCCTGATCCGCGGCACCAACGGCAAGTCCAACGGCATCGTGCCGTTCCTGCGCACCCTCGACTCCTCGGTCGCCGCCGTCAACCAGGGCGGCCGCCGCAAGGGCGCGGCCTGCGTCTACCTGGAGACCTGGCACGCCGACATCGAGGAGTTCCTGGAGCTCCGCGACAACACCGGCGAAGAGGCCCGCCGCACCCACAACCTCAACCTGGCGCACTGGATCCCGGACGAGTTCATGCGCCGCGTGAACGCCAACGCCGACTGGTCGCTGTTCTCCCCGGCCGACGTGCCCGAGCTGGTCGACCTGTGGGGCGCCGAGTTCGACGAGGCCTACCGCAAGGCCGAGCTGGCCGGCAAGGCCGTCCGCACCATCCCGGCGCAGACCCTGTACGCCCGCATGATGCGCACCCTGGCGCAGACCGGCAACGGTTGGATGACCTTCAAGGACGCCTCCAACCGCGCCGCCAACCAGACCGCGCTGCCGGGCCGCACGGTGCACTCCTCCAACCTGTGCACCGAGATCCTGGAGGTCACGGACGACTCCGAGACCGCCGTCTGCAACCTCGGCTCGGTCAACCTCGGCGCCCACGTCGCCGTCGGCGCCTCGGCCGACGACCTGCTCGGCGCCATGGACTGGGAGCGCCTGGACGCGACCGTCCGCACCGCCGTGACCTTCCTCGACCGCGTGGTGGACATCAACTTCTACCCGACCACCGAGGCCGGCACCTCCAACTCCCGCTGGCGGCCGGTCGGCCTCGGCGTGATGGGCCTCCAGGACGTCTTCTTCAAGCTGCGGATCGACTTCGACTCCGCCGAGGCGATGAAGATGTCCACCATGATCGCCGAGCGCATCATGCTCACCGCCTACGAGCGCTCCGCCGAGCTGGCCGAGCAGCTGGGCCGCCACGAGGCCTACGACGAGACCCGCGCCGCCCGCGGCGAGCTGCACATCGACCACTTCGACGTGGCCCCGCAGTGGGGTGCCCGCTGGGAGGCGCTGCGCGCCCGCATCGCCGTCACCGGCCTGCGCAACTCGCTGCTGCTCGCGATCGCCCCGACCGCGACCATCGCCTCGATCGCCGGCGTCTACGAGTGCATCGAGCCGCAGGTGTCCAACCTGTTCAAGCGCGAGACGCTGTCCGGTGAGTTCCTCCAGGTCAACCCGTACCTGGTGCGCGAGCTCAAGGAGCTCGGTGTCTGGGACCAGCAGACCCGCGACGCCCTGCGCGACGCCAACGGCTCGGTGCAGGAGCTCAGTTGGCTGCCCGCCGAGGTCCGCTCGCTCTACCGCACCGCGTGGGAGCTGCCGCAGCGCGCCCTGATCGACCTGGCCGCGGCCCGCATGCCCTACCTGGACCAGAGCCAGTCGCTGAACCTGTTCATGGCGGCGCCCACCATCGGCAAGCTCAGCTCGATGTACGCCTACGCGTGGAAGGTCGGTCTGAAGACCACCTACTACCTGCGTTCGCGCCCCGCGACCCGCATCGCCCAGGCCGCCTCCGGCACCGCCCGTGCCGCCGCGCCCGCGCCGGTGCCCGTGAACACCCCGACCCTCACCCCGGAGCAGGAGGCCGCCATCGCCTGCTCCCTGGAGAACCCCGAGTCCTGCGAGGCCTGCCAGTAATGACTGCCGACGACCGCAAGAAGATGCTGCTCGACCCCGGCTTCGAGCTGACCCTGCGCCCGATGCGCTACCCGTCGTTCTACGACCGGTACCGCGACGCGATCAAGAACACCTGGACCGTCGAGGAGGTGGACCTGCACTCCGACGTCGCCGACCTGGCGAAGCTCAGCGAGGGCGAGCGCCACCTGATCGGCCGCCTGGTCGCCTTCTTCGCGACGGGTGACTCGATCGTCTCCAACAACGTGGTGCTGAGCCTCTACAAGCACATCAACTCCCCGGAGGCGCGGCTCTACCTGAGCCGTCAGCTGTTCGAGGAGGCCGTGCACGTCCAGTTCTACCTGACGCTGCTGGACACCTACCTTCCGGACCCGGAGGACCGCAACGCGGCCTTCGCCGCGGTGGAGAACATCCCCTCCATCCGCCAGAAGGCCCAGTTCTGCTTCAAGTACATGAACGCCGTCGACCACATCGAGTCGCTGCAGACCAAGGAGGACCGCCGCGCGTTCCTCCTGAACCTGATCTGCTTCGCGGCGTGCGTCGAGGGGCTGTTCTTCTACGGCGCGTTCGCGTACGTGTACTGGTTCCGGAGCCGTGGCCTGCTGCACGGCCTCGCGACCGGCACCAACTGGGTGTTCCGCGACGAGTCCATGCACATGGACTTCGCGATGTCGGTGGTCGACACCGTCCGCGAGGAGGAGCCCGACCTCTTCGACGATGAGATGGCCAAGCAGGTCACGGAGATGCTGGAGGAGGCCGTCGAGGCCGAGCTCCAGTTCGCCCAGGACCTCTGCGGTGACGGTCTCGCCGGCATGAACACCGACTCCATGCGCCAGTACCTGGAGGCCGTCGCCGACCAGCGCCTGGCGCGGCTCGGCCTGCCGATCCGCTACGGGTCGACCAACCCGTTCGGCTTCATGGAGCTCCAGAACGTCCAGGAGCTGACCAACTTCTTCGAGCGCCGGGTGTCGGCGTACCAGGTCGCGGTCGAGGGCTCGGTCGCCTTCGACGACGACTTCTAAAGAAGACGAATCAACAGAGGTGCCCCGCCCGGCCACAGCCCGTGCGGGGCACCTCTCTTGTCCTAGTCGGCCCACGCCTCACCCTCGAACAGCAGGACCGGCCCGCCCGGATCCTTCGCGCCCCGGACGGCCCGCGAGCTCCGGACTCCCTTGCCGTGCGCGGGAAGTCGACCGATCCGACTTCCCGCGCGCCACCTCCGCCTACTCCTCCCACCACTCGGCCGCGCAGAACCGGACCTCGCTGAGCATGGCGTCCCCGGCCCGGACGGCCCGGACGTACCAGTTGTCCCCGTACGGCCCCTGGTCCCCGGCACAGGTGACACGCAGACCCACGCCCCGGGTCCCGACGTGGCGGTCGACCTCCCCGTCGACCTCGGACACCGGCCGACCGATCAGCCGGATGCCCTCGAACTCGACCTGCGGCCCGGTGAACGCGTGCACGGTCACGGCCCCCAGCACGGGGACTTGGGACCGGTACTCGTAGTGGGCGGTCACCCCGACCCCGTCGAAGACGTCCGCGTGCAGGAACCACTGTCCCGCCTCGCGCGGAAGCCAGGGCCAGGGATCGGGGAAGGACCCCTGCCGCTCGGTCGGTGCCGCACCCCCCAGAGCGGCCGCCACCTCCGAAGGGCCCATGCCGAACCGCAGCGGCCCGACGCCCTCCAGCGGCACGCACCCCCAGCGGGCCCGCTCCCGCTCGGAAGTCACCGGCCGCTCAGCGGAGTTCGCGATCTGCCCGCGCGCACCGCCCCACCCCCACGGGGTGCCCCGCCACCGGACGACCGTCTCGAACCCGTACGGATCCTCGGCCAGCCCCGGCCCGACCAGCAGGGCGTCGGTCACCACCCGGCCCGTCCGCGCGCCGAACGGCCCGGACGCCGGCTCCTGTTCGTGCACCGCGCCGATCGACACGCCCCACGCGGCCACCTGCGGTTCACCGCCCGGGCCGACGCGGGTCGGCACGCCCTGCCGACGGGCGAGCCCGAGGAGGTCCGACCGCACCTCCGAGGGCGCCCTGGCGATCAACTCGACATCGCCCAGCCGCACCGAGGGGCCGGAGAGCGCATCGATCGCCACCGCGACCAGGCTCGACCCACCTGCGAAGATCGCGGTCACGCCTCCGGCCCGGTAGGTCTCCCAACCGGATGACACCACGGGCGCCGGCTCCCCCAGAGCCTCCCCGACCTCGGTCGGACTCATCCCGAACCGCAGCGGCCCGACCCCCACCAACGGATCGAGCACCCACCGCACCCGCTCCCCGCCCGCGTTCCTCTTCTGCCGGTCCACCGGTGCACCCTCCATGATCGCCGCCTCGTCCGAACCCTGGGCAGCCCCTCCGACAGCGCCCCGGACAGCGCGGAGGCCGGTGCGGATCGCTCCGCACCGGCCTCCGTCGAATCCGTCGAATCCGTCGGACCCGTCGGGTCTCAGGCGTTCGCCACCGTCGCGTACTTCGGGGTGCCCTCGGCCATCTGCTTCAGGGCGTCCTTGCGGTCCCGCTTCGACAGCTTGTCGATGTACAGGAACCCGAACAGGTGGTCGGTCTCGTGCTGGAGGCAGCGGGCGAAGAAGCCGGTGCCCTCGACCCGGATCGGGTTGCCGTCCTTGTCCACGCCGGTCACCGCGGCGTAGTCCGGACGGGCCAGCTCGGCGTAGGCGCCCGGCACCGAGAGGCAGCCCTCGTTGCCGTCGTCGAGCACCCGACGGCGGTCGGCCGGGTACTCCTCCAGAACGGGGTTGATCACGTGGCCGATGTGGCGCACGCCCTCGTCGTCGGGGCAGTCGTAGACGAAGACCTTGAGGTCGACGCCGATCTGGTTGGCGGCCAGGCCCACGCCCTCGGCGGCGTACATCGACTGGAACATGTCGTCGATCAGCGCGGACAGCTCGCCGTCGAAGGCGGTGACGTCCTTGACCTCGCGGTGCAGGACGGGGTTGCCGACCACGGTGATCGGACGCGCGGTGCCCTTGCTGAGGTCGGGCTCCTCGCCGATCACCTTCACGGGGGCCTCGGGCGCCGCCCCCTCCACGCCGTGCTCGTGCTGGTGGTCGTGCTGCTCGGCCTGCTCCGCCATGTCTTCCGCTTCCATAGGTCTACACGTACCTGTCCAGGGTACTCAGCAGACTTCTTCGAGGTCCCGGTACGCCCGGCTTGCGGGGGCGGCCGCGGCCCAGCGGTCCAGCAGCGTGCGGACCAGCGCGGCGGGGGCGGCGATCCCGCACTCGCGCTCGACCAGCCAGGACATCCCGGCCGCGCCGCCCTGGCTGAGGTGGCTGAGGTGCCCGGGGTGGGCGGCGTCACCGTCGTCGTGCGGGTCGTGGTGGGCGACCACGCCGTCGTCCGAGGCCATCCGGCTCTCCGAGCAGGCGCGGCACAGCAGCCGCACCGAGGAGGTCCAGTCCTCGGCCGCGTACCCGGCCTCGGCGACCAGCCGCTCCAGCGCGTCCCGGTCGTCGGCGGTGGCGGCCTGGAGCAGCACCACGTAGGTCGGCACCGGGGACGGCGCCCACAGCTCGATCTCGTCGAACACCGGGTAGGCGACGCCGTCCGTGACCCGCTCGCCGTGCGGGGCGCCGTCGTGCAGCACCACCTCGCCCCAGCGGCGGCCGGAGGACGGCAGCGGGATGGACAGCACCTCGATCCGGGCCGGGTCGAGCCGGCGGCCCCACACCACCTCGGACTCGCCGTCCGGGGACAGCCGCACCGGGGTGGTGCCGAGGTCCAGGCTGACCGGGCCGTCCCCGCCGGGGCCGCCGGGCAGCTTCAGCCCGTAGGCCTGCCAGGCGCGGCGGGCCAGCGGCCAGTCCTGGAGGGCGGTGGCGGTGATGCCGAGGTTCCACCAGTCGGGGGCGCCGTGCTCGCGGTCCAGCAGGGCGACGGCGCGCAGGCCGGCCGAGCGGGCCTGCTCCCAGTCACGGCGGAACTTGTGCAGCAGGGCGAGGTTGAACCAGGAGTCGGACAGCCACGGCTCCAGGTCGGCGGCCATCACCAGCAGGGCGCCGGCGTCCTCGTAGCGGCCGTCGCCGATCAGCGTGAAGGCCCGGTCGGTCGTCTGCCGCCAGGTGGCGGACGGCCGGTGCCGTGCCCGGTGGAAGATCCTCACGTTCGTCCCTGCCGTCGTCGTCCGCTCAAGTCCCTTACCGCCGGGGCCGTCCCGTCCTCGACGGGGCCCGGTCCCGGTGTCCCGGGTCGGTGTTCCACGCTACGACCGCATCCAACCACGCCCGCCCCCGCCCGCGCTCCCCACCGCCGAGGTTGGGGACCGCCCCTCCCCAGCCTGCCCGCCGGAGCGCGCCTCCTCAACCCCTGGCGGGTGCCGCTCGACCGCGCCCCGACCGGGACCGCCGCGCCCCGACCGCCCGGCCGCGCCCGGTCGCCCGCCCGCACCCCGGCCGTCCGACCGCGCCCCGGGCGCCCCGACCTGGGCCGTCACACCCCGCCCGCACGCCGACGGCGCCCCGCCCCGGGCCGGCGCGCCCCCGGCAGCCGAGGGGCGCGGTCGGACCGCCCGGGCCCGCGGCTCAGCCCCGGGCCTGCCCGCCGACCCGGGCGAGGGCGTCCACCACCCGGGCGTCGTAGACCCGCCCGCGCCCCAGCCGCAGCAGCTCCAGCGCCTCCAGCCGCCCCACCGCCTCGCCGAGGCCCCGGCCGCGGGCGGCGGTCAGCAGGTCGTCGTGGGCGTTGGCGACCCGGATGATCCGGGCGGCCAGCGGCACCGGCCCCTCGGCGCCGACCGGCCCGGGGCAGGGGTCGGCCAGTCGGGCGACCTGCTCCGCGACCTGCCGGGGCACCCCGGTGCGGCTGATCACCTCGCTGCCGAGCCGGGCGATGCGCTGCTGCTCGTCGCAGGGCAGCAGCGCGGTCGCGCCGTCCGGCACCGGCTCGACCAGGGACAGCTGGCCGACGTCGTGCATCAGCGCCGCGTACTCCAGCAGGGCGAGCTCCCGGGTGCCCAGACCCAGCTCGCGCCCGAGCGCGCACGCCGTGTCCGCGACCCGGCGCGCGTGGCCGTGCGGGGTGTAGCCGGCCACCTCGGTGGCCCGGGCGAGGCTCGCGATGGTCTGCCCGGTGGTGGCCCGCACCGCCGCGGCCCGCCGGAAGGAGACCTGGGCGAGCAGCAGCGGGGTGCAGAACAGCGGCAACGCCCACAGCCCGACCTCGCCGGCCGCGAGGCTGACCAGCATCCCGGTGGCGACGATCGCCGAGCCGATCCCGAACAGCGAGCGCAGCTCGTCCTCCAGCGCCGCCGGCAGCCGCAGCCCGGTCGCGGAGGCGCGCAGCAGCGCCGCCAGGGTGGCGTCGCAGAGTGCGGCCAGCGCGGCGACAGCGGTCAGGAACGCCCCATAGGCCGGGCCCTCGGGCGAGAAGCGGTCGACCATGCCGCCGTTGTAGAGCGGCTGGAAGACGGCCGCGGCGAAGCCGACGGCGAGCAGCCGACGGGCGGCGCTGTCGCGGCGGGCCGGGTCGGCCCAGGGCGGGCGCCGGTGCGGACGGCCGGGGCGGTGCGGCACGGCGAGGCCGGGCAGCCAGCCCAGCAGCAGGCCGACCCCGGTCACCGCGACGACCTGGAGCGTGCCGTGCGCGGTCGGCACCCCGCGCAGCGGCCCGAGCAGGGCGTACGCCAGCGCGCCGGCCGCGCCGATGGGCGCCTGCTCGCGATCGCCCGGAAGGGTGATCCGGACGCATTCGCCGAGCGCGATCAGCGCGGTGAACGCCAGCGCGACCCTCGGCTCCGCGACCCCGCGCACCGCGACCACACCGAGCGCGAGCAGCAGCAGCCCGGCGGCCGAGGCGTACAGGGCGCGGGCGGTGCGGCCGCGCGCCGCCGGGGTGCGGGCGCCCGGGCCGGCCGTCGGGCCGACGGCCGCGCGGACGGGCCCCTGAGCGCGACCGGGGCCGGCCCCGCGACCATGATCATGACCGCGGCCGCGACCGGGGCCGGTCACGGCTGCCCGGCCGCGGGGACGCTCCCGCCCTGGGCGGGCACCCGGCCGGGCGCGGCCCGCGCCGGTTCGGGCACCCCGAGCGGGATGTCCGGGACGGCCCGCACGCAGTCCTCGGAGTGCACCACCGGCTGCCAGCCGTGCACGGCCAGCGCGTCGATCAGGGCCCGCACCATCACCGGGTCGAACTGGCTGCCGGAGCAGCGCTCCAGTTCGGCGACCGCCTCGGCGACCGGGCGCCCGCGCCGGTAGGAGCGGGTGGAGGTCATCGAGTCGAAGGCGTCGGCGACGGAGATGATCCGGGCGAACTCGGGGATCTGCCGGCCGGCCAGCCCGCTCGGGTAGCCGCGCCCGTCCATCCGCTCGTGGTGGTGCAGGATCCCGGAGTGCGCCTCGCCGAGGAAGTCGATCCCGCGCACCAGCTCGTACCCGTACACCGGGTGGACCTCCACCGCGCGGCGCTCGTCCTCGCTGAGGGGACCGTTTCTGCGCAGCAGCTCGGTGGCCACGCCGAGCTTGCCGACGTCGTGCAGGATCCCGGCGAAGCGCAGGGTGCGCAGCCGCTCGGGCTCCATGCCGAGCTGATCGGCGATCAGCACCGAGGCCCGGCCGACCCGTTCGCTGTGCCCGCGGGTGTACGCGTCCTTGATCTCCACCGCCTGCACCAGCGCCTGCACGGTGGCCTGGTGGGCGTCCCGCTCGCGCTGCCCCTGGGCGAACACCCAGGCCGAGATGGACAGCGGCAGCAGCGCCAGCAGCGCGGCGAACGCCCCGTACGGGCCCTGCCAGAGCACCGCGACCATCAGCCCGCCGGCCGCGTGCACCAGCACCGGCAGCCCGCACACCGCGCAGGCGCCGCGCAGCACCTCGACGGCCCGCCGACCCTCGCTGAGCCGCACCATCACGCCCACCACCAGCCCGTTGACCAGGCAGAACGCGGCGACGGCGGCGAAGCCGGGCAGCAGCGCGGCCGGGAACCGGGAGCCCAGCAGCAGCTGCGGGCCGTGCAGCAGGTGGAAGGCGACCGAGGAGGCGAAGGCGCACAGCGCGAGCTGGGAGCCGTTGAACAGCTGGCGGCCACGGCAGCCGGGGCCGGTCGGGCCGCCGAGCAGCGCGGCCGGCGCCGCGACCAGGGCGGCGGCGGCCGGCGGGAGCATCAGCACCCCGGCGAACAGCACCGGGAAGAAGGCGTTCACGCCGGGGCGGGCGGGGGCCCGGCGGGCCGGCGTGGGCAGCCGCAGCAGCCGGCGCACCAACAGCGAGCAGGGGGTCGGCAGGCCCTGGGCGAGCGACTCCCAGCAGCCGTGCAGGAAGCCCAGCAGCCCGACCTTGGGCCAGTCCACCGGGTGGCCGAGCCAGTGCGGCAGCCCGGGCGTGACGGCCGGCGGCAGCAGCGGCAGCAGGCAGCACAGCGCTGCCACCGGAACGGCGACCAGGTAGCGCGCAGCCCCCTGCGGCAGGGTCTCGCCTCCACTGTCGGTAGCGATCTCGACCTCCCCGCGTCCGGGCCCCGTGTTGCCTCAGCGCGCCGGGGGGACCGGCGGTGAGCGTCCGTCAGGAGAATAGGCCGCCGTCCGGGCGTGGGGACGCATGATCGCGCAATGGCGCAGTTGGCGCACCGCCAACTCACTCGATCGAGTGAGGGCGCATACGAGCAGAACGGGAGCGGCCCCGGGAGCACACGCTCCCGGGGCCGCTGACGTCCGGTCCGGACCGCTCCGCCCCGCCGTCGCCGACGGGGTGCGCGGGGCCTACTCCGCCGGGGCTCCGGCCTCGACCGGCGCACCGGGGCGCACGGACGGCTCCTCGGCCGCCTCCGCGCGCTCCTGCGGCTGCGCCTTCGCCGACTCCGGCACCGTCGGCGCCGGACGGGCGGACTCGACGTGCACCTCGACCGAGGTCTCCACGGCGACCACCACCTGCTCGCCCGAGCGCTGCCCGGCCCGGATCGAGTCGATCCTGGCCAGCACCTTGCTGCGCAGGTCCGCCGGGGTGTCGTCGCAGCCGCAGGAACGCTTGATCAGCGCCTTGATCGCCTGCTCCAGCCCGTACTGCTTCAAGCACGGCGAGCACTCGTCGAAGTGCACGCGCAGCTTGGCGCAGTCTCCCTCGGCCATCTCGTTGTCGAGGAATTCATAGAGGTGGTCGAGGACCTCGCCACACTCGGTTTCGTGCGGATCGCCGCAGCTCATGAGCCCGAGCCCTTCGCTTCCTGCCCTGCCCCGCTGCCGGCCGGGACGAGCCCGCGCTCACGGGCGTAATCCTCCAGCATGCCGCGCAGTTGACGGCGGCCGCGGTGCAGCCGGGACATCACCGTACCGATGGGAGTACCCATGATGTCCGCGATCTCCTTGTACGCAAAGCCTTCTACGTCCGCGAGATAGACGGCGATCCGGAATTCCTCCGGGATGGCCTGGAGCGCGTCCTTCACATCGCTGTCGGGGAGGTGGTCGAGCGCCTGGGTCTCGGCCGAGCGCAGCCCGGTCGACATGTGCGACTCGGCCCTGGCCAGCTGCCAGTCCTCGATCTCCTCCGCCGCGGTGCGCTGGGGCTCCCGCTGCTTCTTGCGGTACGAGTTGATGAACGTGTTGGTGAGGATGCGGTACAGCCAGGCCTTGAGGTTCGTGCCCTCACGGAACTGGTGGAAGGACGCGTACGCCTTGGCGAACGCCTCCTGGAGCAGGTCCTCCGCATCCGCGGGGTTGCGCGTCATGCGCAGCGCCGCCGAGTACATCGGATCGAGGTACCCCAGGGCGTCGCGCTCGAAGCGCTCCCGCCGGGCCTCCTCGGACTCCTCCGCCGACACCCGGTAGGTGTCCTCACCGATCGCCTCGGCCAGCTCCTCACCGGTGAGCGCCTCGCCCGCAGGCAGGGCGTCGTCCGGGCCACGGCCCGGATCGGCCTCGTGCTCGGTCCCGACGACCGGACCCACCTCCTCGGCATGACGGGCACGGCCCACCGCGGGCCGCCCAGAAATGGAGGATATCGGGCTGACGGGCTTCTCGCCCGCGTCAATCCACTCCGGCCACGAGGGGGCGAAGGCCGCGGCGGCCTCGCGCTCCTCAGGCCGTTCGGGGCACGCGATCGAACCCATCTGCCCTGCCTCTCACCGGTGACTCGTGCTGACGGACACGACAACCACACCGGCCCCGCCCGCATTCCCGCCCCGGCCGCCCGTTCACTCGCACGAGTGATCGAGCGCGAACGCCCCGCTCACGGCGCCGCGACCAGCCCCAGCACCCAGTCCCCCACCGCCGAGCAGATCAGCTCCAGCGTCTCCTCCTGCCCCACCGGCGCCCGCTTGGGCACCTCGAAACCGTGGTTCCCGTGCGGCACCTCCACCAGCACGTGCCCCGGCGGCAGCTCCGGGAACTCCCCCGGCCCGCCGAACGGGTCCGACCCGCCCTGCACCACCAGCGTCGGCAGCCCCGACCCCAGCAGCTCCGCCGCGCGGCTCTTCTCCGGCCGGCCCGGCGGGTGCAGCGGGAACGCCAGCGCCACCACCCCCACCGCCCCGCTCCCCGCCCCCGTCCGGCAGGCCACCCGCGCCCCGGCGCTGCGCCCGCCGACCACCAGCGGCACCCCCTGCCCGGCCAGCCGCTCCGCCACCGGCCGCCAGCCGACGTCCAGGGTCTTCGGCGCCGGCCCCAGCTTCTTCCCCGCCACCCGCCAGGGCTGCTCGACCAGCGCCACGGTGATCCCGCGGGCCGGCAGCGCCCCGGCCAGCGCCACCAGGTCCCGGGCCGCCGTCCCGCCACCGGCCCCGTGCCCCAGCGCCAGCACCGCCCTCGGCGCGGCCGCCCGGTGATACGTGATCCGGGCGTCCCCGGCCCCGGTCCCGACCAGTTCGGAGGAGGTGGTGGTCATCTCTCAGTGACTCCCGACGTGCGAAAGGACGACTCGGAACGGCAAGGCCCGGAAACAGCGAGGGCTCAGAACAGCGTGGTCTCGTACTCGACCTCGGTCCACGGCTCCTTGAGCTCCGGACCGTTGTTGCGGATGTTGCCGACCGCCGGCGACACCGGCGTGGCCAGCAGCGCCCCGGGCGGCGGCGGTATCAGCAGCCGGCGCAGCTCGTCCGGGTCGCTCAGCCCCGGGTCCAGCCACTCCCCCCACGCCTCCCGGTCGAGGAACAACGGCATCCGCTCGTGGATCGGCGCCAGCAGCTCCTCCGCGTCCGTGGTCACGATCGTGAAGGTCACCAGCCAGGCCTCCGGGTGCCCCGGCGGCACCGCCCGGTTGCGCCAGAACTCGTACAGCCCCGCCAGCGCCAGCGGGCCGCCGTCCGCCCGGGAGACGAAGAACGGCTTCTTGCGCGCCCGGCCCCGCTCGCCCGGCACCGTCTGCCACTCGTAGTAGCCGTCCACCGGCAGGATGCACCGGCGCGCGGCGAAGGCCTGCCGGTACGAGGGCTTCTCGTGCACCGTGTCCGACCGCGCGTTGATCATCTTCACCGCCGTCTCGGCGGAGTTCGACCACTGCGGCACCAGCCCCCAGCGCAGCGCCCGCAGCTGCCGCACCGGCCGCGGCGCCCCCTTCGCCAGCCGCTCCAGCACCACGAGGGCGCTGTTGGTCGGCGCCACGTTCCAGTTCGGGTCCGGGGACTCCGCCGGGTCCCAGAACTCCACGTCGAACAGCTCGACGAGGTCCTCGGGCTTGCTGCTGGCTGCGAAGCGACCGCACATGCGGGCCAGCTTGCCATGCCGCCCGTCCTCAGCACTTCCTCATCCCGGCGCGAGAACCGCCCGCTGCCGTCCGGCCGTCCCCGCATGGGAGGCTGCCCCGAACGGCCCAACGCGGCACACGCAAGCGCACGGAAGCGAACGGAGGCGCAGACCCCCCGATGAACCCGAACAACCAGAACCTCGGCGAACTGTGGGACCGGGTCACCGGCACCCAGGCCGCCCCACCCGGCTGGCTGGTCCTCGCGACCGGCTGCGCCGCCCTGCTCACCGTCCTCGCCCGCCCGCTGTGGCACGTCGCCCGCAACGCCGTCACCATCGCCCACGAGGGCGGCCACGGCCTCGCCGCCCTCGTCACCGGCCGCAAGCTCGCCGGCATCCGGCTGCACTCCGACACCTCCGGCCTCACCCTCTCCTACGGCCGCCCCACCGGCCCCGGGATGGTCCTCACCGCCGCCGCCGGCTACACCGCCCCCGCCCTGCTCGGCCTCGGCTGCGCCGCCCTGCTCGCCGGCGACCGGATCACCCTGCTGCTCTGGCTGGCCGTCGTCCTGCTGCTGGCCCTGCTGATCCGGATCCGCAACGCCTACGGCCTGTTCACCGTCCTGGTCGCCGGCGCCGCGTTCTTCCTGGTCTCCTGGTTCGGCAGCGCCCAGGTGCAGGCCGGCTTCGCCTACCTCGGCTGCTGGTTCCTGCTGTTCGGGGCGGTCCGCCCGGTCCTGGAGCTCCAGCACCAGCGCCGGATCGGCTGGGCCCGGGACTCCGACGCCGACCAGCTCGCCCGGCTCACCCACGTCCCCGCGCTGGCCTGGGTCACCGTCTTCCTGCTGATCGCCCTCGCCTGCCTGGCCCTCGGCGCCTCCTGGCTGCTGCGGCCGCTGTAAGGGCTCCCCCGTCCGGCATCCGGACCGTTCCTGCACGGCCCCTAGACTGGCCTCCATGACCGAGACCCCGTGGCCCGCCCCCGTCGCCACCGCCCCCGTCGACGCCACCGTCACCATCCCCGGCTCCAAGTCGGTCACCAATCGGGCCCTGGTGCTGGCGGCGCTCGCCGACGGGCCGGGCTGGGTGCGCCGCCCGCTGCGCAGCCGCGACTCCCAGCTGATGGCCGACGGCCTGCGCGCCCTCGGGGTCACCATCGAGGAGAAGGTCAACAACGACTCCGGCGGCACCGGCGGCGGCGAGGCCTGGCGGGTCATCCCGGCCCCCGTGCTGCGCGGCCCGGCCAACGTCGACGTCGGCAACGCCGGCACCGTGATGCGCTTCCTGCCCCCGCTGGCCGCCCTCGCCGACGGCCCGGTGCACTTCGACGGCGACCCGCGCAGCCACGAGCGCCCCCAGCACGGCGTGATCAACGCCCTGCGCGCGCTCGGCGCCCGGATCGACGACGGCGGCCGCGGCAGCTTCCCGCTCACCGTCCACGGCACCGGCGGCCTGGACGGCGGCCCGGTCGAGCTGGACGCCTCCTCCTCGTCCCAGTTCGTCTCCGCCCTGCTGCTCTCCGGCGCCCGCTACAACCACGGCGTGGAGGTCCGGCACGTCGGCGGCCCCGTCCCGTCGCTGCCGCACATCCGGATGACGGTCGAGATGCTGCGGCTGGCCGGCGCCCAGGTCGACGCCCCCGAGGACGGCGGCGAGAAGGACGTCTGGCGGGTCACCCCCGGCGCCCTGCTCGGCCGCGACCTGGTGGTCGAGCCCGACCTCTCCAACGCCGCCCCGTTCTTCGCCGCCGCCCTGGTCACCGGCGGCCGGGTGACCGTGCGCGACTGGCCCCGGCACACCACCCAGCCCGGCGACCAGCTGCGCGACCTCTACACCCGGATGGGCGGCAGCTGCGAGTTCACCGACGAGGGCCTGCAGTTCACCGGCACCGGCCGGATCCACGGCATCGACGCCGACCTGCACGACGTCGGCGAGCTCACCCCGGTGATCGCCGCCGTCGCCGCCCTCGCCGACTCCGAGTCCCACCTGTACGGCATCGCCCACCTGCGCCTGCACGAGACCGACCGGCTCGCCGCCCTCGCCAAGGAGATCAACGACCTCGGCGGCGACGTCCGCGAGACCGAGGACGGCCTGCGGATCCGCCCGCGCCCGCTGCACGGCGGCGTCTTCCACACCTACGAGGACCACCGCCTGGCCACCGCCGCCGCGGTGCTCGGCCTCGCCGTGCCCGGCGTCGGCGTGGAGAACGTCGGCACCACCGCCAAGACCCTGCCCGACTTCCCGCGGATGTGGGCGGAGCTGCTCGGCGCGGGCGGCGACGCGGGCGCGGCAGCGGCGGCGGACGCCTGAGCGGAGACTGGGACCATGCGCCGCTACGGCAAGGACGCCGACGAGGACGACATCCGCAACCGCCCCGCCCGCCGGGGCTCCCGGCCGCGGACCCGGATCCGGCCCAAGCACGATGACGCGGCCGAGGCGATGGTGCTCACCGTCGACCGCGGCCGGATCACCTGCCTGGTCGACCCGGGGACCAGGCAGGAGCGCCAGGTCATCGCCATGAAGGCCCGCGAGCTGGGCCGCAAGGGCGTCGTCGTCGGCGACGTGGTCAACCTGGTCGGCGACCTCTCCGGGGACGCCGACACCCTCGCCCGGATCGTCCGGGTCGAGGAGCGCGACTCCGTGCTGCGGCGCACCGCGGACGACGACGACCCGTACGAGCGGATCGTCGTCGCCAACGCCGACCAGCTGGCCATCGTCACCGCGCTGGCCGACCCGGAGCCCCGCCCCCGGCTGATCGACCGCTGCCTGGTGGCCGCCTACGACGCGGGCATGGAGCCGCTGCTGGTGCTCACCAAGTCCGACCTCACCCCGGCCGACGCGCTGCTGGAGTCGTACGCCCCGCTCGGCATCGACTACGTCGTCACCCGCCGGGACGAACTGGAGACCACCGGCGCCGAGGCCGTCCGCGAGCACCTGCGCGGGCTCTCCACGGTGTTCATCGGCCACTCCGGCGTCGGCAAGACCACCCTGGTCAACGCCCTGGTCCCGGACCGCCAGCGGCAGACCGGCCACGTCAACGCGGTCACCGGCCGCGGCCGGCACACCACCGTCTCGGCCCTCGCGCTGCGGCTGCCCCCGCCGCCCGGCGCCAAGCCCGGCTCCCGCCGGGCCCTCGACCCGGGCTGGGTGATCGACACGCCCGGGTTCCGCTCCTTCGGCCTCTCCCACATCGACCCGTCCCGGGTCATCCACGCCTTCCCCGACCTGGAGCCCGGCACCGTCGACTGCCCGCGCGCGTGCAGCCACGACGAGCCGGACTGCGCCCTGGACGCCTGGGTCGCCGACGGCCACGCCGAGGCCGCCCGGCTCTACTCGCTGCGCCGCCTGCTGGCCAGCAAGGAGGCCCGCGAGGGCGACTGACCGCCGCGCCGCCGCCGGGTTGGTGACCCGTTCGAGGTGTCGGACCGCCTCGCCTTGGCGATCATAGGAAAGTCGGGCCGGGTACGGCCCGTCCGTCGATCGACAGGGAGGGCACGCGATGGCATGGGCCCTGGTGGTCCTGGCCGGCCTGCTGGAGACCGGCTTCGCGATCAACCTCAAGCTCAGCGACGGCTTCACCAAGCTGTGGCCCACCATCAGCTTCTGCGTGTTCGCGCTCAGCAGCTTCGGGCTGCTCACCCTCTCGGCGAAGAGCCTGCCGGTCGGCCCCGCCTACGCGGTGTGGACCGGCATCGGCGCGGCCGGCACCGCCGTCTACGGCATGGTCTTCCTGGACGAGACCACCTCGGTGCTCAAGCTGGTCTCCATCTCGCTGGTGATCGCCGGGGTGATCGGCCTCCAGCTCAGCGGCTCGGCCCACTGAGCCGCGGTCCGGCCGCCCGCCGACCCTCCGCCCGCCCGCCGGAACGGGGCCCGGCGGGCGCCGCCCGCTGAGCTAGGGTTTCCGACATGGCCGACTACCACGACGATCTCCGACTCGCCCACGTCCTCGCCGACTCGGCCGACTCGGTCACCCTGGAGCGCTTCCGCGCCCTCGACCTGAAGATCGAGACCAAGCCGGACCTCACCCCGGTCAGCGACGCCGACAAGGCCGCCGAGGAGCTGGTGCGCAGCGTGCTCCAGCGGGCCCGCCCGCGCGACGCGGTGCTCGGCGAGGAGTTCGGCCTGCAGGGCTCGGGCCCGCGCCGCTGGGTGATCGACCCGATCGACGGCACCAAGAACTACATCCGCGGCGTCCCGGTCTGGGCCACCCTGATCGCCCTGCTGGAGGACGGCCCGGACGGCGTCGAGCGCCCGGTGGTCGGCATCGTCTCCGCCCCGGCGCTGCAGCGCCGCTGGTGGGCCGCCAAGGGGCTGGGCGCCTACGCCGGCCGCAGCCTGGCCAAGGCCTCCCGGATCCACGTCTCCGGCGTCTCCCGGATGGCCGACGCCTCCCTCTCCTACTCCTCCCTCACCGGCTGGGAGGACCGCGGCCGCCTGGACCCGTTCCTGGACCTCACCCGGGCCTGCTGGCGCACCCGCGCCTACGGGGACTTCTGGTCCTACATGATGGTCGCCGAGGGCGCCGTGGACATCGCCGCCGAGCCCGAGCTGTCGCTGTGGGACATGGCCGCGCCCTGCATCGTGGTCGAGGAGGCCGGCGGCCGCTTCACCGGCCTGGACGGCGTCCCCGGCCCCGGCGGCGCCGACGCGGTGGCCAGCAACGGCCTGCTGCACGAGGAGACCCTGCACCGGCTGTCCGTCTGAGCCCACGGCCCGCCCGCCTCCGGGGCGGACGGGCGGAGGGCGGACATGGTTGCGGGCCCCTCGACCAGTGGGAGCTGGTCGGGGGGCCCGCCGCTGTTCGGCCCGGGTCGGCGCTACTGCTTGCGCAGCTCCCGGACCGCCGCCTCCAGCCGCTGCCCGTAGTCGGCGTCGGCCTTGCGGAAGTTGTCGACCGCCCGCTCCACGATGTCGTCGCGGTCGGCGGAGACCTTGGCGATGAAGCCCGCCAGGTTGGCGATCAGGCGCTGCTTCTCGTCCTCGGAGAACAGCCGGTAGAGGTCGCCCGCCTGCACGAAGTCGTCGTCCTCGGCGTGCGAGGGCGCCGGGTGGGTGCCGGTGGAACCGTCGACGGCGGTCGCGGCCCAGAGCGGCCGGCCGGTCTGCACCGGGCCGCCGAAGCTGTTCGGCTCGTAGTTCTTCTGCCGGCCGTGGCGGCCGTCGTAGAGGTGCCCGTCGCGGCTGTTGGTGCGGGCCTCGGTGGCGTGCGGGCGGTTCACCGGCAGGTGGTCGGCGTTGATGCCGACCCGGTAGCGGTGGGCGTCCGCGTAGGCGAAGAGCCGGCCCTGGAGCATCTTGTCCGGGGAGGGGCCGATGCCGGGCACGAAGTGCGCCGGGGAGAACACCGACTGCTCGACCTCGGCGAAGACGTTGTCGGGGTTGCGGTTGAGCTCCAGCCGGCCGATCTCGATCGGCGGGTAGTCGGCGTGCGGCCAGACCTTGGTCAGGTCGAACGGGTTGAAGCGGTAGGCGGCCGCGTCGGCCGCCGGCATGATCTGGACCTGCACCGTCCAGCTGGGGAACTCGCCGCGCTCGATCGACTCGCGCAGGTCGCGCTGGTGGCTGTCCGGGTCCTCGCCGGCCAGCCGGTTGGCCTCGGCCTGGGTGAGGTTGCGGATGCCCTGGTCGGTCTTGAAGTGGTACTTGACCCAGAAGTGCTCGCCGGCCTCGTTCTGCCACTGGAAGGTGTGCGAGCCGTAGCCGTTCAGGTGCCGGTAGCTGGCCGGGATGCCGCGGTCGCCGAACAGCCAGGTCACCTGGTGGGTGGCCTCGGGCGACAGGCCCCAGAAGTCCCAGACGTTGTCGGCCTCCTGCGAGCCGGTGTACGGGTCCCGCTTCTGGGTGTGGATGAAGTCGGGGAACTTGATGGCGTCCTTGATGAAGAACACCGGGGTGTTGTTGCCGACGAGGTCGTAGTTGCCCTCCTCGGTGTAGAACTTCAGCGCGAAGCCGCGCGGGTCGCGCACCGCGTCGGCCGCGCCCAGGTTGCCGGCCACGGTGGAGAAGCGCAGGAAGACCTCGGTCTGCTTGCCGACCCCGGACAGGAACGCCGCCCGGGTGAAGGGCGTCACGTCGGCGGTCACCGTGAAGGTGCCGTACGCGCCGGCGCCGCGGGCGTGCACCACCCGCTCCGGGATCCGCTCGCGGTTGAAGTGCGCGAGCTTCTCGAACAGCAGCTGGTCCTGGATCAGGGCCGGGCCGCCGACGCCCGCGGTCTCGGTGTTCTGGTTGTCGGCGACGGGGGCACCCGCCTCCGTGGTGAGCGTCGGGCGCAGCTCGTCCTGCGTGGTCATAACGGGTCGCCTCCGAGGTGTCCGGTCGTGATGACACGATCCTAACTTGGACTTCGTCTAAGTCAACACTGGAACCAATCCAGGACCGTGACCTACTCTGGAGCCATGAGCGACCTGCTGGAGAGACTGCGCGCACGCGGCTGGCGGCTGACCTCGCAGCGCCGCGTGGTGGCCGAGGTCCTCGACGGCGAGCACGTCCACCTCACCGCGGACGAGGTGCACGCCCGCGCCGCCGCCCGGCTGCCCGAGATCAGCCGGGCCACCGTCTACAACACGCTCGGCGAACTCGTCGCCCTCGGCGAGGTGTTGGAGGTCGCCACCGACGGCCGCGCCAGGCGCTACGACCCCAACGCCCACCACGCCCACCAGCACCTGGTCTGCTCCGGCTGCGGCGCGATCCGCGACGTCCACCCGCACGGCGACCCGCTCGCCGCCCTGCCCGCCGACGGACGCTTCGGCTTCACGGTCACCGCCGCCGAGGTCACCTACCGCGGCCTGTGCCCGAACTGCCTTCCCCCACAAGCCCCTTGACGGGCGTCCGGCGCCCCGGGGCTGCTACGCGCTGAGTTCCGCGTGCAGCGCGCCCAGCAGCCGCCCGGCCCGCTCCGCGACCTCCGCCGGCCCCTGGTCGATCGCCCGCCGGCACCAGTTCTCGGCCTGCACCGGCTCGCCCCGGCGCAGCGCCAGCAGCGCCAGCCGCAGCGCCGCCCGGCCGTGCCCGGCGTCCGCCGCCCGGGTGTACCAGAGCATCGCCTCCGCCTCGCTGTCCTGCCGGGCCAGCAGCAGCCCCAGGTTGAACGCGGCACTGCGGCTGCCCGCCTCGGCCGCCCGCCGGTACCAGCTCTCGGCGATCTCCAGCGCCCCGCGCTCGGCCGCCCGCACCCCCATCCGCACCTGCGCCCGACGGTGCCCGGCATCGGCCGCCAGCGCGTACCAGTGCTCGGCCTCGGCGTCCGCGTCCCCGCGCCGGTCCAGCACCGAGGCCAGCCGGAACGCGCCCTCCGCCGACCCGCCGGCCGCCGCCTGCCGGTAGCGCTCCAGCGCGCCGGACAGGTTGCCGCGCTGCTCCTGGGCGACCGCCAGTTGCAGCGCCGCCTCGCCGTGCCCCTCGGCCGCGGCCCGCGCGTACCACTCCTGGGCCTGCCGCCCCTCGCCGCGCCCGGCGTGCAGCACGCCCAGGTTGAAGGCGCCGTCGACACTGCCGGCCTCGGCCGCCTTGGAGAACCACGGCTCGGCACCGGACTCGTCACCGCGCTGCAGCAGCACCACGGCCAGCGCGTTGCAGGCCTCCCGGTGCCCGGCGTACGCGGCCCGGCGGTACCACTGCTCGGCCTGCTGCTCGCGGCCGGTGCCGGCGCAGAGCAGGCCGAGGTTGAAGGCGCCGTTCTGGTCGCCCGCGTCCAGGGCGGTGCGGTACCAGTGCTCGGCGGCCTTGGCCTCACCGCGACCGGCGTGCAGGGCGCCGAGCGCGTTGGCGGCGTTGCCGTCCCCGGCCTCGGCCGCCTCCTGCCACCACTCGGCGGCCGCGGCGACGTCCCCGGAGTCGCGCAGCAGGAAGCCGAGCGCGCAGGCCGCGCGCGGCTCGCCGTTCTGCGCGGACTGCCGGTACCAGCGGGCCGCCTCGTCCAGCAGCGACCGGTCGGTGCGGGCGCGCTCCTCCAGCAGCACGCCCAGCCGCAGCGCGGCGCGGGCGTGGCTGCGGGCGGCGGCGGTGCGGTACCAGGCCTCGGCGGTGTCCTTGTCCCCGGCGGCCTCGCGCATCCGGGCCAGCCGGTAGGCGGCCTCGCGGTGCCCGGCGTCGGCGGACACCTTGAACCAGCGCTCGGCCCGCACGTCGCGCCGGTGCTCCATCAGGTCGCCGAGCGCGTAGGCGCCGAGCGGGTGGCCGTGGTCGGCGGCGAAGTGCAGCCAGTACTCGGCCGCCTCCTCCTCGCCCTGGTCCCGCAGCTGGAGCCCGAGCGCGTGCGCGGCGGGCGCGCTGCCCGCCACCGCCGCCTGGCGCCACCACTGGCCGGCCTCCGCGCGGTGGCCCAGCTGGTGCAGCAGGACGCCCAGGTTGTTGGCGGCGGCCCGCACCCCGGCGGCCGCGGCCGCCCGCAGGTAGGACTCGGCGTCCTCCAGGTCGCCGCGGCGCAGCAGCAGGGTGCCCAGCCGGCCCGCCGCGTCCGCGTCGCCGGCGTCGGCGGCCTGCCGGTGCCGGGCCTCCAGGGCCGCGGACTCCCGGGCGGCCAGCGCGGTCTCGAAGCTGGTCGAGTCCAGCCCGGCCGGGTCCAACGCGGCGGCGGGCGCCTCCTCGCCGCCCTGCCCCCGGTACGGGCCGACGGCGGCGGAGAACTGCCGGGTGGACACGTGGACCAGGCTGTCGGGCCCGAAGCCGTCGGCCGCGGGGCGTTCGGACAGTCCGCTGGTGCGCTGGGCGGGCAGGGTTCCGGGGCGGTTCTCGGGGCTCTCGGCGCTCTCCGCCCAGGCGTCGGTGTCCGCCTCGGCGGCCGCACCGGGCTTGGCGCCTGACTTGCCGATCAGCCTCATGCCGACTCCCGCTCCCCCAGAGTGTCGCGGCATCGTGCCCCGGCCGACGGCCGGGGGGACTTCCAGGAGAGGCGCCGGACCGGACGGCCCGTCAGCGGCCGTGCACCGTCCCCCGTGTGTCCCATCGTCGCATCACCCGCTACCCGCGTACACCTGCCCCGGCCGAATTCAGGCGGAGCAGACCCGAAGCCGACGAAATTGCTTCGGCGCTTTGTCGATTTCCCGACACTTCCACCCCACAAACCCCGGTGCCGTCCCCGTTGGCGACGGTCGATAGTACCGGAGCGGTTCCCGCCGCTTCCGGACGAGAACGTCCGGACACGACAGAGGCCCGGAGGAATGATCCTCCGGGCCTCTGACACTGAGTAGCGGGGACAGGATTTGAACCTGCGACCTCTGGGTTATGAGCCCAGCGAGCTACCGAGCTGCTCCACCCCGCGTCGGTGATCAAACAGTATCACGGAACACCGGGCGCCCCGAACCACCGGGAAAACGCCAAACGCCAGGGGCCCGGAGGAATGATCCTCCGGGCCCCTGGCACTGAGTAGCGGGGACAGGATTTGAACCTGCGACCTCTGGGTTATGAGCCCAGCGAGCTACCGAGCTGCTCCACCCCGCGTCGGTGAAAGAACCGTAGCACGGACGCGGGGTGGAACCCAAAACGGTTGTCGCAGCTCAGCCCGACTACGGGCGCGGACTCGCCGCCCCCGACCCGGTCGGCGTCGCCGCCGGCGGCACCGGCTGACCCGCCGCCGGACTTCCGCCGCGGGCCGCGTCGGCCGCCTTCAGGGCGTCCCCGAGCGCCTTCTGGGCGTTGCCGTACGCCACCCAGTCACCGTTCTTGAACGCGGTCTGGCTGTCGTTGTACGCCTTCTCCGCGTCCGAGAGCGCCTTCTGCAGCTCGGGCGAGATCGTCCCGCCCGGCGCCGGGGTGCCCGGCGCGGTGGGCGTGGGCGTCGGCGTCCCCGGGGAGGTCGGCGTCGACCCCGAACCCGGCGTCGTCCCGCCCGGGACGGCCACCCCGCCCGGGTTGGACGGCGCGACCGGCGTGGCCGGCGGGGCCTGCCCGTTGAACAGCTTCTTCAGCGCGTCCTCCAGGGTGTTCTCGAAGGCCACGTTGTCGTCCCCGTACACCGCCAGGACCTTCTGCAGCGTCGGGTACTTGGCCCCGCGCCCGCGCACGTACACCGGCTCGACGTTCAGCAGTCCGCCACCGACCGGCAGGGTCAGCAGGTTGCCGTACTCCAGCTCGGTGTCCCCGCCGCTCTTCAGCGCGAAGATCTGGTTGGCCACCTCCTGGCGGGAGTTGAACTTCGACTGCACCAGGCCGGGGCCGGGTGCGCCGCTCTCCCCGGTCATCTTCAGGATCCGGATCTTCCCGTAGTCGTCCCCCGGGTCCGCGTTGACGGACATGAAGGCCGCCAGGTTCGGCCGCCCGTTGGGCACGAAGGTGCTGGTCAGCGAGAAGCTCGCGGCCGCGGCGTCCGGCGTCCGCACCGTCACGTAGTACGGCGGCTGGACCTGCTTGGTGTCACTGGTCGGATCCACCGGGACCTGCCAGATGTCACTGCCGTTGAAGAAGGAGTTGGCGTCCGTCACGTGGTACTGGCCGAGCAGGTCGCGCTGCACCTTGAACATGTCCTGCGGGTAGCGCAGGTGCGGCAGCAGCGTCGCCGGGATGTCCGCCTTCGGCTCGACCGTGCCCGGGAAGGCCTTCATCCAGGTCTTCAGCACCGGGTCCTTGTCGTCCCACTGGTAGAGCTTCACCTCGCCGGTGTAGGCGTCCACCGTGGCCTTGACCGAGTTGCGGATGTAGTTGACCTGGTTGGCGGCGGTCAGCAGCTCACCGCGCTGGTTGGTCAGCGAGTCCTTGGTCGCGGTGCCCAGCGTCGTCTTCGACGAGAACGGGAAGCCGTCCGAGGTGGTGTAGCCGTCCACGACCCACACCACCCGGCCGCCCTGCACCACCGGGTACGGGTCGGCGTCGATCGACAGCCACGGCGCGACCTTCTCCACCCGCTCCTTCGGCGTCCGGTTGTAGATCACCTTGGCGCCGTCGGTGATCGCCCCCGCGTACAGGATCTGCGGCTCGGCGAAGCGCACCGCGTACGCGGCCCGGGTGATCGGGTTGTCCAGCGACACACCGCTCGCACCGGTGTACGTGTACTCCACGTTCTGACCGGTCTTGATGTCGGTGTAGTCGATCTCCTTGTTCGAGCCGCCGACGATCGAGTACGTCGTCGTCTTCTCGCCGTAGTAGATCCGCTGCTCGTAGTCGCCCAGCGAACCGGTGGCCGGCAGACCGGACTCGGTGAACACCGGCCCGCCCTTGTCGTCGACCTGGTTGCCCTTGGCGACCGCCGCGCCGTAGCCGTGGGTGTACTTGAAGTGGTCGTTGATCCAGTTGCGCTGCACCCCGTTGAGGTCCAGCTCGCGCAGGCCGATCACGGTGTCCTGCTTGTCCGCGCCGGTGCCGTAGCGGTCCACCGACAGCGTGCTCGGGAACGCGTAGTAGTTGCGCTGCTGCTCCAGCGACTGGAACGTCTGCGAGACGATGTTCGGGTCCAGCAGCCGCACGTCCGCGATGGTCTGCGCGTCCGGCTTCAACGCGTCGGCCGTGGTCGAACCCTGCGGGCTGTACGGGGTGGTCTGCGAATCCGCGATCCCGTACGCCTGCCGCGTCGCGTCGATGTTCTTCTGGATGTACGGCGTCTCCTTGGCCTGCTCGTTCGGCTTGACCTGGAACTGCTGCACGATCGCCGGGTACAGCCCGCCGATCAGCACCGCCGACAGCACCATCAGCCCCAGCCCGATCAGGGCCGGCGCCCAGGTCCGGCGGATCGGCGTCAGGAAGAACAGCACCGCGCAGATGATCGCGACGAAGAACAGGATCGTCTTCGCCGGCAGGAACGCGTTGGCGTCCACGTAGCGCAGGCCCGTCCAGCCCGACACCCCCTTGTAGCCGCCGGTCTTCACCGCCAGCGCGTACCGGTCCAGCCAGTACGCCACCGCCTTCAGCAGCACGAACACGCCCAGCAGCACCGCCAGGTGCCCCTGCGCCCCCGCACTCGCCCGCCGGCCCGGGCCCTGCAACCGCAGCCCCCCGTACAGGTAGTGCACCAGCGCCGAGGTCAGCAGCGAGACGATCACCGCGCTGAACGCGAAGCCCAGCACGAACTCGTAGAACGGCAGGTCGAAGGCGTAGAACGAGACGTCCATGCCGAACTGGGCGTCCTTCTCACCGAAGGACGTCGCGTTCGTCCACATCAGCCAGGTCCGCCACTGGCCCGACGCCGCGGCGCCCGCCACCAGCCCGATCACCAGCGAGACGCCGATCAGCGCCCAGCGCTTGAACGGCGCCAGCCCCGACCGGTAGCGGTCCAGGCTCTGCTGCTCCACCGACATCGCGGACAGCGGCGGCCGCAGCCGGTGCGCCAGCCAGATGTTGAAGCCGACGATCACCGCCATCAGCAGGCCGAACACCGCGAACAGCCCGATCTTCGTCCACAGCTGGGTGGTGAACACCGAGGAGTAGCGCACCGACCTGAACCACAGCCAGTCCGTCCAGAACCCGGCGAACATGACGAACAGAAGGAACAGCACCGCGAGTACGCCCAGGGTCAGCAGGGCCACTCTCGCCCGCCGGGAGGGCGGGCCCACCCTCCGCCGGAAACCCGGCCCTGAGCGTTCCGGCATCTGGAATACCACGGTGGCACCTCAGCTGTGTCGTCTGGAATCGGTCGGTCGTCAGAGCAACTTAACCAGGCTTCGACCGAGTTCCCACCGTTAGCAGACGGTTACGACGAGGTTCCCCGGCGGGCCGCCCCGGCAGGCGCCCGACGCCCGGCGTGTGAGGATTGAGTCATGTCCGACGCGCCTGATCTGAACAATTCCCCCGACGACGTCTCCAAGCTCCCCGCCGCCACCCCGCTCACCCGGGCCGCGCTGGAGATCGACGAGTACGCCGCCACCCTCGGCTGGGACCTCCCGGCCCGGCTGTTCGCCCTGGTGGACAGCGCCGCCCTGCGCAAGGCCGACCCGCGCATCGCCAAGCAGCTCGGCCTCGCCGACAGCGACGAGCCCGGCCTCACCCCGGTCGAGCAGGACGAACTGCCGGCCGGCATGGAACTCGACAAGTTCCTCGGCACCATCGCCTGGCCCGACGCGGTGGCCGGCTGCGCCCTGGTCGTCGAGCGGATGATGCTGCCGCCCGGCGCCGAGCAGTCCCGCCCGCGGGGCGCCAGCGACGCCCAGCTCGCCGAGTGGGTGGCCAACCACCCCCAGCGCGAGGAGGTGCGGATCACCGCCGCAGTGCTGCGCGACGGCAAGAAGGAGATCGCCCTGCGGCTGCGCTCCAAGGACGTCGCCCGTGAGGTGCTGACCGGCCCGGACCTGGTGCCCGGCCTGACCAAGGCCCTGCTGGCGACCTTCTCGTAGCGGCCCGCCGCCCCGCTACGACTTGGGGCAGGACGGCAGCGCGGAGGTCTGCCCGGAGCGGATCTGCTCCAGCGACTTCAGCGCGCCGTCCAGGGTGTCCGTCTTGATCAGGGTCAGCCCGGACGGCACGTTCTTGCTCGCCTCGGCGCAGTTCGAGGACGGGGTGAAGAAGTACTGGGCCCCGGCGTCCCGGGCGGCGATCAGCTTCATCGATATGCCGCCGATCGGGCCGACCTTGCCGTCGTCGTCGATGGTGCCGGTGCCGGCCACGAACTTGCCGCCGGTGAGGTCGCCACCGGGGGTCAGCTTGTCGATGATGCCGAGCGAGAACATCAGCCCGGCGCTCGGGCCGCCGACGTCCTGCAGCCCGATGTCGATCTGGAACGGGTAGGTGTGCCGGATCCCGGTGCCGATGCCGACCACCGCGAGCTCGGCCCGCTCGGCCGGGGCCTTCGGGTCGAGGTCCTTGGCCCGCACGGTCGGGACGGTGACGTCGGTCTTCGCGCCCGGCGCGGCCGAGCCGTTGCCGGAGGTGTCCTTGACCCGCGGCACCACGGTGAAGACCGCCGACTCCCCGGGCTTGTGCTTGGTGACGGCGGCGACCACCTGGTCGACCGAGTCCACGGCGGTGCCGTCCACCGCGACGATCTGGTCCCCCGCGTGCAGCCGGCCCTCGGCCGGGGCCCCCGCGGTGACCGACTTGACGATCAGCTCGTCGCCGACCGGGACGCCCAGCTGCTTGAGCGCGGCGGTGCGGGCGCTGTCCTCGGAGGAGGCGAACTCCTCGGCGTTCTGCTTCTTGGCGTCGGCGTCCGACTGCCCCTTGGGGTACACGTTGTCGTGCGGCACCACCAGCACGTCGTCGCGCAGCCAGCCGACCACCGCGTTGACCAGGCTGGGCTCGTACTTGGCCCCGGTGACCTGGACGGTGGTCATGTTGAGGTGCCCGCTCGTCGGGTACGAGTCGTGCCCGGTGATGGTGATCACCGGCTTGCCCCCCTGCTCCCCGAGCGTGTTGTACGTCGGGCCCGGGCTCATCTCCGTGTACGGCACCTTCATCAGCACCGAGACGCAGAGCAGCGCTATGAGCAGCAGGGTGGCAGCGAGCATCGTCGCGGAGCGGCGTGGCATGCCACGACAGTACGGGACGCGGGTGACGCACCGCCCGCCGGGCCACCGGCTCGTCACCGGCCGGAGGGCTCCCCGGGGGCGGCGGTGTCGGCGGTGGTGCGTTCCATCGCGGCCATGAAGCGCCGGTGCTCGGCCAGCGAGGCCGGATCGCCGGTGGCCCTGGGGGCCCGTTGGGCCCAACCCGCCCAGGCGGCCGCGACCAGGACGGCGACAACCGGAATGATCAACCAGGCGAGCGCACCCATGTCAGTACTCCCAGCTCGTCGTGTCTATGAGCAGATTAACCACTCCGGCGGACAACGCGGCCGGCGCCATCCGGGTTACGGGACGGCCGATCGGCTCACTTCCAGGGAGTATCCGGCGCCCCCGGCCGGACCCGTTCGGGTGAGGCCCCGGCGCGCCTGCCCCGAGGGACGCCCTCCGTGTGCGAGCGGTTCCGCCGCACCGGCGGCGGGCCGGTCAGCAGCCGCCGGCGCCGACCCACTCCTCCTCGCCGTCGGCGAAGACCTGGTGCTTCCAGATCGGCACCTCGTGCTTGAGGTCGTCGATCAGCCGGCGGGCGGCCGCGAAGGCCTCGCCGCGGTGGGCGCAGGAGACGGCGACGATCACGGCCTTGTCGGTGATCTCCAGCCGGCCCACCCGGTGCACCGCGGCGAGCGCCCGGACCGGGAAGTCCGCGACGACCTTCTCGGCGATCCGGCGCATCTCCTCCTCGGCGCTGGGGTGGCAGCTGTACTCCAGCGCGGCGACCGACTTTCCGCCGTCGTGGTCCCGGACCGTCCCGACGAAGACGGTGGTGCCGCCGGCCGCGTCGTCACCGACCGCCTCGTACACCTCGTCCAGCGAGAGCGGGGTCTCGCGGATCGCGAGCAGCCGGATGGGGTCGTGGTTCTCGGACATGACCCCATGATGGCCCACCCGGGGCCACCGGGGGCAAGGGGCTTCCGCATCACGATTGCGGAATTTCGCATCGTGAGAACCGTGCCGTCGCCGACGGACCGCCCCCGGCTGTCCCGACCGTCCCGACCCTCCGGACGGTCCGGCCCGGCCGGAGTCAGAAGCGGCGCCGCTTGCGGGCCCGGCGCACCAGCGCCGCCGTACCGACCAGCGCCACCGTCGCCCCCGCCGCCCCCAGACTCGTCGCGGCCTCCTTGCCGCCGAGGCGGCGCCCCGCGACCGCGTGCTTGCCGGACACCTGCGCCAGCAGCTCGGCCAGCACCTGCTCATTGGTGAACTCCGGCCGCCAGCCCGCCTCGTGCAGCCGGCTGCCGGACACCACCCACGGGTACATCGTGTACGCCAGGTCCCCCGCCGGGGCCGGGGTCAGGCCCAGCCGGTGCAGCCGCGCCGCCGTCCCGAGCGCCAGCGCCGCCGGCAGCTCCATCCGCCGGATCCCCGACAGCCGCTCCACGTCCTCCTGCTCCAGCCAGCCGTCGCAGCCGACCGTCACCTCGCCCTCCACCAGGCCCAGCGCCGCGTACTCCAGCGCCGCCGCCAGGTCGTCCACGTGACAGAACTGCCAGCACGGACGGGACCCCGCCACCACCAGCAGCCGGGGCGCCTCGAAGTGCCGGGTCAGCACCGTGTCCACCCCGGGACCGACCACAACGGCCGGACGCAGCACCGTCACCTGCAGCCCCGGGTGGGCGCGCGGCGCCCGCCGGGCCAACCGCTCGATCTCCAGCAGGTCCCCGACCAGCGAGGCCTCCTCGGTCGCCCGCAGCTCGGAGTCCTCCGCCAGCGGCACCTCGTTGTCGGCCAGCGCGCCGTAGACCATCGCGGACGTGCACAGCACCACCCGGTGCACCCCGGCCGCCGCGGCCGCCGTCAGCACCGTCTGGGCACCGCGCACGTTGTAGGCGCTGCGGGCCCGCGCGTCGGACTCCATCCCGAAGTCCATCGCCAGGTGCACCACCACGTCGACCCCGGCCAGCCGCTCGGCCACCGCCGGATCCCGGACGTCCAGCACCCGCCACTGCACACCCGGGACCTCACCGCGCCGGTCGTCCACCGCCAGCACCCGGCGCACGTGCGGCGAGGCCACCAGCCGGGCGGCGACCCGCTCGCCCAGCACTCCTGCGGCACCGGTGACGGCCACGGTCAGCGGCCGCCCGCCGTAGGCTGGAGGCGGCGACGCCGTGGTGTCCGGGTCGTCCTCTCCTGCGGTCAGCCCAGAGCGAACGTCCGAAGGCGGGGAACTCACCGGCCATCCTCCACGGTTAGCTTATGTGCGTACGTACGTGTGTCACGTACGTCCATCCTGCCCGAGGCGAAGGCCCGGCGGTGCACCCGGCGCGGGCCTAGCGCACGGGAGCCGCCCACGAGTCCCCCGCTCCACCGGAGCCCCGGGCGGACCGCACTTCCCGCCACACCCGTATGACGGCCTACCGGATCGAGGACCCCGTGAGCGACCTTCCCTTCGGATTCGGCGTTCCTCCCGAGGAGCCCGAGGACGGCAAGGCCAAGCCCGACGACGCCCAGCAGAAGAAGGACCAGGGCCAGGAGGGCGCCGGCGGGCCCCAGCCCTTCGGCTTCGGAGCCGGCAACCCCTTCGGTGCCATGTTCGGCATGCCCGGCGCCCCGGGCGGCCCCGGCGGGCCCGGCGCCGACAACCCCTTCGCCGCGATGTTCGGCGGCCTCAACCCCGGCGACCTCGGCGCCGCCTTCCAGCAGCTCGGGCAGATGCTCTCCTTCGAGGGCGGCCCGGTGAACTGGGAGCTCGCCCAGAACATCGCCCGGCAGACCGTCGTCGCCGAACCCGCCGAGGGCAAGAGCAAGGACCGCTCGGTCGGTGCCGCCGAACGCGCCGCCGTCGAGGAGGCCGTGCGCCTGGCCGACCTGTGGCTCGACGGCGTCACCGAGTTCCCCTCCGGCGCCGGCACCGCCGTCGCCTGGAGCCGCGCCGAATGGATCGAGGCCACCCTCCCGGTCTGGAAGGACCTCGTCGACCCGGTCGCCGAACGCGTCGGCACCGCCATGGGCGGCGTCCTGCCCGAGGAGATGCAGGCCATGGCCGGCCCGCTGATGGGCATGATGCGCTCCATGGGCGGCGCCATGTTCGGCACCCAGATCGGCCAGGCGCTCGGCGCCCTGGCCGGCGAGGTGGTCGGCTCCGCCGACGTCGGCCTGCCGCTCGCCCCGGCCGGCAAGGCCGCCCTGCTGCCGCAGAACGTCGCCGAGTTCGGCGAGGGCCTGAACGTGCCCGCCGAGGAGGTCCGGCTCTACCTCGCCCTGCGCGAGGCCGCCCACCAGCGGCTCTTCGCCCACGTGCCGTGGCTGCGGGCCCACCTGCTGGGCGCCGTCGAGGCCTACGCCCGCGGCATCAAGGTCGACACCTCCCGCATGGAGGAACTCGTCGGCCAGCTCGACCCGAGCAACCCCGAAGCGCTCCAGGAGGCGCTGGCCGGCGGCCTGCTCCAGCCCGAGGACACCCCCGCACAGAAGGCCGCCCTCGCCCGCCTGGAAACCGCGCTCGCACTCGTCGAGGGCTGGGTCGACGCCGTCGTCCACGCCGCCGCCGAACCCCACCTGCCGCAGGCCGGCGCCCTGCGCGAGACCGTCCGCCGCCGCCGCGCCGCCGGCGGACCCGCCGAGCAGACCTTCGCCACCCTGGTCGGCCTGGAACTGCGCCCGCGCCGCCTGCGCGACGCCGCCCGGCTCTGGGCGCTGCTCGCCGACGCCCGCGGCGTCGAGGGCCGCGACGCGCTCTGGGAGCACCCCGACATGCTGCCGACCGCCGCCGACCTGGACGACCCGGACGCCTTCGTGCACCGCGGCACCGGCGACCTCGAGAGCGGCTTCGACTTCGACGCCCTCGACAAGCTGCTCGGCGAGGCCGCCGCGGGCACGTCCGACCCCGCGACGTCCGACCCGGCCGCGCCCGACCTCCGCAAGGACGACCAGGGCAAGCAGCAGCCCGGGTCCGACCAGGACGGCACCGACGGAAAGGGCGAGCCCACCGCATGACGGCCACCGGGACGGCCGCGTCCACCCTGCACGCGGACGCCGTCCGCACCCTGACCGACTGGCGGCCCGCCGAACACGAGCAGGACCGGCTGCGGCTCGACTACCTCGCGCACCTCGCCGAGCAGCCCGAGGGCCTCTACCGCTCCTGCCTGCCCGCCCACATCACCGCCAGCGCGGCGGTCGTCGACCCGGCCGCCGGGCGGGTGCTGCTCACCCTCCACCCCAAGGTCGGCATCTGGCTCCAGATGGGCGGGCACTGCGAGCCCGGCGACGCCGACCTCGCCTCGGCCGCGCTGCGCGAGGCCGTCGAGGAGTCCGGCATCCCCGACCTCCTCCTGCTCCGGGAGAACGGCACCCCCGTCCCCGCCAAGCTGGACCGGCACCTGGTCCGCTGCACGGGCAAGGACCGGCCGGAGAACACCCACCTCGACGTCCAGTACATCGCGCTCGCCCCGGCCGGGGCCCAGGCCCTGATCAGCGAGGAATCGCTGGACCTGCGCTGGTTCGACTACGACCGGCTGCCGGAGCTCACCGACCACTCGGTGCGCGACCTGGTCGCCCGGGCCCGGCGACTGACCGGCTGACTTCCTGAGGTGCGACGCGCCGAGGGGGCGCGGACCGATACGGTCCGCGCCCCCTTCGCATGTCCGCTCGCCCGCGCCACCCGGGGCACCCGGGCCACCGGCGACAGCCGTCTCAGCCGCAGGAGGCCGCCGGATCCGGGCCCGGCGCACCGTGCCGGGCCCCCGGAATGTGCGGCAACCGGGCGGCCGACACCACACCCTCCAGATAACCGCGCGCCCGTTCCGTCCGGGGATAGGCCGCCAGCAGCGCCCAGAACGCCGGACCGTGGTCCGGCACCAGCAGATGCGCCAGCTCGTGCAGCAGCACGTAGTCCACCACGTACTCCGGCATGCCCTGCAGCCGGTGCGACAACCGGATCGTCCCCTCACTCGGGGTGCAGGAGCCCCAACGGGAGTTCTGGTTGGTCACCCAGCGGACCTGCACCGGCAGGGCGCGGCCGGCCAGATAGGCCTCCGACAGCTCCCGGGCCCGCGCCATCAGCGCGTCGTCCCCGAGGATCCGACGCCGCTCCTGGGCCGCGAGCTTCTCCAGCATCTGCGCCACCCAGCGCTGCTCCTCGGCGTGCGACATCCGGGCCGGGATCAGCACCACGGTGCGGTCGCCCTCGCGATAGGCGGAGACGGTACGGCTGCGACGAGCGCTGCGGCGCACCTCGACCCGGCCGCGGTCGTGCCCCTCCGGGGCCCCGGCACCGGCGGGCGGGTGCTGCGGTCTCTGCTGCTGCGCCTCGTGCTGCTTCTCGTCCGGGCGCCCGCGTGTGCTCGGTGTCGCCGTCTGTGACCCGGACGCTGCACGGGCACGCCGACGCGACGCCGGTGGATGGGAGTCCCGCTCGGCTGCCATGGCACACGACGTTACCCGGTACCACTGACAGAAGTCCGGTGCCGTGGCCGAAATCTTTCATGGAGCGATCGGGAACGAAAGGCCGACGGAGGGTGTCCGGAAACCGACGCCCGGAAGGATGGCCAGTTATCCACAGGACCCCCGAACCGATGGTGTGATCATGCCCCCGGGCCTGTGGATAACTTTCCGCACGCCGTCGGCGCGATGGGGCATGCTGCGGTCAGCCGTCCGGAAACGATCGGAAGGGAGATCGTCGTGCGCCTCGCCCTCAAGCCCGCCCTGTCCCGCAGCTGGCGGGACTCCGAAACCCTGCAGTTCGGCACCGTCACCCGGTACGCCGGAGTGCTCGGCAACGCCGACAAGACGCTGTGCGCGTTCCTCGACCTGGTCGACGGAACGCGCGACCGGCCCGAGCTGCTCTCCGCCGGAGAACGGATCGGGATCGGCCGCGAACCCGCTGACACCCTGCTGAGCGAACTGGAGGAGACCGGGCTGCTGGACGACGCGGAGGCCACCGACCAGGCGCTGTCCCGCTACCCGCTGCCGCACCGCGACCTGCTCGGGCCCGACCTCGCCTCGCTGTCCCTGGTCCACTCCGGACCGGGCGCCGCGCCGGCCGTCCTGGCCCGCCGGGCCGAGGCCCGGATCGAGGTGCGCGGCGCGGGCCGGGTCGGCGCGGCCGTGGCGGCGGTGCTCTCCGCCGGCGGCACCGGAGCCGTCACCGTCACCGACAGCGGCCGGGTCCAGCCCGGCGACTGCTCCCCCGCAGGGTTGCCGCCCGCGGACATCGGGCGGCTGCGCTCGACGGTCGCCCGGGAGGCGGTGCAACGGGCCGCGGGCCGTCCACTGGTCCCGGTGCCACGCCGGAAGACCGACGACCCACCGCCCGACTTCGTGGTCCTCGCGCCCCGGGACGGCAGTGCCGCCTTCGCGGGCGGGACGTACGAGGCGCGGCTGCTGCTCCGGGCCGGAGTGCCGCACCTGTACGTGGGCGTGGTCGAGGAGTTCGGCATCATCGGGCCACTGGTGATCCCCGGCCGGTCCGCCTGCGGCCACTGTCTGGTGCTGCGGCGGGAGGACGAGGACGCCGCCTGGCCGCGGGTCCTGGCACAGCTGGCGGACAACGGCCCCGGCCGGGCCCGCTCCCCGGCCTGCGACACGGCCCTGGCGACGGCCGTCGCCGGACTGGCCGCGCTGCACACCCAGGTCTACCTGGACGGCGGCCGACCGCCGAGCGTCGACGGCTGGTGCGAGATCTCGGCGGGCGACGGGATGCCCCGCCGCCTGCGACTACGCGGACATCCGGACTGCGGCTGCCTGTGGCAACCGCTGCCGCCGGGCTGAGGTGGAGGGAGGAACGAGGAGGGTACCGGGCACGGGCCCGGCGGCCGCGGGGCTCAGCGGCTGCCTGGTCCGGTGCCCGGGCCGAGACGGGTGGGTCCCTGCGACGGACCACCTTGCCAGGTGAGCCCATGGCCAGGTGAGCCCATGGCCAGGTGAGCCCATGGCCAGGTGAGCCCATGGCCCGGGGCCCGCCCGGGGGGGCGCGGCG
>NZ_JBFBGS010000007.1:0-213276 GCF_040684795.1 Kitasatospora sp. NPDC089797 | reverse complement strand
GCCGGGTCGGGGTTGCGCAGCAGGTCGGGGCGGTGGGCGCCGCAGCGGTTGTGGGAGATGAAGGGGCCCTCGAAGTGGATGCCGGCGAGGACGCCGTCCTCGACGAGTTCGGAGAGGACGGCGGCCTGGCGGGCGACCTCGTCGATCTCGCCGGTGACGGTGGAGGCCATCGTGGTGGTGGTGCCGTGCTCGAGGTGGGTGCGGGCGGCGAGCAGGGCCTCCTCGGCGATGCCGGAGGCGTAGGAGGCGCCGCCGCCGCCGTGCACGTGCAGGTCGACGAAGCCGGGCACGACGGTGTGGCCGGTCAGGTCGAGGTCGCCGGGCTCGGCAGCGCCGCTCGCGATCACGGCGATGCGCTCGCCCTCGACGGCCAGGCGGTCACCCTCGACGACGCCGCCCGGCAGCACCAGCCGGGCACCGGACAGCACGGTACGGGAGGAGATCATGCGCACACCTGCTCACTTCTGCTCGAAGATCCTCATCTTGAGCATTATTGCGCAGGAGGCGTCGATGTCTCCCCCGTTCCGCCCGTCGCGGGCGAGGCCGACCGCCAGCTCTCCATCTGCCGCTGGAAGGTCGGGCAGGCGAGGATGTCCGGCTTGCTGCACTGCACGGCGTGCTCCAGGAACTCCTGGGCGTGCCGGAGGTCGATCGCGCGCTGCTCGACCTCGGCGATCTTGACCCGGATCATCGCCTGGCGGCGCGGCTCGTTCTGCTGGAACTCGCCGATCTCGGCCAGGGTCAGCCCGGCCTGCTGGCACTTGCGCAGCAGGATGATCCGCTCGGCGGCCTCGGGCGGGTAGCGGCGCTGGCCGCCCTGACGCTCGGGTTGCGGCAGCAGGCCGTGGCGCTCCCAGAACCGGATCGCGGACGCGGGCACCCCGGTGAGCTCGGCCAGTCGCCCGATCGTGATGCGCATGTCGGTCCTCCTCACGACGGCGGCGGTTGACTTGAACCTTAGTTCAAGTCGTTGAGTGGGGTCCTGACCGGGACGGCCGCGGACGAGCGGCCGTCGACCGAGCGACAGGAGACACCGCCATGACCGATTCACCCGACACGAGGGGCCCGGCCGACCGGATCGTCGAGGCCGTCCGGCAGTTGTTCGAGGCGGGGGTGATGTCGCACTCCGGGCACGCCAACCTGAGCGCGCGGCTCGACGACGAGCGCTTCCTGCTCACCCCGGGGTTCGTCCGCGGCCTGCGGCCCGAACAGGTCGCCACCGTCGGTCACGACGGGCGGGTGCTGGACGGGGAGTTGCAGTCCTCCAGCGCCGAGATCATCGCCATGCACGGCGTGGTCTACCGGGCCCGGCCCCGGGTGGGCGCGGTGATCCACACCCACTCCCCCGCCGCGACGGCCTTCGCGGTCGCCCACCGGCCGCTGCCCTGCCGCACCGAGCCGCTGCTGCGCTTCGGGCAGGCCGAGCCGGTGCCGGTGGTGGCCTGGGGGCCGCGCGGCTCGGACGTGTCGGTGCGCAGCATCACCGAGGTGCTGCGGGACCATCCGACGACCTCCGCCGTCCTGCTGGCCAACCACGGCCTGATGGTGTTCGGGCCGGACACCGCGGCCGCCGTCCAGCTGGTGACGGCGATCGAGGAGTCCGCCGAGGCCGAGCTCGCCGCGGCGGCGATCGGCGGGGCCGTGGACTTCCCCGCGGGCGCGCTGGCGGCCGTCCGGGCGTCCATGGCGCGGGTCGCGTGATGAGCGACGCCACCTCCGCCCAGCGCCTGGAGGCCCTGCGGGACCGGTTCCGGGTGACCTACCGAGCCGTTCCGCCGGGCGCGGAGCAACGCCTCGCCACCGCCCGGGAGTTCGGACGGCTGGACACCGAGGAGGCGTTCATGGCGCTGCGGCACATCGTGCTGCACGAGAGCCCGCTGGGCGACCGGGTCCAGCAACTGGTCCACTTCGGGCAGCTGTTGGCCCTCGGTCGGGCGGCCCCCGCGCGGCTGCACGCCCGGGGAGCGCTCCAGGCCGGCGCCGGCCTCGCCGAGCTCGTCGCCGTCGCCGAGACCGCCCTGATCACCTCGGGCGCGCCCGGCTACGCCCTCGGCATGGAGATCGTCGCCGAACTCCTCGACCGCGGGGAGGCCTGATCCACCCGACCGTCTCCGGGCCCGGGCTCGGAGACGGTCAGTCGGCGGTGCGACGGGCGATGAGTTCCAGCAGGCGGCGGACCGCCTCGTCCGGGTCGGGGCGGTGCAGGGCGACCACGCCGGTCTCCAGCAGCGGCGAGTCACCGCGGAGCGGGACGTAGGCGATGCCGGGGATCGGGAACTCGCTCAGCCGCTCGGAGAGCAGGGCGACGCACAGGCCGGAGGCGACGTAGCTGAACAGGCCGGTCAGGTCGTCGGCCACCGCGCGGCTGCGCGGGGTGAACCCCGCTTCGTGGCAGGCGAGTCGGATCCCCTGGGCGAGCGCGGGCAGTGCCGTGTCGTCGGGCAGGACGAAGTCCTCGTCGCGCAGCTCGGCGAGGTCGATCGGGCCGGACCCGGCCAGCCGGTGGTCCTGCGGGACGGCCACGGCGATCCGCTCGACGGCGAACTGCCAGCTGACCAGGTCCCCGGACAGGGGCGACGGGTCGCGCAGGAAGCCCAGGTCGAGTTCGCCGGAGCGGACCAGGTCGGCGACGTTGGCCGAGGAGTCCTGGTGCAGGTGGATGCGCAGTCCGGGCAGTTCCTCGGCCGCCGCGCGGAGGAGCCCGGGCAGGTGGTGGTGGCTGAGGATGCTGACGTACCCGAGCCGGACGTCGCCCTCCAGGCCGCCGGCCACCCGCCGGACCCGTTCGACCGCGGCGGACTGGGCGTCCAGCAGCCGCCGGGCGTCCACGGCGAAGACCTCGCCCGCCGGGGTCAGCGTGACTCCGCCCGGTCCGCGTTCCAACAGCCGTACGGCTAGGGCCCGTTCGAGGCGCTGGACGGACTGGCTGAGCGGCGGCTGGCTCATCCCGAGGCGTTCGGCGGCCCGGCCGAAGTGCTTCTCGTCGGCGACCACCAGGAACTGTTCGAGCAGGCGCCGGGTGAGGTTGATATCAGAAGCCCTATGAACCATGACCCGATCATATATTGGACGGACTGGAGTCCACGGGCGTCCAATGGTCCGTGGGCGCTCCGCAGAACGCGGGACGCCCCTCGATCCCCGAGCTCACCAAGCTCGCCGAGACCCCGAGACCCCGAGACCTGGAGGCCACCATGCTCACAGAGGACGTCGCGCGGCTGGTCACCACCCCGCTGGACTCCCCGGCCTACGCGCCCACCCGGTACCGCTTCACCGACCGCGAGTACCTCAACGTCTTCTACCGCACCGACCCCGAGGCGCTGCGCCGGGTCGTCCCCGAGCCACTGACCGTCACCGACCCGATCGTGCGCTTCGAGGTCATGCGGATGCCCGACACCACCGGCCTGGGCAGCTACACCGAGGCCGGACAGCTGATCGCCGTCGAACTCGACGGCGAGGCGGGCGAGTTCAACCTCGCCATGTACGTGGACAGCGTCCCGGCGATCTCCAGCGGGCGCGAGTTCAGCGCCTACCCGAAGAAGGGCGGCTCGCCCGCCCTCTACGTGGACTCCGACACCCTGGTCGGCACGCTGGACTACGGCACGCTGCGGGTGGCCACCGCCACCATGGGCTACAAGCACCACCCGCTGGACCCGGACCGGGCGCTGGCCCAGCTCCGCTCCCCCTCGTTCATGGTCAAGACCGTCCCGCACTACGACGGCACCCCGCGGATCTGCGAGCTGGTCCGCACCCGGATCACCGACGTCACCGTGAAGAGCGCGTTCACCGGCCCGGCCCGGCTGGAGCTGTTCGCCCACGCGCTCGCCCCGCTCGCGGACCTGCCGGTGCTGGAGGTCGTCGGCGCCAGCCACCTGCTCACCGACCTGACCCTCGCCCCGGTCGAGCCGGTCTTCGACTACCTCACCGCCTGACGCCCGCCGAAGGAGCCCTCCGATCATGATCACCACCACCGCACCCGACGAACGAACCCACCGCCCGACCTACCGCCGCGCCGCGATCATCGGCGGCGGCGTGATCGGGGTCTCCTGGGCCGCGCTCCTCCTCGCCCGCGGCCTCGACGTCGTCATCAGCGACCCCCGCCCCGACATCGAGGAGGTGGTCCGGGCCGGACTGGACGGGATCGCCCCCACGCTGGCCGAACTCGGCCTGCCCACCGAGCACCTCACGGACCGGCTGAGCTTCGAGGCCGACCTGGCGAGCGCCGTCGCCGGCGTCGACGTCGTCCAGGAGAACGGCCCCGAGCGGCTCGACCTCAAGCAGCGGATCTGGCGGACCGTCGAACAGGCCGCCCCGGCCCACGCCCTGCTGGCCACCTCCACCTCCAGCATCCCGGCGACCGCGATCGCCGAGGGGATGGCGCACCCGGAGCGACTGGTCGTCGGCCATCCCTTCAACCCGCCGCACCTGGTCCCGCTGGTGGAGGTCGTCCCGGGCGCACGGACCGCGCCCGAGGTGGTCGAGCAGGCCAGGGACTTCTACACCGCGCTGGGCAAGAAGCCGCAGGTGCTGCGCCGGGAGGTCCCCGGCTTCGTCGCCAACCGGCTGCAGGCCGCGCTCTTCCGGGAGTGCGTGCACCTGGTCGCCCAGGGCGTGGTCACCGAACAGGAGCTGGACGAGGTCGTCACCTCCTCCATCGGCCTGCGCTGGGCGGTGGCCGGCCCGTTCCGCACCTTCCACCTCGGCGGCGGCCCCGGCGGCCTGCCCCACTTCATCGAGCACCTGGGACGCGGCATGGAGGCCGGGCTGTGGCCGGCCCTGGGGAACCCGACCTTCGACGACGCCACCGTGGCCCTGCTCACCGAGGAGGCGCGGGAAGCCTTCGGCGGGGGCGAGGATGACGTCGACCGGCTCGCCGCGGCCCGCGACCGCGCCCAGATCGCCCTGATGCGCGCGCTCGGCGGGACGCCGCACGCCGCCTGATCCGCCCACCTCCCGCTGATCCCCCCGACCGAAACGGAGACCACGAGGTCATGTCCCTCACCGAGAAGATCACCCGGGCGATCGCCGCCCCGGCCACCGACGACACCTTCGACGTCCACGCCGAGACCGTCGAGGTGCTCGCCGGCCTCGGGCTGCGGCCGCAGGACACCGGCGGCACGATCACCTTCGAGGGCGCCGACCCGGTGGTGCCCAGCACCCTGCGCCTGGGCGCCGCCTCCGGCATCGCGCTGGTCGCCAAGTCCGCCGCCGTCGCCGCCCTGTGGCGCGACCGCACCGGCCGCGGCCAGTCCGTCCACATGGACCTGCGCAAGGGCCCGCACCGGCTCTGCCCCTTCTACGAGCAGAAGTGGGAACTGCTCAACGGCTACCCCGGCGGCACGCCCTCGATCGTCAACACCGCGCTGACGAACTTCTACCGCTCCGCCGACGGCCGCTGGATGATGCCGTTCAACATCTACCCCAACATCAAGGTCGCCGCCCAGCGGCTGCTCGGCGTCGGAGAGGTCCCGGAACACGTCGAGGCCGCCATCGCGAAGTGGGACGCCCGCGAGCTGGAGGCGGCGGGCGACGAGGCGGGCTGCGTGATGCCGATGGTGCGCACGCCCGCGGAGATCCTGACGGAGCGTCAGTACACCGACGTGCTCGCCGACCTGCCGCTGGTGGAGATCACCCGGATCGGCGACAGCGCCCCCGAACCGCTGCCCGCGAACCCCACCGCCCCGCTGGACGGCGTGCGCGCCCTCGGCATGGGCCACATCATCGCCGGGGCCGGGGCCGGGCGCGCGATGGCCCTGCACGGCGCGGACGTCCTCAACCTCTGGCGCCCGTACGAGCTGGAGCACGACGTCACCTACCTCACCGCCGGCGTCGGCGTCCGCTCGGCGACGGTCAGCCCCTACACCCCCGAGGGCCTGGCGCTGATCCACCGCCTCCAGGCCGGGGCCGACGTCTTCTACGCCAACCGCCGCCCCGGCTTCCTGGAGCGCATCGGCCTGTCCGAGGAGGAGGCCGTCGCCCGCCGCCCCGGGCTGATCCACGCCACGGTGTCGCTGAACGGCCGCACCGGGCCCTGGCGGAACCGCCTCGGCTTCGACCAGACCGCGGGCGCGCTCACCGGACTGCTGCACCTGGAGGGCGACGGCGACCGGCCCGCCCTGCCGCCGATCACCGTGGTCAACGACTACCTGGTCTCCTGGTTCCTGACCGCCGGCATCACCGAGGCGCTGCGCCGCCGGGCCGTGCACGGCGGCAGCTACCGGGTGCACGTCTCGCTCTCCCGGGTCGCCCTGTGGATCCTCTCGATGGGCGTCTTCGACCAGGGGTACGCACGGCGGACCGCCGGCACCGGCGACCTGCACGCCTACCCGGACCCGGAGGTGTTCACCGCCGACACCCCGCTCGGCCGCTACCAGGGCATCACCGACCAGGTGCGGATGTCCGACACCCCGGGCGCCTACCGCCAGATCCTGGTGCCCCGGGGCTCCCAGCGCCCGGAGTGGCTGCCCGGCGCCTGAGCCGGGGCCCCTCGGCCACGGCCTCCTGTTGCCCATAGGATGCAGGTGCAGATGATGAGCAAGAAGGAGCTGTGGCCGATGGTGGCATCGCCGGTGGTGCTGGGGATCGAGTCGTCCTGCGACGAGACCGGGGCGGGCCTGGTGCGCGACGGCGTGCTGCTGGGGCACGCCGTCGCCTCGTCCATGGACGAGCACGCGCGGTTCGGCGGGGTCGTCCCCGAGATCGCGGCCCGGGCCCACGTCCACGCGGTGGCGCCGGTGGTGCAGGAGGCGCTGGACCGGGCCGGGCTCGGCCTCGGCGACATCGGGGCCGTCTCCGTCACCACGGGCCCCGGGCTGTCCGGGGCCCTCCAGGTCGGCGTGGCCGCCGCCAAGGGGTACGCCTTCTCACTGGGCGTCCCGCTGTACGGCGTCCACCACCTCGCCGGGCACGTCGCCGCGGCCACCCTGGACGGCGGGCCGCTGCCCGACCCGTGCATCGTGCTGATCGTCTCCGGCGGGCACACCTCGCTGCTGCTGGTCCGCGACCTCGCCCGCGACCCGATCGTCCACCTCGGCGACACCCTGGACGACGCGGCCGGCGAGTGCTTCGACAAGGTCGCCCGGATCCTCCACCTGCCCTACCCGGGCGGCCCCGCGATCGACCGCGCCGCCCGCGACGGCGACCCGAAGGCGGTCCGGCTGCCGCGGCCCCTCAGCGGGCCGAACGACCCGCCGTACGCCTTCTCCTTCTCCGGCCTGAAGACCGCCGCCGCCCGCTGGGTCGAGGCGCAGCGCGCCGCCGGCGGCGAACCGCACGTGCCGGACGCGGCCGCCGCGCTCCAGGAGGCGATCGCCGACACCCTCACCCGCAAGGCCGTCCGGGCCTGCACCGACCACGGCATCGACACCCTCGTGGTGGTCGGCGGCGTCGCCGCCAACTCGCGCATCCGGGCGCTCACCGAGCAGCGATGCGCGGCCGCCGGGATCACCCTGCGCGTCCCGGCGCTGCGGCTGTGCACCGACAACGGCGCCATGATCGCCGCCATCGGCGACCTGCTGGTGCGCTCCGGCGCCGAGCCCGCCCCGATGAACCTCTCCATCGACCCCTCGGCCCCGCTGGAGTTCGCCGCGCTCACCCCGCTCGCGGCCGCCCGCGCCGCATGACGGACGGCGGCCCGGAGCGGGTGCTCCGGGCCGCCGGCGGGCGGGGTCGGGCTCAGTACCGGGTCGAGATGGTCACGCCGCTGAAGTCGGTCTGGGCGTAGAGGCTGATGTAGCGGTAGCCGGCCGTGGTGTTGGTGACGGTCAGGCTCTGGGTGGTGGTGCCGTTGGTGGTCGAGCCGGTGGTGTAGGCGCTCGGGGTGGCCCAGGTGTCCGGGTTGTAGAGCAGGTACGCGGTGCCCGTGCCGCCGGAGCTGTCGACCTTCAGGGTCGTGGTGCCGGCCGGCAGGTAGAGGTAGTAGTACTTCAGGTTGCCGGCGGTCGCCGCCTGGTCGGTGCGGGAGCAGTTGCGGTCCAGCACGCGGGCGTCGGCGGCGGTGCAGCCGGTGAGGCTGCCGACCGTGACGGACTGGGTGACGGTGTTGGTCCGGCCGTTGCCGTCGGTCACGGTGAGGCTGACGGTGTAGCTGCCGGCCGCGCTGTAGCTGTGCGCGGGGCTCTGGCCGGTGGAGGTGGCGCCGTCACCGAAGTTCCAGGCCCAGGAGGCGATGGAGCCGCCGGGCTCGCTCGACTGGTCGGTGAACTGCACGTTCAGGCCGGACGGGGCGGCGGTGAAGGCGGCGGTCGGGGAGCCGCCCACCACGCAGGCCCCGGCGGCGCAGGCGTCCAGCCAGGTGTTGAACTCGGCGTCGTACGCGGTGCCGATCGAGTTGTAGGTCGCGTAGCCGCCGGTGTAGTCACCGGTGCGGAAGTGGCCCAGCATGTTCTGGATCACGTCCGGGTGCTTCTCGACCATGAAGCGGACCGCCAGGTAGCCCCACGGGTAGGTGCGGGTGGTGTCGCTGTTGTCGTAGGTGTTCTGGAACAGCGTGCTGAGCGCGTAGGTGTGCTTGGGCGCCTCGGCCACCGCGCCGGTGTCGGTGACGTTCCGGTAGGTGTACGAGACGTACTCGGCGACGCCCTCGATCCACCAGACGTCCGGGACGGAGATCTGCTGGCCGAAGTCGCCCTTCATGTCGTACCGGCCGTCGAGGGCGTGGGTGTACTCGTGGTTGAGGTTCCAGATGCCCGCGGTGAAGCCGTCGTTGCCGTTCTGGTAGGTCAGCGAGAGCGGCTGGTTGGTGGGAGAGCTCGGGTCGCCGATCAGCGTGATGCCGCCGTTGTTGGTGCTGACGCCGTAGATGCCGCCCGCGTAGGTCTGGTAGTCCTGCGGGGAGGCGAACACCACCATCTGCAGCGAGTTCTCGTACTGGCCGGCGATCGGGCCGTTGTCCTTGACGAGGTTGTGGACGAACGGGTCCTGGTTCTGCAGGCTGGCGCAGACGGCGGCGAGGTCGGCGGCGGTCAGGCTCTGCGCCAGGATGCTGTGGGTGGAGTCGCAGGTGTGGCTGATCGGCAGCGCCGCGGCCTTGAGCTGATCCGGCAGGTTGCAGACGCCGTAGTCCGCGCAGTTGGCCTTGTCGTAGAAGGCGGCCATGCCGGCCACCCCGACCCAGAGCGGCGCGGTCGGGCCGGTGATCGACGAGCCCGTCAGCAGGCCCTTGACCAGCGGTCGGACGGTGTTCACCAGCGCCGGGTGCTCGAGGAACCGGGCCGTCTCCATACCGGCGTTGGAGTCCAGGAAGGAGTTGGTGCCGCCGAGCAGGTCCTTGTGGTTCAGCGCGAAGGAGTCGAGGGTGTTGATCAGGCTCGGGTCGGCGGTGACGGCCGCGACGTAGTCGGCGTTCTGGTGGCCCCGGAAGATCGGGGTGAAGACGCTGTTCGCGAAGTTCACCATGTACCAGGACGCGTCCCAGGAGCTGTTGTACGCGTTCAGCACACGCTGGTAGGTGCCGAGGAAGTGGGCCTGGAGGTCGGCGCTGTCGCTGAGGACCATCGCCTGGCCGGCGATCTGGCCGTTGCCGTCGTTGACGTCCAGGAAGTGCGGGCTCGCCACCAGGGTGTCGAGGGCGGCCTGCACGGCGGCGGTCAGCGTCGCGTCGTACGGGCCCACGTCGCTCTGGTGGTAGTACTGCACGTAGAAGCCGGCCTGGAGGAAGTAGCCCAGCTGGTAGATGCCGGTCGAGTTGTCGCCGGTGTAGGAGGCGGCGGCGGCCTTCAGGCCGTTGGCCACCGCGAGCATCTGGCTCTGCTGGAACACCCCGTGGGCGTCGCCGCCGGTGAGTTGGAACAGCGAGCTGACGCAGTCGACGCTCACGCCCTGGAGGTAGCTGACCAGGTCGGCGCCGGTCCGGCCGCTGAAGTCGGCGGGGGTGCAGGAGGTGGCGGCCGCACCGGCGGTGGCGCTCCGGGCCGCGAACTTGGCGGGCGCCTTGGCGAGTTCGGGCTTCGGCGCCTGCGGGGCGGCGGACTGCGGGGAACGCGGCGGGAGCAGCGCGGGGGCGAGCCGGCCGACCTGGGTCTGCGCATGGGTGTCGAGGCCGAAGGCGGAACCGGTGGGGGCTATGCCGCCGGGGTGCGCGGAACCCGCGGCCGGGCTCGCCTGCCCGCCGACCTGCGCCGTGGGGGCGGCGAGGCTCGGGGCGGCGGCGAAGCCGGTCAGGGCGGTGGTCGCGGCGGCGAGCACGGCCAGTGCTCGGGGCAGCCGAAGGCGGTGACGCATCGTCACTCCTAGGTGGGGGGTGGGGGATGAGCCTCACGTGCTTGCTGAGGAGGCGTCGCAGGCACGGTGTCATGGACAGCCCGCCGCAATCAATAGGGTGTGACATATCACTTTCGATCGCGGTCGACCCTTCGGCCACGGAGCGAACGGCCCTCAGGACCCCGGCCCAGCCGCCCGGGACGGGGGCGGGAGCACGGTGGTGCGGGTACGTGCGGCCCGCTGGACGAAAGGCCGGGCGGGATCAGGCGCGGGCCGACCGGCGAACGACCGGCCGGGATCAGGCGCGGGCCGACCGGCGAACGACCGGCCGGGATCAGGCGCGGGCCGACCGGCGAACGACCGGCCGGGCGGGGTCAGGGCTCCTGGCGGGCGCGCTCGGTGATGTTGCGGGCCATGCCGCCGAACACCACCGTGTGGAACGGCGCGACGGACCACCAGTAGGCGTGGCCGGCCAGGCCGCGCGGGTGGAAGAGCGCCCGCTGGCGGTAGCACGTGCGGCCCTCCCCCTCGGGTGTGACGGAGAGTTCCAGCCAGGCCAGGCCCGGCAGCCGCATCTCGGCCCGCAGCCGGAGCAGCCGGCCCGGCTGGAGCTCCTCGACCCGCCAGAAGTCGAGGGAGTCGCCGACCCGGAGCCGGGCGGGGTCGCGGCGCCCCCGGCGCAGCCCCACTCCGCCGACCAGCCGGTCGATCCACCCCCGCAGGGCCCAGGCCAGCGGGAAGGAGTACCAGCCGTTGTCACCGCCGATGCCCTCGATCACCCGCCAGACCGCGGCGGGCGACGCCGTCACGGTGCGTTCCTGGACGTCCTGGTACAGGCTGCCGCCGGCCCAGTCGGGGTCGGTGGGCAGCGGGTCGCTGGGGGCGCCGGGCAGCGAGGCGGAGGACCAGCGGGTGGCGACGTCGGCGTCCTTGATCCGGCGCAGGGCGAGGGTCACGGCCCGGTCGAAGCCGGTCAGGCCCTCCGGCGGGTCGGGCACCCAGCGGGCGATGTCGTGCTCGCCGCAGACCACCTCGTGCCGCAGCGACTCCACCAGCGGGCGCGCGATGGAGTTGGGCACCGGCGTCACCAGGCCGACCCAGTGGCTGGAGAGCCGCGGGGTGAGCACCGGCACGGAGACGATGAAGCGCCGCGGCAGTCCGGCGAGCCGGGCGTAGCGGTGCATCATCTCCGCGTAGGTCAGGACGTCGGGACCGCCGATGTCGAAGGTGCGGTTCAGCTCGGACGGCAGCTCGGCGGCGCCGACCAGGTAGCGCAGCACGTCCCGGACGGCGATCGGCTGGATCCGGGTCGCGACCCAGCGCGGGGTGACCATCGCGGGCAGCCGTTCGGTGAGGTGGCGGAGCATCTCGAAGGACGCGCTCCCGGAGCCGATGATCACGGCCGCGCGCAGTTCGGCGGTCGGCACGCCGCCGGCCCGCAGGATCCGGCCCACCTCGGCCCGGGAGCGCAGGTGCGGCGAGAGGTCCGCCTCGGGCACCCCGCCGGGGACGAGACCGCCGAGGTAGACGATCCGGGTGACGCCCGCCGCCGCGGCGGCGGCCGCGAAGGCCTGCGCGGCCGCGCGGTCGGTGGCCTCGAAGGTCGGTCCGGTGCCGAGGGAGTGCACGAGGTAGTAGGCGGCGTCGACGCCGTCGAAGGCACCGCCGAGGGTCTCGGGACGGGTCACGTCCCCGGTGGCGATCTCGACCTCCGCCCGCCACGGGTGGTCCCGCAACCGGCCGGGATCGCGCACCAGGCAGCGGACGGCGTACCCCCGGGCGAGCAACTCGGGCACCAGGCGGCCGCCGATGTACCCGGTCGCGCCCGTCACCAGGCAGCGCTTCGGTCCGGCGCTCCACGCGTGCATGTCGACTCCTCGTCCGAAGGCCGGGCCCACCGGCTCCCGTCCTCGCCCGACGGCCGGGCCCACCGGCTCCCACCGTCGACCGGAGCGGTGCCTTCAGGATCACGCATCCGCTCCGGTGTCGGCGACCGGGCGGTCCGGCCGTTGGCACCGATCGGGACCGATCGGGACCGATCGGGACCGTGCCCCGGCTCCGGCCCCGGCCCCGGCCCCGGCTCCGGCCCCGGCTCCGGCTCCGGCGGACGCTCCGGGCGCGGGCCGGAGGCCTGCCGTCCGGGCCGCCGGGTCAGGTCGGCGGCAGGCCGAGGGCGGGCAGGTGGTCGGCGGTGAGCAGGGCGACGAGTTCGCGGCGGGTGCGGACGCCCGTCTTGTCCAGGATGGCGGTGACGTGCTGCTGGACGGTGGGGACGGTCAGGTGGAGCAGGGCGGCGATGTCCTTGGTGCTGGTGCCGCGCACCGCGTGCAGGGCGACCTGCTGCTCGCGCGGGGACAGGCCGTGGGCGAGGATCGCCAGCGGCAGGCGCTGGAGCGGCGAGGCCGGGGAGGCGATCACGGCGACCTCGCCCGTGCCGCCGTCCAGCGGGGCCGCGTGCACCGCGAGCCACTGGCCGTCCGGGGTGCAGACCCGGACGTCCGGGGCGCCGGCGTCGCGGGCGGCCTGGCGGGCGACGGTCAGGAAGCCGGTGGGCACCCCGCTGGGGTGGGCGACGGGCTCGGCCATCCGCCGGATCAGCTCGCGGGCCCCGGCATCGGCCGAGCGCAGCCGCCCCCGGGCGTCCAGGATCACCACGGCCGGGGCCTGGACGGGCTCGGCGGTCCGGTCGGGCCCGGTCCGGCGCAGGGTGTCCAGCCGGGCCCGGCGCAGGGCGGTGCCGATCGGGGCGGTGAGGCGTTCGGCCAGCCGCAGTCCGGCCGGTTCGTAGCGGCCCCGGCCGCTCTCGCGCATGAACGCGGCGCTGCCCCAACACCCGCCGCCGAGGTCGAAGTTGATCCGCAGCTCGTCGCCGTAGCCGCAGGGGTGGAGCAACTCCCGGTAGCGGATGCTGAGTTCGGGGCGGCCGTCGGTCGCGCGGTCGACCGTCTCGACCCGCCGGCCGAGGGCCCGGATCGCGCTGAAGGCGGTGCTGTCCTCGCCCGACAGCTCCAGCTGGACGGCCTGTTCGAAGTGGGCGGGGTCGAGGCCGTCGGCGACGGTGGAGGTGGGGAAGCCGGTGACCGGGTCGGTGCCGTGCCAGCAGCCCCCGTCGTAGCCGAGCGGCTCCAGCAGCAGCGTGTGCAGCTCGCGGAAGAGGTCGGCCGTCGGTAACCGGGCCGCGGACAACTCTGCGATGGATCCCAGGACTTCACGCTCGATGTCACGTCGTTTGGCCACGGACGGAATCCTACGGTGGCGGCGCGGGCGGGCCAATGGTGCCTCCGGCATCGCGCGTGACGGGGCGGGCGCCGTGGTCGGCACCCGCCCCGTACCCCCGTATCCCCCGTATCCCCCGTATCCCCCGTGCCCCGGTGCCCCCGCTCCCCCGTGCTCAGTGCTCAGTGGTCAGTGGTCAGTGGTTCAGTGGCCGGTGGTCAGTTCCAGGGGTTGGCCTGCTGGTCGTCGATGGCGGTCCAGAACCGGGTGCCGGTGGGCAGGGTGCCGTTCGCCCAGAGGCTCCAGCCCTGTCCGTCGTGGAACTCCGCCATCCGGAACGGTGCGCCGAAGACGGTGGCGCAGAGCTGGTCGGCGGCGGCCCGACTGGCCAGCCGGGTGCCGGTGACGGGAGCCGTCGCCTTCACCTCCCCGCCCGCCCAGCTGTGGTAGCCGTCGGCGGGCACTCCGGCCGGGGCCGGGCGGCCGTCCCGGTTGATGCAGAGCACCGGCAGCTGGGCGGTGCCCTGGGTGTCCCCCTGGTACGGGTTGCTCGTCGCGTCGCCGCCGACGTGCACCACGTTGTCGGCGCGCTGCTCCAGCACCGTCCAGCTCAGGCCCGGGTGGCCGAACAGGGCCCGGTAGGTGCTGCGGTTGATGTTCCACTGCTGGTAGGGCCCGTTGTTGCAGTCGAACATGTAGAGCTTCCAGCCGCCGAAGTTCTTCGCGGTGTTGTCCATGCACTGGGAGTCGGCGACGTTCTGCAGCCGGATCCCGGGCATGTCGGCCCTCGGGGTCTGGCCGGGCGCGGTGTACGGGGTGACCCGCCACCACTGGCTGGTCCGGGCCGCGGCGCAGGTCCCGCCGGTGGGTCGGCCGTCGTAGGAGGTCAGGCAGGAGGTGTGGTCGGCGACGTTGTTGAGCATGTAGACGCCCGGCTGGTTCGGCATGGGGAAGAACGTCCACTGGCCCGGGTTGTTGCCCTCGCCGCAGGGGTGCATGTCCTGGGAGCCCCGGGTCGCGCCGTCGGGGCAGCGGTCGGAGGCCTGGTTGAGCAGGATCGTGGCGGGGGTGTCGGCCGAGGCACCGGCGACGGGCGCGAGCAGCAGGCCGGCCAGGGCGAGCACGACCGCGAGGACGGTGCGCCGGAGGGTGGCACGCAAGGGGACTCCAGACGGGGCGGGTGACGGACGGTGGTGACGGGTCGCTGCGGCGGGGCCTGGTGCCGCGGTGGGGCCGGCCCGCCACCGTCAGCGTGTCAGAGACCGGTCAACCGCCGGTATCCGAGTTCTCTAGGAGTCCGCCCGTCACCTCCCGGGCCCTCACGGCAGCACCCCTCAGGACAGCACCTCCTCAGGGCAGCACCACCACCTGGCCCGCGTACGACAGCCCGGCGCCGAAACCCACCAGCAGGGCGAGGCCGCCCGGTGCCACCGCGCCCTCACTGAGCAGGCGGTCCAGGGCGAGCGGCACCGAGGCGGCCGAGGTGTTCCCCGCGTCGGTCACGTCCCGGGCGACCGCGACGTGCGGGGGCAGGTCCAGCGCATGGGCCGCGGCGTCCACGATCCGGACGTTCGCCTGGTGCGGGACGAACGCGGCCAGCTCCGCCACCCCCACCCCGGCCGCCGCCAGCGCCTCCCGGCCGATCCTCGGGACGGCGGCCACCGCCCAGCGGAACACCGCCGGGCCGTCCATCCGCAGCGTGGGCCAGGCGGGGCGGTCGGCCGGGGGCTCTGCCGGGTGGTCGGCCCGGGGCTCTGCCGGGTGGTCGGCCGACGGCCGGGCCGGGCGCAGCGCAGTCCACGGGGTCGAGTGGGCGATCACGGTCGAGCGCGCGCCGTCCGTGCCCCACACCACCGGGCCGATGCCGGGGGTGTCCGCGGGGCCGACCACCACCGCCCCGGCGCCGTCGCCGAACAGGAACGCGGTGCCCCGGTCGGCCGGGTCGACGAGGTCGCTCATCCGCTCCGAGCCGACCACCACCACGTACCGGCTGTGTCCGGAGCGGACCAACCCGTCGGCCACCGCCAGGGCGTGGCAGAACCCGGCGCAGGCCGCGCCCAGGTCCACCGCGCCCGCCTCCGCCGCACCGATCTGCCGGGCCAGCCGGGGCGCGGCGGGCGGCGACTGCTCCAGGTGCGACATGGTCGCCAGGATCACCGTGTCCACCGACTGCGGCTCCACCCCCGCGTGGGCGAGCGCCTTCAGGGCCGCCGCCGCGGCCATCGCCACCAGGGTCTCGTCCGGCGCGGCGAAGCGGCGGGTGGCGATGCCGGACCGGCGGCGGATCCACTCGTCGCTGGAATCGATGGCCGGCGCCAGCTCGTGGTTGTCCACCACCCGGCTCGGCCGGTACGCGCCGACGCCGAGGATCCTCGCCCCGCCGACCGCAGCGGGCGCCCGCAGCACCCCGGCCGCGGTCACCGCCCGGCCTCCACCCGCTCGCGCGGCGCCGCGGCCCCGGCCGCGCCGAACTCGCCGTCCAGGTAACGGCGTCGGGTCTCCCGGCGCTGCACCTTGCCGCTGGAGGTGCGGGGCAGCGAGCCCCGGCGCACCAGCACGATCTCGTCCGGTTCCAGGCGCTGGCTGTCGTGCACCGCCCGGTGGATCCGCTCGCGCAGCAGCTCGCCGCCCCCGCGCAGGGTCCGGCCGTCCGCCTCGACCACCAGCACCAGGCGCTCCCGGGTGCCGTCCTCGGCGGAGAAGGCGGCGGCGCAGTTGGGGTGCAGGCCGGGGTCGGCGTTCTCGGCGGACAGCTCGATGTCCTGGGGGTAGAAGTTGCGGCCCTGTCGGATCACCACGTCCTTGATCCGGCCGGTGACGAAGAGTTCCCCGCGGTGCCGGAAGCCGAGGTCGCCGGTGCGCAGCCAGCTGCGCCGCTCGGTGCGGTCGGCCCGGCGGGCCCGGAAGGTCTGCTCGGACTCCTCCGGCCGACCGTGGTAGCCGGCCGCGACGCAGGGCCCGCTCACCCAGATCTCGCCGACCTGCCCGTCCGGCCGGGTGACGCGGGTCAGCGGGTCGACGATCCGCACCAGGCTGTCGCCGACCGGGCCGCCGCAGCCGATGCTCGGCACCGCCTCGGCCGGGTCCGGGACGGTGTCCGGGTGCGCCGCCGTGGTCGGTGCTGCAGCGACCGGCACCTCGACGGCCCGGCCCGCCCGCAGCTCCTCGGCGGACAGCCACAGCACGGTCGGCGGCCGGTCCTCCGGACTGCCCGTCGCCTTCAGGGTGTTCTCGGCCAGGCCGTAGCCCGGGCACATCGCCTCCGGACGGAACCCGGCCGGGGCCAGCGCCCCGGTGAAGGCGCTGATCGTCTGCCAGCGCACCGGCTCCGCCCCGTTCGCGGCCACCCGCCAGGAGGAGAGGTCCAGCCCGGGCGGGAGCCCGCCCTCGGACACCGCCCGGGCGCACAGCTCGTAGGCGAAGCTGGGCGCCGCCGCGTGGGTGCCGCGGAAGCGGGAGATCGCCTCCAGCCAGCGCGCTGGGCGGCGGATGAACGCGTCCGGGGTCATCAGGTACGACGGGATGCCCGCCCACAGCGGCAGCACCACGCCGAACAGCATCCCCATGTCGTGGAAGAGCGGGAGCCAGTTGACCACCCGGGCGTCGCCCCGGCACGGCCACAGCCGGTCCGTCTCGTCCACGTTGCTGCCGAAGTTGGCGTGGGTCACCCGCACCCCCTTCGGGGTGCCGGTCGACCCGGAGGTGTACTGCAGCAGGGCGAGCTCCCGGGCGCCGATCGGGCGCGGCTCCCAGGCCGCCGCCGCGCCGGGGGCCCGGCGCTCGGCCGCGGCGGCCAGCGACTCCGGGTCGTGCAGGGTCAGCGCGGCCAGCTCGGGCAGCGTGCCGAAACGCTCCTCCAAGTCCCGCTTCACCTCCGTCGTGGTGAGCACCACGTCCGTCCCGGCGTCGTCGGCGATCCGCCGCAGCCGCTCCAGACCACGCGCCCGCGACGGCACCTGCACCGGGGCCGCCGCCACCCCCGCGAGCATGCAGCCCAGCAGGTCCACCACGAAGCCCGGCCCGGACGGGTGCAGCAGCAGCACGCTGCGCCCGGCCGGCCCGAGCGCGGCCAGCCGCGCGGCCACCTCCCGGGCCCGGACGTCGAGCTGCCGGTAGGTCAGGGTGTCGGCGATCTCCTCACCGTTGCGCAGGAAGGCGTACGCCAGCGCGTCCGGCTGCTCGGCGCTGCGCCGGGCCAGTACCTCGGGAAGGCTCGGCAGCGCGCGCGGCGCGGCACCGGGAACGGAGTCGGTCATGGCGGGGCATCCTCGAAATCGCTGGGGCCCGGTGGGCCGGGACGGTTCTTCGGGTCGGGCAGCGGGCGCCGGACGGACCCTGGGCGGGTGGGAGGGCCCGTACGGATGGGACGGCCCGTGGAGGCGGGACGGCCCGCAGGCGGGACGGCCCGTGGAGGCGGGACGGCCCGTGCGGGTGGGCTAGGCCGCGATCAGCCGGACCGGCAGGTGGGTCAGGCCGTGGAACTGGTACGAGCGCAGCCGCCGGGAGGGCCCGGCCGGCCGGAACTCGGCCACCCGGTCCACCAGCGTGCGGAGCATCAACTCGACCTCCAACAGGGCGAGATGGCGGCCGATGCAGAAGTGCGGACCGCCACCGCCGAAGCCGAGGTGGGGGTTCGGGTCGCGCCCCACGTCGAAGTGGAACGGGTCCTCGAACACCTCCTCGTCCCGGTTGGCCGACGTCAGGTGGGCCACCACCTTGTCCCCCGCCCGGATCAGCCGGCCGCCGACCTCGACGTCCGTCACCGCCGTCCGCCGGAACACCTTGGTCGGGGTCTCCCAGCGGACGACCTCCTCCGCCGCCGTGGTCACGAGGGCCGGGTCCGCCTTCAGCCGCGCCCACTGCTCCGGGTGCGCCATCAGGGCCTGCACCCCGCCCGCGATCGCGTACCGGGTGGTCTCGTTGCCCGCGACCGCGAGCAGCACGAAGAACGCCTGGAACTCGCGCTCGGTCAGCTGGTTGCCGTCGGCGTCGGCACTGACCAGCCGGGAGACGATGTCCCCCGCCGGGCAGTCGCGGCGCTCCGCGCCCAGCACCGCCGCGTACCGCGCCATCTCCTGCGCGGCCGCCCGGGCCCCGACCGCACCGCCCGCATCCGGGTCCGCCTCCCCGGCCACGCCCTGCGACCAGGCGAACAGCCGGTGCCGCTCCTCCCGGGGCACCCCCATCAGCTCCGCGATCACCACGATCGGCAGCTCGGCGGCGACCTGCCGGACGAAGTCGCCGCCACCGCCGCGCAGCGCCCCGTCGACGATCCGTTCGCACTCGGCGGCGATCCGCTCCCGCAGCTGCTCCACCATCCGCGGGGTGAAGCCGCGGTTCACCAGGCTGCGGACCCGCACGTGCTGCGGCGCGTCCTGGTTGATCATCATCATCCGCTGCATCCCGATGGCGACCTCGTCGTACTCCATCGGCTGGGCGCCGGCCAGCTGGGAGGAGAACAGCTCGGGCCGGCGGGCGATCCAGGACACGTCCGCGTGCCGGGTCACCGCCCAGTGGCCGGAGGGCAGTTGGGGGTCGGGCTGCCAGTACACCGGAGCCCGGCTGCGGAGCACGGCGAAGTCGTGGTGGGGCGGGGTGGGCACGTACCGGTCGGGGTCGAAGACGTCGATGCCGGTGGGACCGGTGGGGTCGGTGCCGGTGGGGTCGGCGTGCGGGGTCATCCAGGGCTCCTCGGACGGCGGCGGACGGCGGCGCTGTCGCAGCTGCGCACACAGCGGCGAACGGGGTGGCGCGGTGCGGCTCGGTCGGACGGCGAAGGCCGGCGAGGGTCGGGGGTGCCGGAGGTCGAGGGGCGCAGAGGATCGAGGGTGCCGGAGGCCGGGGGGGTCAGCCGACCAGGGCGGGGCCGCGGTCCTCGGCCAGCGGGCTCAGCCAGTCCTCGCCCAGCCGGGCCCGGGTGGCCGGGTCGGTGACGCCGAGACCGGGCCGGTCGGCCAGGCAGAGCACGCCGACCTTCCCGGTGTGGCTGTTGGTCTGCACCAGCCGGGCCGCCTCGCCGATCTCGTCCAGCGGGTACACCCGGGACACCACCGGGGCCAGCAGGCCGAGCCGGTACAGCCGCATCATCTCGGCGGCCTCGCCCAGGTTCATGCCGTGACTGCCGACGATGCGCTTGAGGTTCATCCAGAAGTAACGGTTGTCGAAGGTGTGCTGGTAGCCGGTGCTGGAGCCGCAGGTCACCACCGTGCCGCCGCGCCGGGCCACGATCACCGAGATGCCGAAGGTCGCCCTTCCGACGTGGTCGAAGACGACGTGCGGGTCCTCGCCGACCTCCTTCCGGATCGCCCGGCCCAGCCGCTTCGCCAACTCCACGGTCTCGTCGGCGGATTCGGGAGCCCGGCCGATGCCGATCTCCTCCCGGTTGACCACCACGTCGCAGCCGAGCCGACGGACCAGCGCCGCCTTGTGCTCCGAGTTCACCACTCCGACCGGGATGCCCCCGGCGTTCTTCACCAACTGCACGGCGAACGCGCCCAGTCCACCGCTGGCGCCCCAGATCAGCACCACGTCGCCCTGCTTGATCCGGGCCCCGCGGTCGCTCACCAGCATCCGGTACGCCGTACCGCCGCACAGCGGGATGCTGGCCGTCTCCTCCCAGGTCAGGTGCGGCGGCTTGGCCACCAGCTGGCTGGCCCGCACCACCGTGTAGTGCGCCAGCCCGCCGAAGTTGGTCTCGTAGCCCCAGGCCTTCTGGTCCGCGCCGAGCATGCCGTCGGCGTGGGTCACCGGGTCCTGGTCGTCCACCACCGCGGTGCTCACCGCGACGTGGTCGCCGACCTTCCAGCGCCGCACGCCGGCGCCGGCCCGGACGACCACCCCCGCCGCGTCGGAGCCGATCACCTGGAACGGCTGGTCGTGCCGCGCGGTGTAGCCGCCCGTCCGGGCGAAGCGCTTCAACGCGTCGAAGGTCGACACCGGCGAGAAGGTCGCCGACCACACCGTGTTGTAGTTGACCGAACTGGCCATCACGGCCACCAGTACCTCGTCCGGCGCCAGCTCCGGCAGCGGCACCTTGCCGACGTGCAGGGAGCGGCGGACGTCCTTGTCCGCAACACCCCGAAACATGGCGACATCCTCCTGTCGCAAATGCGCTGCGGTGTAATCCCGCGGCACCGCGAGACCCGCCAGCTCCTCCGCCGGCGCGCCCCGCAGGACCGCCTCGGCCAGCTCATCCATCTGCATTCCCCTCACCCCGACGAAGCGGTTGTCCGGAACTTCCCCATGGCCGTCCCCGACGCTACGCGACCCCGTTCCGGGACGGGAACCCCTAACGCCCTCCGGCACCCGTACCCGACCGAAGGCGCAGGTGGGAAGGGGTGAAGGGGCGAATCCGGCAGCCGATCACCCCCGGCCGGAGGGAACTCCGGCCCCGACAGTTAGGGGTGGACCGGAAAGCCGGAGAAGCCGGAGACTTCCAGGACGCGCACCGGTCCGGACGGGCACCGGGGAATTCCGCACCGAACTCCTCCGGAGTCCTCCCGGAACGAACTCCGGCGGCGCCGGAAATACCTCCACCGCACCGGATCGCACGGACACCGGGAAATCACCGATTCGCTTTCAGAAGGGGTGCACGCCCACCATGACGAGCCAGGAGCAGCACCCCGCCCCCGGGGCCGGGACCACCCCGCCGCCCACCGCGGTCGCCGTGGTCGGCCTGGCCTGCCGGCTGCCCGGCGCCCCCTCCCCGGACTCCTTCTGGACCCTGCTCGCCGAGGGCCGCAGCGCCCTCGGCCGCCCGTCCCCCGAGCGCGGCCTCGACCCCGCGCTCCCGGACGCCGGCTACCTGGAGCGGGTCGACCGGTTCGACGCCGACTTCTTCGGCCTCTCCCCCCGGGAGGCCGCCGAGACCGACCCGCAGCAGCGCCTGCTGCTCGAACTCGGCTGGGAGGCACTGGAGCACGCCGGGCTCCCGCCCGCCGGCCTCCGCGGCACCCGCACCGGCGTGTTCGTCGGCGCGATGGCCCACGACTACCGGCTGCTGCGGCACCGGCCGGACGCGCCGCCGGCCTCCCGGCACACCCTCACCGGGCTCGGACACGGCCTGCTGGCGAACCGCGTCTCGTACACCCTCGGCCTGCACGGCCCCAGCCTCACCCTCGACACCGCCCAGTCCTCGGCGCTGGTCGCCCTCCACCTCGCCCACCGGGCCGTCCGCGACGGTGACTGCGACCTCGCCCTGGCCGGCGGCGTCAACCTCATCCTGAGCTCCGACAGCACCCTGGAGGCACGGGAGTTCGGCGGACTGTCCGCCGACGGCCGCAGCTACCCGCTGGACGCCCGGGCCAACGGCTACGCCCGCGGCGAGGGCGGCGCGCTCGTCCTGCTCAAGCGGCTCGACCGCGCCCGCGCCGACGGCGACCCGGTGCACGCGGTGATCCTCGCCAGCGAGACCAACCACGGCGGTGCGGCCGACGGCCTCACCGTGCCCTCCGCCGACGCCCAGCGGGAACTGCTCCGGCGCACCCTCCGACAGTCCGGCGTCGGAGCGGCGGACGTCCAGTACGTCGAACTGCACGGCACCGGCACCCCGGTGGGCGACCCCGTCGAGGCGGCGGCGCTCGGGGCGGCCTACCGAGGGGCGGACGGCGAGCGTTCCGGCAGCGGCCGGGCGGACGGCGCGCTGCTGGTCGGCTCGGCGAAGAGCAACGTCGGCCATCTGGAGGGCGCGGCCGGGATCGTCGGATTCCTCAAGGCCGTGCTCAGCATCCGGCACCGACTGGTCCCCGGTACGCCGCACCACCGCACACCCCACCCGCGCATCCCGCTCGACCGGCTCGGCCTGCGGGTGCCCGACCGCCTGACGGCGTGGCCCGCGCCCGGGCGCCCGCTGATCGCCGGGGTCAGCTCCTTCGGCATGGGCGGCGCCAACTGCCACGTCCTGTTGGCCGAACCGCCCGCCGAGCCCCTCGCCGAGCCCGTGCCGGCGGCCGGCTCCGGCACGGCCCCGGCGGCCGGCGGGGTGGCCTGGCCGCTGTCCGGCCGCACCGAAGCGGCGTTGCGGGCCCAGGCCACCCGGCTGCTCGCCCACCTCGACACGCGCCCCGACGCGGATCCGGCGGTCGACGCGAAGGCCGATCCGGGGGCCGATCCAGGGGCGGCCGGTCCCGCAGCCGACCCGACGGAGCTGGCGGTCGCCCTGGCCACCACCCGTACCCACTTCCGGCACCGGGCCGTCCTGCTCGGGGACGGCCGCGCCGAACTGGTCCACGGCCTCCGGGCACTGGCGGACGGCGCCGCCCATCCCCGGACCGTTCTCGGCACCGCGCCCGCCGTGCCGGCCGGCGGCCTGGCGCTGCTGTTCTCCGGCCAGGGCAGCCAGCGGGCCGCCACCGGCCGCGAACTGTACCGTTCCGTACCGGAGTTCACCGCAGCCCTGGACGAGGTCACCGCCGCGCTCGACCCGCACCTCGACCGGCCGCTGCGCGAACTGCTCTTCGCCGCACCGGACTCCGCCGAGGCCGCGCTGCTCGACCGCACCGAATACACCCAGCCCGCACTGTTCGCGCTGGAGACCGCCCTCCACCGGCTCGCCGAACAGCGGGGACTGAAAACCGCGTTCGTGCTCGGCCACTCCGTCGGCGGGATCAGCGCCGCGCACGCCGCCGGCGTCCTCGACCTCGCCGACGCCGCCGCCCTGGTCACCGCGCGCGGCCGGCTGATGCAGGCCGCCCGGGCCGACGGCGCGATGACCGCCGTCCAAGCCACCGCCGACGAGCTCGCGCCGCTGCTCGCCGCCCGCCACGGCAGGGTCTCCCTCGCCGCCGTCAACGGCCCCGACGCCGTGGTGCTGTCCGGCGACGCCGACGCGGTCGCCGAGTTGGCCGCCCACTTCGCCGGACAGGGCCGCCGCACCCGGCCGTTGCGGGTCAGCCACGCCTTCCACTCCGCCCACATGGACGGCGCGGTCGAGGAGTTCCGCCGGATCGCCGCCGGGCTGCGCTACCACCCGCCCCGGCTCACCGTCGTCTCCGACGTGACCGGCCGGGTGGCGGACGCCGGGGAACTGGCCTCCCCCGACTACTGGGCCGAGCAGATCCGCCGACCGGTCCGCTTCCACCAAGGGGTGCTCACCCTGGCCGGGGCCGGCGCCGGCGGCTACGCCGAGGCGGGCCCCGGCCAGGTGCTGACCTCGCTCACCCGGCAGATCCTCGCCACCGTCCCGGCGGCCGACGGCAGCCGCCGCCCGGTGGTGCCGCTGCTGCGCGGCGGCGCCGAGGAGCCGGCCGACCTGCTCCGCGCACTCGCCGAACTGCACGCCCACGGAGTGGAGTTCGACTGGCCGACGGCGCTCGGCCGGGCCCGTGGCCGCCGGACCGGCGACCGGCGGACCGCCCTGCCCACGTACGCCTTCCAGCGTGAGCGGCACTGGTTCACCGACCACCCACCGGCAACGCCCGCACCCACGCCGCCCATCGCCCGGGGCGCCGGGCTGCCGGAGGTACTCACCGCCCTCACCGCCGTGCTCGGGCACCGGGACGGCGAGCGGGTGGACGCCGACCTGACCTTCCGGGACCTCGGCCTGGACTCGCTCGGCGCCGTCGAGTTCAGCGACCGGCTCAGCGCCGCCACCGGGCGCGACCTGCCCGCCACCCTCACCTTCGACCACCCCACCCCACGGGCCCTGGCCGACCACCTGGCCGCGGCCGAGCAGCCCACCGTGGACGGCAGTCGCGTGGAACGGGACGAGGAGTTCCTCACGGCCACCGAGGAGCCGATCGCGATCGTCTCGACGGCGGGACGCTTCCCGGGCGGGCTGAACTCCCCCGAGGAACTCTGGGAGTTGGTCGAGCGCGGCGGGGACGCGATCGGCGACTTCCCGACCGACCGGGGCTGGCCGGCGGAGCTCCACCACCCCGACCCGGCCCGGCCCGGCCGCAGCTCCACCCGGCAGGGCGGATTCCTGGACGGGGCAGCGCAGTTCGACGCCGGGTTCTTCGGCATCTCCCCCCGCGAGGCGACCGCGATGGATCCGCAGCAACGCCTGCTGCTCGAAGTCGCCTGGGAGTCACTGGAACGCGCCGGACTGCGCCCCGCCGACCTGCGCGGAACCCGCACCGCCGTGTACGCGGGCCTCACCCAACTCGACTACGGCCCACGGCTGCACGAGCCCGCTCCCGGTCACGAGGGGCATCTGCTGACCGGGAGCACGATCAGCGTCGCCTCCGGCCGGATCGCCTACGCCCTCGGCCTGGAGGGCCCGGCGGTCACCGTGGACACGGCCTGCTCCTCCTCCCTCGTCGCGATCCACCTCGCGGCCCAGGCGCTGCGCACCGGCGAGTGCACGCTGGCGCTGGCCGGCGGGGTCACCGTGATGTCCGCCCCCGGCATGTTCACCGAGTTCAGCCGCCAGCGCGGTCTGGCTCCCGACGGCCGCTGCAAGCCCTTCTCGGCCGATGCCGACGGGACGGGCTGGGCGGAGGGCGTGGGCGTCCTGGTGCTGGAGCGGCTGTCCGACGCCCGGCGGCACGGACACCCGGTCCGGGCGGTGATCCGGGGCAGCGCCGTCAACTCCGACGGCGCGTCCAACGGGCTCACCGCGCCGAACGGGCGGGCCCAACAGCGGGTCATCGCCGAAGCGTTGCGGCGATCCGGCCTCACCCCCGCCGACGTGGACGCGGTCGAGGCCCACGGGACGGGGACGACACTCGGCGACCCCATCGAGGCCGCCGCCCTGATCGAAGCCTACGGACGCGACCGCACCGGCGAACCCCTCTGGGTCGGCTCACTCAAGTCCAACCTCGGCCACATGCAAGCCGCCGCCGGAGTCGGCGCCGTCATCAAAACCGTCGCCGCCCTCCACCACGGCGTCCTCCCCCGCACCCTCCACGCCGACAACCCCTCACCCCTCATCGACTGGAACACCGGCATCGCCCTCCTCACCGAACAACGCCCCTGGCCCGAACACCACCGCCCCCGCCGCGCCGGCATCTCCTCCTTCGGCATCAGCGGCACCAACGCCCACCTCATCCTGGAGCAGGCACCCCCGACAGCCGCACCCTCACCGACCCCCACCGGCCTGCCCGTCATCCCCTGGATCCTCACCGCCCGCACCGCCCCCGCCCTACGCGCCCAGGCCCACCGACTCCTCCACACCCTCGACGACACTGCCGACCCCGACCCCGACGCCATCGCCCGCGCCCTGGCCGGAACACGGACGGTCTTCGACCACCGCGCCGTCCTCACCGGCACCAACACCACCACCCTCCGCACCGCCCTCACCGCACTCGCCACCGGCCAACCCACACCCGGGGCCGTCCTCGGCGAAGCCCTCCCCGGCGCCCGCACCGCCTTCCTCCTCACCGGCCAGGGCAGCCAACGCCCCGGCGCCGGACACGAGCTCTACCGCACCTTCCCCACCTTCCGAACCGCCCTCGACAAAGTGACCACCGCCTTCGACCGACACCTCCCACACCCCCTCCGCGACATCCTCTTCGCCCACCCCGACACCCCCGAAGCCCACCTCCTCCACCGCACCGCCTACACCCAACCCGCCCTCTTCGCCCTCCAAACCGCCCTCCACCACCTGGTCCGCACCCTGATGCCCGCGCCCGATGCGCTCCTCGGCCACTCCGTCGGCGAGATCACCGCCGCCCACCTGGCCGGCGTGCTGTCGCTGGACGACGCGGCCGCGCTGGTCGCCGCCCGCGCCCGGCTGATGGACGCCCTGCCCGAGGGCGGGGCGATGGCCTCGATCGAAGCGGAACCGGCCGAGATCGAAGCGGAGTTGGCGGCAGCCCCCGGCCGGATCGCCGTCGCCGCCGTGAACGGCCCGCTCGCCACCGTGGTCTCCGGCGACGCGGAGGCCGTGGACGCGGTGGTGGCCCGCTGGCGCGGCCGTGGCCGCCGGGCCGCCCGGCTGCGGGTCAGCCACGCCTTCCACTCCCCGCTGATGGACCCGATGCTCGCCGAGTTCCGCCGGGTCGCCGAACAACTCAGCTACCAGGAACCGGAGGTGCCGGTGGTCTCCAACCTCACCGGCCGAGCCGCCGAGCCGGGCGAGCTGACCGATCCTGCGTACTGGGTGCGGCACGCCCGGGAGGCGGTGCGCTTCCACGACGGCCTGACGGCCCTGCGGGCGGCCGGGGTCCGGCAGTTCGTCGAACTCGGGCCGGACGCCGTGCTCACCCCCCTGGTGGAGACGGCGCTCGCCGCCGAGCCGGGCGACGAGCGGGCCGTGGTCGTGCCGACCCTACGGCGCGACCGGGGCGAGGTGTCCGGCCTGCTGCTGGCCCTCGGCGCACTGTTCGTCGACGGCGGCGACGTGAACTGGCCCGTCCTGCTGGGCCGTCCGCGCGCAACCGCCGAACTGCCGACCTACCCCTTCGAGCACCGCCGCCACTGGCTGGACGCGCCGACCGCGACCACCGGGCCCGGAACGACCGGCCACCCGCTGCTGCACACCGAGGTGGAACTCGGCGACGACGGCGGTGCGGTGCTGACCGGCCTGGTGTCGGCCCGGACCCAGCCGTGGCTGGCCGACCACACCGTCGGCGGGACGGTACTGCTGCCCGGCACCGCGCTGCTCGAACTGGCCCTGCGGGCAGGGGTGTCGGTGGGCCTCCGGGCCCTGGAGGAGCTGACGTTGGAGTCCCCCGCCGTGCTGCCCGACCAGGGCGCGCTGCGGCTCCAGGTGGTCGCCGGACCGGTGGACGACCAGGGCAACCGCCCGGTGGCGGTGTACTCCCGCCGCGACGACGCCGACCCGGCCGCGCCCTGGACCCGGCACGCCTCCGGAACCCTGACGGCCACGGCCGCATCCGACCCGTCCCGGGCATCCGTCCCGGCAGCGGCCGCGACCGACACCTTCTACGCCGAACTCGCCGCCGAGGGCTACGGTTACGGCCCGGCCTTCCGGGCGGTCACCGCCGTCGGCCGCGACAGTGCGGGGTGGACCGCCGAGCTCCAACTGCCCGAGGAGCTCGACCTGTCCGGCTTCCTGCTCCACCCGGCGCTGCTGGACGCCGCCCTGCACCCGCTGGTGAAGGGCCGCGGTGACCGAGGCAGCGGCCGGATCGCCCTGCCTTTCGCCTGGTCCGGCGTCTCCCTCGGCCCGGCCGCCCCCGCGACGGCGGCCCGGGCCCGGATCGTCCCGGCCGGTCCCGACTCCGCCCGGCTGGAGCTGACCGCCGCCGACGGCGCACTCGTCGCCGCCGTCGCCGCGCTGACCCTGCGCGAGGTGGAGACCGCCCGCCTCGACGGGTCGGACGGTGCGGCCGCCCGCGACCTGCTGCGGATCGACTGGCAGCCCGCCGAACCCGCCCGGCCGGCGCCGGCCCGCTCGGTGGCCGTCCTGGGCGCTCCCGACCCGGAGCTGACGGCCGCCCTCCGGGCCGCCGGAACAGCCGTACGGGAGCCGGCCGGCACCGCGGCCCCGGACGTCCTGCTGCTGCGCGTACCGGCCGACCAGGACGAGCCGCCGGGCGCCGCGCACACCGGTGCCCGGGCCGTCCTGGCGACCCTCCAGAACGTCCTGGCCGATGAGCGGCTGGCCGACAGCCGGGTGGTGGTGGTCACCGAGGGCGCGACCGCGGGTGGCGGGCCGCACGCCCTCGCGGCCGCCGCGGTCGGGGGCCTGGTCCGCTCGGCGCGCGGCGAGCAGCCGCCGGGACGGCTGGCCCTGGTCGACCTGGACGGCACCCCGCAGTCGCTGCGCGCGCTCCCCGCCGCGCTCGCCCTGGACGAACCCGAAACGGCCCTCCGCCGGGGCCGCCCGGTGGTGCCCCGGCTGGCCCGGGTCGGCGCCGGAGCGACGGCGGACGCCCGGGCCGTGGACCCGGACGGCACGGTGCTGATCACCGGCGGCACCGGCGCGCTCGGCGCCCTGCTGGCCCGGCACCTGGTCCGGACCGGGCAGGCCCGCCGCCTGCTGCTGGTCAGCCGGCGCGGCCCGCTCGCCCCCGGCGCCGCCGCGCTGCTGGAGGACCTGGCGGCGCTCGGCGCGGAGGCCACCGTGGCGGGCTGCGACGTCACCGACCGGGCCGCCCTGGCCGAGCTGCTGGCGGGCATCCCGGCCGACCGGCCGCTGACGGCGGTGATCCACACCGCGGGCGTCCTGGACGACGGGGTGCTCGCCGCGCTGACACCCGACCGGCTGGCCGCCGTCCTGCGGGCCAAGGCCGACGCCGCCTGGCACCTGCACGAGCTGACCCGGGGCGCGGACCTGGCCCGGTTCGTGCTGTTCTCCTCGGTCGCCGGGGTACTGGGCACCGCCGGCCAGGCCAACTACGCCGCCGCGAACGCCTTCCTGGACGCCCTGGCCCGCCACCGGCAGGCCCTCGGGCTGCCCGCCACGGCGCTGGCCTGGGGCCTGTGGTCCGGCTCCGGCGGGATGGGCGACCGGCTGGACGAGGCCGGCCGGTCCCGTTTCGAGCGCCTGGGCCTGGCCCCGATCGGCGCCGAGCGCGGGCTCGCCCTGTTCGACGCCGCGCTCGCCCGGCCCGACGCCGTCCTGGTGCCCGCCCCGACCCTGCCGGCCGTCCTGGAGCGGGCGGCCGCCGAGGGACGGCTCGCCCCGATCCTGTCCGGGCTGGTCCGCCGGACGACCGCCTCGACCGCCCCGACCAACCCGACCGCCGGGCGGGCACCGGCCGGCTCCGGCCTCGTCGAGCGGTTGACCGGCCGGCCCGCCGAGGTGCGGGCGGCACTGCTCGGCGACTACCTGCGCGAGAAGGTCGGCGCGGTGCTCGGCCATGCCGCGCAGACGCTCAGCGAGCACCGCGGCTTCCTGGAACTCGGGGTGGACTCGCTGACCGCCGTCGAACTGCGCAACCGGATCAACACCGACACCGGTCTGCGCCTGCCGCCCACCCTGCTGCTCGACCACCCGACCATCGGCGACCTGGCCCGGCACCTCGACACCGCGCTGGCCCCACCGCCGGACGCCCCCTCCGCCGACCGGCTCCGCGCGGACATCGACCGGCTGACCGCCGCCCTGGCCGCCCTGAGCGACCCCGAACGCGAGCCGCTGATCACGGCGTTGCGCGACCGGCTGGCACCGCTCGACCCGCTCCACCCCGACCTGGACACGGCCACCGACGACGAGATCTTCGACCTGATCGCCGAGGAGTTCGGCATCACCGACAGCGAGGAGGGCTAGGTCCTCTCCTCTGGATCACGCCGGGCGGGCGACGCCGGAGCACGCACCTCGGCGGCTTGTCGTCCGACGCCGATGCTCCGCACGGACTCCCTCCTCCGCACCACCGATGCACGCACTCCAACGCCGCCCGCTGATCCGACGTGATCCACAAGAGAGGACCCAGGCCATGAGCCCAACGGAGGAGAAGCTCCGCGGCTACCTCAAGCGCGTCACCACCGAGCTGCGGCAGAGCCGCCGCCGGGTCGACGAGCTGGAGGCCCGGGAGTCCGAGCCGATCGCGATCGTCTCGACGGCGGGCCGCTTCCCGGGCGGCGTCAACTCACCCGAGGAACTCTGGGAACTGGTGGAACGCGGCGGGGACGCCGTCGGCGCCTTCCCGGCGGACCGGGGCTGGCCGGAGGACCTGTACCACCCCGACCCGGCCGAGCCCGGCCACAGTTACACCCGCGAGGGCGGATTCCTCTACGACGCCGGTCAGTTCGACGCCGAGTTCTTCGGTGTCTCACCCCGGGAGGCCGCCGCCATGGACCCGCAGCAGCGCCTGCTGCTCGAAGTCGCCTGGGAGTCACTGGAACGCGCCGGACTGCGCCCCGCCGACCTGCGCGGCACCCGCACCGGAGTGTTCGCCGGGGTGATGTACCACGACTACGGCTCCCGGTTCCGGCGCGCCCCGGAGGAGTTGGAGGGCTATCTGGTCGTCGGCAGTGCGGGCAGCGTGGTCTCCGGCCGGATCGCCTACACCCTCGGCCTGGAGGGCCCGGCAGTCACCGTGGACACCGCCTGCTCCTCCTCCCTCGTCGCGATCCACCTCGCCACCCAGGCCCTCCGGAGCGGCGAGTGCACCCTCGCCCTGGCAGGTGGCGTCACTGTGATGTCCACCCCCGCGACCTTCGTGGACTTCAGCCGCCAGGGCGCCAACTCCCCGGACGGACGGTGCCGTTCGTTCGCGGCCGGCGCCGACGGGACGGGCTGGGCGGAGGGCGTGGGCGTCCTGGTACTGGAGCGGTTGTCCGACGCCCGGCGCCACGGGCACCCGGTCCTCGCCGTGGTCCGGGGCAGTGCGGTGAACCAGGACGGCCGCAGCAGCCAGCTCACCGCGCCGAGCGGTCGGGCCCAACAACGGGTCGTCGCCGAAGCGTTGCGGCGATCCGGCCTCACCGCGGGCGACGTGGACGCGGTCGAGGCCCACGGGACGGGGACGACACTCGGCGACCCGATCGAGGCCGCCGCCCTGATCGAAGCCTACGGACGCGACCGGACCGGCGAACCCCTCTGGGTCGGCTCGCTCAAGTCCAACCTCGGCCACATGCAAGCCGCAGCCGGAGTCGGCGCCGTCATCAAGACCGTCGCCGCCCTCCACCACGGCGTCCTCCCCCGCACCCTCCACGCCGACAACCCCTCACCCCTCATCGACTGGGACGCCGGCATCGCCCTCCTCACCGAACAACGCCCTTGGCCCGAACACCACCGCCCCCGCCGCGCCGGCATCTCCTCCTTCGGCATCAGCGGCACCAACGCCCACCTCATCCTCGAACAAGCACCCCCCACGCCCCGACCCCAACCGACCCCCAGCGGCCTGCCCGTAGTCCCCTGGGTCCTCTCCGCCCGCACCGCCCCCGCCCTACGCGCCCAGGCCCACCGACTCCTCCACACCCTCGACGACACTGCCGACCCCGACGCCATCGCCCGCGCCCTCGCCACCACCCGCACCACCTTCGACCACCGCGCCGTCCTCACCGGCACCGACACCACCACCCTCCGCACCGCCCTCACCACAATCGCCACCGGCCAACCCACACCCGGCGCCGTCCTCGGCGAAGCCCTCCCCGACGCCCGCACCGCCTTCCTCCTCACCGGCCAGGGCAGCCAACGCCCCGGCGCCGGACACGAGCTCTACCGCACCTTCCCCACCTTCCGAACCGCCCTCGACAAAGTGACCACCGCCTTCGACCAACACCTCCCACACCCCCTCCGCGACATCCTCTTCGCCCACCCCGACACCCCCGAAGCCCACCTCCTCCACCGCACCGCCTACACCCAACCCGCCCTCTTCGCCCTCCAAACCGCCCTCCACCGCCTGCTGGAGTCCTGGGGTGTCCGACCCGACCGGCTCGCCGGGCACTCGATCGGCGAGATCACCGCCGCCCACGTCGCCCAGGTCCTCACCCTGGAGGACGCGGTGACCCTGGTGGCCGCCCGGGCCCGGCTGATGGACGCCCTGCCCGAGGGCGGGGCGATGCTCGCGGTCGAGGCCGACGAGGCCCGGGTGCTGGCCGAACTCGACGCCGTGGACGGCGTGGTGGCCGTCGCCGCCGTCAACGCACCGGACTCGACCGTGGTGTCGGGCGACCGCGGCGCCGTCGATCAGCTGGCCGCCCGCTTCCGGGCGTCGGGCCTCCGGGTCAGCCGGCTGCGGACCAGCCACGCCTTCCACTCCCCCCTGATGGAGCCGATGCTCGCCGAGTTCGGCCGGATCGCCGCCGCCCTGCCGCACCACCCCCCGCGCATCCCGATCCGTTCGGCCCTGGACGGTGAACTCTTCGACACCGGACACCCGTTGACGGCCGAGCACTGGACCGCCCACGCCCGGCAGGCGGTCCGCTACCTGGACGCGGCGCGCGGACTGGCCGCCGACGGCGTCACCGGCTACCTCGAACTCGGCCCGGACGCCGTCCTCACCGCGCTCACCCGGTCCGCCCTGGACGACTCCTCGGTACGGGCCGCGGCGTCCGTGCTGCGCCGCGACCGGCCCGAGCCGGAGACCCTGCTGACCGCCCTCGGCACGCTCCACGCCCACGGCACACCCGTGGACTGGACCGCGCTGCTCGGCGGCGTCCCCGGCACGGCCGAGGGATTGCCGACCTACGCCTTCCAGCACGAGCGGTACTGGTCGCAGGCCCCGGCCGAGCCGGGCGGCGGAGCGTCCGCGCCGGCTGCGGACGGCCTCTGGTCGGCGATCGCCCGACAGGACGTCGGAACGGCGGCCGACCTGCTGCGGGTCGACGGCGAGGCCGGGCGGTCCGCCCTCGGCACCGTGCTGCCCGCACTGGCCGACTGGCGTGCGGCCCGCGAGCGCGACGGTGAACTCGACGCCTGGCGGCACCGGGTGGCCTGGCGCCCGGCGGCCGAGGCCGAGCCGGTCGGCGCGCCCGGACGCTGGCTCCTGGTCCTGCCCGCGCCGGTCCAGTGGACCGCGCCGGAGCAACGGACCGCGCCGGAGCAGCCGCCCACCGACGGGACCGAACGGCTCCGGCTCTGGCAGGACCTCCTGGACGCCGCTCTGCGCCGGGCCGGTGCGACGGTCGAGCGGATCGAGGTGACACCGGAGGCCGACCGGACGGAACTGTCCGCACGCCTCGCGGCAGCGGCCGGCCGCCCGACCGGAACGGGCCGGGACGCCCCGCTCGCGGGAGTGCTCTCCCTGCTCCCCTTGGTGTCCGCACCGGTCGAAGGGCACCCGGCCGTGCCGGGCTCCCTCGCGGGCACCCTGACCCTGCTCCAGGCGATGGAGGCGGCCGGGGTGGCGGCCCCGCTCTGGTCGGTGACCACGGGCGCCGCCGCCACCGGCCCGGGCGACCCGGTGGCCGACCCGACCGGGGCGCTGGTCTGGGGCCTCGGGGCGGTCGCCGCCGCCGAGACCCCCCAGTGGGGCGGCCTGATCGACCTGCCCGGCGAACCGGGCGGGCGGGCCGCCGCCCGGGCCGTCCGGGCGCTGCTCGCGGGCGGACCGGAGGCGGAGCTCGCGGTGCGGGCCGAGGGCCTGTTCGCCCGCCGGCTGGTCCCGGCCGCGACCGTGCCGACCGCAACCGTGCCGTCCGCTCCCGGCGCCGCGCCCGTGCCGCTGTCCGCACCGAAGGGAACGGTGCTGATCACCGGCGGCTCCGGTGCCCTGGCCGGGCACACCGCCCGGTGGCTCGCCCGCCGGGGCGCCGAGCACCTGCTGCTGGTCAGCCGACGCGGCGCGGCCGCGCCCGGCGCCGCCGACCTGGCGGCCGAGCTGACCGCACTCGGCGCGGGCGGGGTGAGCTTCGCGGCGCTGGACGTGGCCGACCGGGCCGCGCTGGCCCGGCTGCTCGCCGAGCTGCCGGACGGCCTGCCGCTGACGGCCGTGGTGCACACGGCGGCGGTGCTGGACGACGCCACGCTGCACGAGCTGACGGTGGCGCAGCTGGACCGGGTGCTGCGGGTGAAGGCGCTCGGGGCGCGGCACCTGGACGAGCTGACCCGGGGGCTGGACCTGGAGGCCTTCGTGCTGTTCTCCTCGGCCGCCGCGCTGACCGGACTGCCCGGGCAGGGCAACTACGCGCCCGGCAACGCCTATCTGGACGCCCTGGCCCTGCACCGCCGGGCCGCCGGGCTGCCCGCGACCTCGATCTCCTGGGGCCTGTGGGCGGGCGAGGGCATCGCCGACCCGGCGGCCGCCCGGCAGAGCCGGCGGTCCGGCCACCTTCCGATGGACCCGGGGACGGCCCTCGCCGCGCTGGACCGGGCGCTCGCCGAGTCCGTGCCGCACCTGCTGGTCGCGGCCGTCGACTGGCCGGCGCTGGCCGCCGTCCGTCCCCACCCGCTGCTCGCCGAGCTGCTCCCCGCGGCGACCGGCAGCCGCACCGCGGACCCCACCGCCGGCCCCACATCCGACCCCACCGCCGGCCCCACCGACGACGCCCGTCTGCGGGCCGAGCTGACGCCCCTGCCGCCGGCCGAGCGCAGGGCGCAACTCCTGCGCCGGGTACGAGCCGAGGCGGCCGCCGTGCTCGGCCGTCGGGACGGCGACACGGTGGCCCCGTTGCGGGGCTTCCGGGACCAGGGCTTCGACTCGATCGCCACCGTCGAGCTGCGCAACCGGTTGAGCCGCCTGACCGGTCTGCGGCTGCCCGCCACCCTGGTCTTCGACCACCCGACACCGGAGGCCCTGGCCGACCGCCTGGTGGAGCGGCTGGACCTGCCGAGCCCGGCCGACACCGGCACGGGAGGCACCCTGCTGGCCGAACTCGACCGGCTGGAGCGGCTGTTCGCCGCACTCGACCCGGACGACCCGGACCGCGACCAGGTGTTGGACCGGCTCGGCGCCCTGGCCGGGGTCCGCCGCGACTCCGGGATCGGCGCGGGCCTGGCCGCCGCGAGCGACGACGAACTGCTCGACTTCATCGGCCGGGAACTCGGCATCTCCTGACCGTCCGGCCCCGACCCGCGCGCAGTGCCCGCGGACGGATGACCCAGCTACGAAGGATGAGACCTTGAACGACGGCAGGATGCGCTACCTCCTGGAGCGGGTGACCGCCGAACTGCACGAGACCCGGCGCGAGTTGCGCGAGGTGAAGGACCGCGGCAGCGAGCCGGTGGCGATCGTCGGCATGGCCTGCCACTTCCCTGGCGGCGTCGACTCCCCGGAGGACCTGTGGCGGCTGGTCGCCGAGGGCGGCGACGCGGTCGGCGGCTTCCCCGCCGACCGGGGCTGGGACCTGGCCGCGCTGTTCGACCCCGACCCGGACCACCCCCGGACCTCCTCCACCGCCCACGGCGCGTTCCTGGCCGCGCCCGGCGACTTCGACGCCGACTTCTTCGGCGTGTCGCCGCGCGAGGCGCTGGCCAGCGACCCGCAGCACCGGCTGCTGCTGGAGACCGCCTGGGAGGCCTTCGAGCGGGCCGGGCTCAGGCCGGGCGACCTGCGAGGCTCCCGCACCGGGGTGTTCGTCGGCACCAACGGCAACGACTACCCGCCGCCCGCCGGCACCGCGCCCGAGGAACTGGAGGGCTACCTCGCGGTCGGCAACGCGGCCAGCGTCGCCTCCGGCCGGATCTCGTACAGCCTGGGCCTGGAGGGCCCGGCGGTCACCGTGGACACCGCCTGCTCCGCGTCCTCGGTGGCGCTGCACCTGGCGGTGCGGGCGCTGCGCTCGGGCGAGTGCGACCTGGCGCTGGCCGGCGGGGTCACGGTGATGACCACCCCGCAGATCTTCGTGGAGTTCTCCCGGCAGCACGGCCTGTCCACCGACGGCCGGTGCAAGGCCTTCGCGGCGGCCGCGGACGGCACCGGCTGGTCGGAGGGCGTGGCACTGCTGCTGGTCGAGCGGCTCTCGGACGCCCGGCGGCACGGCCACCGGGTGCTGGCCGTGGTCCGCGGCACCGCCGTCAACCAGGACGGCGCCTCGCACGGCCTGACCGCGCCCAACGGCCCCGCCCAGCAGCGCGTCATCCGCCAGGCGCTGGCCGACGCCGGGGTCACCGCCGCCCAGGTCGACGCGGTCGAGGCGCACGGCACCGGCACCCGGCTCGGCGACCCGATCGAGGCCCAGGCCCTGCTCGACACCTACGGGCAGGAGCGGGCGGCGGACCGGCCGCTCTGGCTGGGTTCGGTCAAGTCCAACCTGGCGCACACCCAGGCCGCGGCCGGCGCGGCCGGGGTGATCAAGATGGTCCAGGCGCTGCGCCATCAGGTGCTGCCGCGCACCCTGCACGTGGACGAGCCCTCCCCGCACGTGGACTGGGCGTCGGGCGCGGTCCGGCTGCTCACCGAGGAGCGGCCGTGGCCCCGGACGGACGTGCCCCGGCGGGCGGGGGTGTCGGCGTTCGGGGTCAGCGGCACCAACACCCACGTGATCCTGGAGGAGGCGCCGCCGGAGCCGGACCCGGAGCCCCCCGCGACCCCGGACGGCCCGCTGGCCTGGACGCTCTCCGCCCGCACCGACGAAGCCCTCCGGGCGCAGGCCGCCCGGCTGGCCGCGGCGCTCCGGGAGGACGTCGACGGCCCGCACCCGGCCGCGGTCGGGCACGCCCTGGTCGCCGAGCGCACCGCGTTCGAGGAGCGCGCCGTGCTGGTCGGCCGGGACGCCCCCGCACTGCTCGCCGCACTGGACGCGCTGGCCGCCGGCGAGCCGTCCCCCGCCGTGCTCCGGGGCCGGGCCGGCGCCGACCGCAAGGTGGTCCTGGTGTTCCCCGGCCAGGGCGCCCAGTGGCTCGGCATGGCCGCCGAACTCCTCGACACCGCACCGGTGTTCGCCGAGCGGATCGCCGCCTGCGGAAAGGCCCTGGCGGAGTTCGCCGACTGGTCGCTGGAGGACGTGCTGCGCGGCCGCGACGGCGCGCCCGGCTACGACCGGGTCGACGTGGTGCAGCCCGCGCTGTGGGCGGTGATGGTCGCGCTGGCCGCGCTCTGGGAGTCCTACGGGGTGCGCCCGCACGCGGTGGTCGGCCACAGCCAGGGGGAGATCGCCGCCGCGTACGTCGCCGGGGCGCTGACCCTGGAGGACGCGGCGCGCGTGGTGGCGCTGCGCAGCCGGGCGATCGTCGCGCTGGCCGGCTCCGGCGGGATGGCCTCGGTGCCGTTGCCGCTCGCCCGGGCGGAGGAGCTGATCGCGCCGTGGGGCGACCGGCTCTCCGTCGCAGTGGTGAACGGCCCGTCGGCGGTGGTCGTCGCGGGTGAACCGGCGGCGCTGGACGAACTGGTGGCGCTCGGCGAGCGGGAGGAGCTGCGGATCCGCCGGGTACCGGTCGACTACGCCTCGCACTCCCCGCAGGTCGAGCGGATCCGCACCGCGCTGGCCACCGCGCTGGCCCCGGTCGCGCCGCGCGCCGGGCACACCCCGCTGCTGTCCACCGTCACCGGCGATTGGCTGGACACCGAGCGGATGGACGGCGACTACTGGTACACCAACCTGCGGGAGACCGTCCGCTTCGAACAGGCCGTCCGGCGGCTGCTCGACAGCGGTCACACCGTGTTCGTCGAGGCGAGCCCGCACCCGGTGCTGACCGCCGCCGTCCAGGCCACCGCCGAGGACGCCGGGCACCCGGACGCCTCGGCCACCGGCTCGCTGCGCCGCGACGAGGGCGGGCCCGCCCGCTTCCTCGCCTCGGTCGGACAGGTCGCGGTCACCGGGGTGCCGGTCGACTGGACTCCCGCGCTCGGCCCGCGCCCCGCCGCCCGGGTCGACCTGCCGACCTACCCGTTCCAGCGCCGCCGCTACTGGCTGGAACGGCGCCCCGAGCAGGGCGGCGACCCGCTCGGCCTCGGCCTGCGGGCCGCCGGGCACCCGCTGCTCGGCGCCGTCCTCCGGCCCGCCGAGGGCGGCGGGGCGACCCTGACCGGGCGGCTGTCCGTCGCCACCCATCCGTGGCTCGCCGACCACACCGTGCTCGGCCGGACCGTCGTCCCGGGCACCGCCCTGGTCGAACTCGCCGTCCGCGCCGGGGACGAGCTGGACCTCCCGGTCCTCGAAGAACTGGTGCTGGAGGCGCCGTTGGTGCTGCCCGCCGGGCAGGCCGTCGAACTCCAGGTGACGGTCGGCTCCCCGGACGACGCCGGGCGACGGCCGGTGACCGTGCACGCCCGGGTGCAGCAGGAGCGCGCCGGGTCGGGCGACTGGCGACGGCACGCGCACGGCGTGCTCGCACCTGAGCGGGACACCACCGAGCCGAGCGCCGCTGGACCGAGCGCCGCTGGACCGGACGCCACCGAGCCGAGCGCCACTGAACCGAGCGCTGTCGGGGCCGTCCGGTCGACGGCCGGCGGGGACTGGCCCCCGGCCGGGGCCGTCGCCGTCCCGCTGGACGGCCGCTACCAGCGGCTGGCCGAGACCGGGCGGGCCTACGGTCCGCGCTTCCAGGGCCTGCGCGCGGCCTGGCGGCGCGGCGAGGAGTTCTTCGCCGAGATCGCCCTGGGCGAGGGGGAGCGGGCCGACGCCGCCCGCTACGGCCTGCATCCGGCCCTGCTCGACGCCGCCTTCCACCTCGCCGAGCCGCCCGCCTCCGACACCGCACAGGGCGAGGGCGTGCCGCTGCCGTTCGCCTGGACGGCGGTGCGGCTGCACGCGGGCGGCGCCACCGCGCTGCGGGTGCGACTGCGCCCCGGCGCGGGAGGCACGGTCGCGCTGGACGCCACCGACCCGGCCGGCGCGCCGGTACTCACCATCGGCGCGCTGGCCTCCCGACCGGTCCACGCCGATCAGCTGACCGACCCGGCTGCCGGGTTGCCGCTGCACCTCGCCGGCTGGGCCGAACTCCCGCTCACCGCAGCCGCCTTGGACACCACAGCCGCCACCTCTCCCGGAGCCGATCGTGAGCCCGGGACCGCCCACGATCCCGACACCGACCGGTGGGCGGTGCTCGGCCCGGCCCGGATCGACCTCGGCCGCGACCTCCCGGCCTACCCGGACCCGGCCGCCGTCGCGGCGGTGGACCCGGCGGCCGCACCCGCGACCCTCTGGCTGCCGGTCCCGTCCGGCGGCACCGGCCCGGTGCCGGAGCGCGCCCGGGCGGCGCTGCACACGGTGCTGACCACCGTCCAGGACTGGCTGGCCCGGCCCGAACCGGCGGACCGCCGGCTGGCCGTGGTCACCGCCGGGGCGGTGTCCGTCGCCGGGGAGGACGTCGACCCCGCCGCCGCGCCGGTCTGGGGACTGCTGCGCTCCGCCCAGGCCGAGCACCCCGACCGGCTGCTGCTGGTCGACCTGGACGGCACCCCCGGCTCCCGGCGCGCCCTGCCCCGGGCGCTGGCCGCCGCGACCGCAGCCGGGGAGACCCAGCTGGCGCTGCGCGACGGCACCGCCTCGGTACCCCGGCTGACCGTGCATCCCTCGGCCGTCCACCCCTCGGCCGCGCATCGCTCGACCGCCCGCCCGACCGCCGCCCAACCGACAACCGCCCACCCGGCGACCGACGCCCCGGCCGGCCGGCTGCTCGACCCCGACGGCACCGTCCTGGTGACCGGCGGCCTGGGCCTGCTCGGCACACTGGTGGCCCGCCGACTGGTCGTCGAGCACGGCGCCCGGCACCTGGTGCTGGCGGCCCGGCGCGGGGCGGACACCCCCGGCGCGGCCGGGTTCCTGGCCGAACTGGCCGGGCTCGGGGCGCAGGCCGTCGCGGTCGCCGTCGACGTGGCCGACCGCGAGGCGCTGCGCGCCCTGCTCGCCGGGATCCCCGCCGACCGGCCGCTGACCGCCGTGGTGCACGCCGCCGGTGCGCTGGACGACGGGCTGCTCACCGCGCTGGACCCGGCCCGGCTGGACAGCGTGCTGCGGCCCAAGCTCGACGCGGCCTGGCGCCTGCACGAACTGACCCAGGACGCCGACCTGTCGGCCTTCCTGCTGTTCTCCTCCGCCGCCGGCGTGCTCGGCGTCCAGGGGCAGGCCAACTACGCGGCCGCCAACGCCTTCCTGGACGCCCTCGCCGTCCACCGGCGCGCCGCCGGGCTGCCCGCCGCCTCGCTCGCCTGGGGCCTGTGGGCGGACGGCAGCGCCTTGACCGGCCACCTGGACGGTGCCGACCTGGCCCGGCTCGCCCGCCAGGGCGTCCGACCGCTGACCACGGACGAGGGCCTCGCCCTGTTCACGGCCGCGGTCCGCGCCGACCACCCGCTGCCGGTGCCGCTGGCGCTGCGCCCGGACGCCGACCCGGCGGGGCTGCCGCCGGTGCTGCGCGGGGTGCTGGCCGGGCCGCGCCCCGGCCGCCGGAGCGCCGCCGCTGCCCCGGCGGCGGGCGCGCCGGGCGGGCTCGCCGCCCGGCTGACGGGCCTGGACGCCCGGCAGCGGCGGGACGCGCTGCTCACCCTGGTCCGCCGGGAGGCCGCCGTGGTGCTGGGCCGGACCGAGCCCGACGGGGTGGCCGCCGACCGGGCGTTCAAGGACCTCGGCTTCGACTCGCTGACCGCCGTCGAACTCCGCAACCGCCTGGCCACCGCCACCGGACTGCGGCTGCCCGCCACCCTGGTCTTCGACCACCCCACCGCGCAGGCCCTGGCCGCCCACCTGGACGCCGAACTCCCGGGCAGCCGGGGGTCGTCCACCCCCGCACCCGCGGCACCGGACGGGCGCCCGGACGAGCGGGACCCGGTGGTCATCGTCGCGATGAGCTGCCGCTTCCCCGGCGGGGTGGCCACCCCCGAACAGCTCTGGGAGCTGGTCGACTCCGGGCGGGACGCCATCACCCCCTGGCCCACCGACCGCGGCTGGGACAACGCGTCGCTCTACGACCCCGACCCGGACCGCCCCGGCCGCACCTACACCCAGTACGGCGGGTTCCTGCACGACGCCGCCGACTTCGACGCCGCGTTCTTCGGCATCTCCCCGCGCGAGGCGCTGGCCACCGACCCCCAGCAGCGGCTGCTGCTGGAGACCGCGTGGGAGGCGTTCGAGCGGGCCGGCGTCGACCCGGGCACCCTGCGGGGCAGCCGGACGGCGGTCTACACCGGCGTGATGTACAACGACTACGCGGGCCGACTGCGGGAACTGCCCGAGGAGTTGGAGGGCTATCTGCACAACGGCAGTGCCGCCAGCGTGGCCTCCGGACGGATCTCCTACGCCTTCGGCTTCGAGGGCCCGGCCGTCACCGTCGACACCGCCTGCTCCTCCTCGCTGGTCGCCCTCCACCTGGCCGCCCAGGCGCTGCGCGCCGGTGAGGCCGACCTCGCGCTGGCCGGCGGGGTGGCCGTGATGGCCTCGCCCGCCGGGATGGTCGCCACCTCGCGGCACCGCGCCTTCGCGCCGGACGGCCGGGTGAAGGCCTTCGCCGCCGCCGCGGACGGCACCAGCTGGGCGGAGGGGGTCGGCCTGCTGCTGCTGGAACGGCTCTCCGACGCCCGCCGGGCCGGACACCCGGTGCTGGCCGTGCTGCGCGGCAGCGCCGTCAACCAGGACGGCGCCTCCAACGGCCTCACCGCGCCCAACGGCCCGGCCCAGCAACGGGTGCTGCGGCAGGCGCTGGCCGCCGCCGGGCTGGCCCCGCAGGAGGTGGACGCGGTCGAGGCGCACGGCACCGGCACCCGGCTCGGCGACCCGATCGAGGCCCAGGCCCTGCTGGCCGTCTACGGGCCGGGGCGCTCGCCGGAACAGCCGCTCTGGCTGGGCTCGTTGAAGTCCAACCTGGGCCACACCCAGGCTGCGGCGGGCGTCGCCGGGCTGATCAAGATGGTCGGCGCGCTGCACCACGGCCGGCTGCCCGCCACCCTGAACGTCGACCGGCCCGCCCCCGAGGTGGACTGGACCGCGGGCGGGGTCCGGCTTCTGACGGATCATCAGGAGTGGCCGGAGACCGGCCGTCCGCGCCGCGCCGGGATCTCGGCCTTCGGGGTGAGCGGCACCAACGCCCATGTGATCATCGAGCAGCCGCCCGAGCCGGTACGGCCGCCGGCGCCCGAGCAGCCGCCCGGCCCGCCCGCCACCGCGCCCGGGCCGCTGCCCTGGGTGCTCTCCGCCCGTACGGCGGGCGCCCTCGCCGCCCAGGCCGCCCGGCTCGCCGAGCACCTGGCCGGGACGCCCGAGGCACCCGCCGACCTGGCGCACACCCTGCTGACCGGGCGGGCCCGGTTCGAGCACCGCGCCGTGGTCGTCGCCGCCGAACCGGCCGCGGCGGCCGGTGCCCTGCGCGCCCTGGCGGCCGGCGAGACCGCCGCCGAGCTGGTCCGGGGCCGGGCCGACGGCCCGCCCCGGACGGTGTTCGTGTTCCCCGGCCACGGCTCCCAGTGGGCCGGCATGGCCCGCGAACTGCTGGACACCGCACCGGTGTTCGCCGAGCGGATCGCGGAGTGCGGGCGCGCCCTCGCGCCGCACGTCGACTTCGACCTGACCGACGTGCTCCGCGAACGCCCCGGCGCGGCCCCGCTGGAGCGGGTCGAGGTCGCCCAACCCGCCCTGTGGGCCGTCCTGGTGGCGCTCGCCGCGCTCTGGGAGTCGTACGGGGTGCGGCCGGACGCGGTGGTCGGGCACAGTCAGGGCGAGGTCGCCGCGGCCACCGTCGCCGGGGCGCTCGGCCTGGACGACGCGGCGCTGATCGTCGCCACCCGCAGCCGGATCCTGGCCGGCCTGGTCGGCCAGGGCTCGATGGCCTCCGTCGCGCTGCCGGTCGCCGAGGCCGAACGGCGGCTCGCCGCCTGGCCGGACCGGCTCGCGGTGGCCACCGTCAACGGCCCGAACGCGGTGGTGGTGGCCGGCGAGGAGGACGCCCTGGACGAGCTGGTCGCCGCCTGCACCGCCGAGGGCGTCCGGGCCAAGCGGCTGCGGGCCGCCACCCTGGCCGGGCACTCCCCGGTGATCGACCAGGTGCGCGGCGAACTGCTGGCCGCCCTGGACCCGGTCCGGCCGGGGACCGCGCGGCTGCCGATCTGGTCCACCGTCACCGCCGGACCCGTCACCGGCACCGAGCTGGACGCCGGGTACTGGTACCGCAACCTGCGGCAGACCGTCCGCTTCGCCCCCGTCGTCCAGCAGCTCGCCGAGCCGGGCCGCACCCTGTTCATCGAGGTCAGCCCGCACCCCGTGCTCACCGGCGCCATCCAGGACACCCTGGACGCCACCGGGCTGGCCGGCACCGCCGTCGAGACGCTGCGCCGCGACCACGGCGGCCCGGACCGCTTCCTGCTCTCCGCGGGCGCCGCGCTCGCCCAGGGCGCGCCGGTCGACTTCACCGGGCTGCTGACCGGCGCCCGGTCGGTGCCCACCGCCCTGCCCACCTACCCCTTCCAACGCCGCCGCTACTGGCTGGACGTCGAACTCGGGCCGCTCACCTCGGCGGTGGCCGCCGGCCCGGACGAGGACGGCCCGACGGCGGACGACGACGACCCCGCCCGCCGGCTGGCCGCCCGACTGGCCGGGCTGGCCCCCGAGCAGCGGCAGGCCGAACTGCTCGACCTGGTCCGCCGCCAGGCGGCCGCCGCCCTGGGCCACGCCGACACCGAGGAGGTGCTTCCCGACCGGGCCTTCCGCGACCTCGGCTTCGAGTCGCTGACCGCCGTCGACCTGCGCACCCGGCTGGTCACGGCCACCGGGCTCGCTCTGCCCGTCACCCTGGTCTTCGACCGGCCCACCCCCGCCGCGATCGCGGCCCACCTGGCCGAGCGGCTCGCCGCGGCCGCCGCCGACGGGCCGGAACTCCCCCGCCTGCTCGCGCTGTTGGAGCACGCCCTGCCCGACGCCGGGCTCCCCGGTTCGGAGCTCGCCGGTTCGGAGCTGCCCGGCACCGAGGCCGACCGCCGCGAACTGGCCGCCCGGCTGGCCGCCCTGGCCGCCCGACTCGACCCGGATCCCCGGCCCGACGCGGCCGACGGTCAGCCCGCTCCCGTCCTCGACCGGGAGCTGGACCTGGCCGGTGCCAGCGACGAGGAACTGTTCGCCGAACTCGACCGGGCCCACCCCCGCGCGGGAACCGCCCCCACCGGAAGGAGCGGCCACGATGGCCGATGAGGAGAGGCTGCGGCAGTACCTGCGCCGCGCGCTCGCCGACGTGCGCGAGGCCCAACGGCGGCTGGACCAGGTCGAGTACGAGCGTGCCGAACCCGTCGCCGTGATCGGGATGGCCTGCCGCCTGCCGGGCGGCGCCGACTCCCCCGACCGGCTGTGGGAGCTGGTCACCGCCGGGCGCGACGCCGTCGGCGAGTGGCCCGGGAACCGCGGCTGGGACACCGACGCCCTCTACCACCCCGACCCCGCCGTCCCCGGCACCAGCTACGCCCGGCACGGCGGATTCCTCGCCGACGCCGCCGACTTCGACGCCGCCTTCTTCGGCGTCTCGCCGCGCGAGGCGCTGGCCACCGACCCCCAGCAGCGGGTACTGCTGGAGACCGCCTGGCACGCCCTGGAACACGCCCGGCTCGACCCGGACGACCTGCGCGGCAGCCGGACCGCCGTGTTCGCCGGGCTCACCGCGCAGGAGTACCACACCCGCCCCGGGGCGGCCCCGGCCGAGCTCGAAGGCCACCTGGGCATCGGCAACCTGGCCAGTGTCGCCTCCGGCCGGATCGCCTACACCTTCGGTTTCGAGGGCCCGGCCGTCACCGTCGACACCGCCTGCTCCTCCTCGCTGGTCGCCCTCCACCTGGCCGTGCGCTCGCTGCGGTCCGGCGAGAGCGACCTCGCGCTGGCGGGCGGCGCCACCGTGCTCTCCTCCCCCAGCGGGTTCGTCGAGTTCTCCCGTCAACGCGGCCTCTCCCCGGACGGCCGCTGCCGTTCCTACGCGGCGGCCGCCGACGGCACCGGCTGGGCCGAGGGGTCGGGCCTGCTGGTGCTGGAGCGGCTCTCGGACGCCCGCCGCCACCAACACCGGGTGCTGGCCGTGGTCCGCGGCACCGCCGTCAACCAGGACGGCGCCTCCAACGGGCTCACCGCCCCCAGCGGCCCGGCCCAGCAGCGGGTGATCCGCCAGGCCCTTGCGGACGCCCGGCTCACCCCCGACCTGGTCGACGCGGTCGAGGGGCACGGCACCGGCACCACCCTCGGCGACCCGATCGAGGCCCAGGCCCTCCAGGCCGTGTACGGCACCGGGCGCGATCCCGAACGGCCGCTCTGGCTCGGCTCCTTGAAGTCCAACCTCGGCCACACCGCGGCCGCGGCCGGCGTCGCGGGCGTGATCAAGATGGTGCAGGCGATCCGCCACCGCACCCTCCCGCGCACCCTGCACGTGGACCGGCCGACCCCTCATGTCGACTGGACCGACGGCGGCGTGCGACTGCTCACCGAGCCGCGCGACTGGCCGGACACCGGCCGACCGCGCACCGCCGGAATCTCCGCGTTCGGGGTGAGCGGGACGAACGCCCACGTGATCCTCGCGGAGGCCGAGGCCGAGGCCGGGGAAGCCGAGGCCGAGATCGGGAAGGCCGAGGCCGAGGAAGCCGTTCCCGGAGCCGGGTCCGCCGAGGCACCCCCGCTGCCCTGGGTGCTGAGCGCCCGGAGCGACCCGGCCCTGCGGGCCCGGGCCCGGCAGCTCGCCGCGGTACTGCGCGGGGCGGACGCACCCCCGGCCGCCGACGTCGCGTGGTCGCTGGCCGCCCTCCCCCGGCACCCGCTGCGCGCCGCCCTGGTCGCCCGCGACCGCGCGGAGGCCGCCGCCCGGCTGGAGGCACTCGCGAACGCCCCCGGCCCGGCCACCCCCGCCGACTCCGGCCGGACGGCCTTCCTCTTCACCGGCCAGGGCTCCCAACGCCCGGGCATGGGAGCCGGGTTGTACCGCCGCTACCCGGAGTTCGCCCGGGCCTTCGACGCCGTCACCGCCGAACTCGATCGGCACCTCCCGTTCTCCGTCGCCGACGCCGTCCTGCGCACCGACGACGCCGACCGGCTGCACCGCACCGAGTACGCCCAGCCCGCACTGTTCGCCCTCCAGACGGCGCTGCTGCGACTGCTGGACTCCTGGGGCGTACGCCCGGACCTGGTGGCCGGGCACTCGGTCGGCGCGCTCGCCGCCGCCCACGCCGCCGGGCTGCTCGAACTCCCGGACGCCGCCGCCCTGGTGGCCGCGCGCGGACGACTGATGCAGCAACTGCCGCCCGGCGGCGCGATGGCCGCCGTGGAGGCGACCGAGCAGGAGGCGGCCGCCGAACTCGCCCGGCACGGCGCCGCGGTGGGCCTGGCCGCGGTCAACGGACCGCGCGCCGTGGTGGTCTCCGGTGACGAGTCACCGGTGGCGGCCGTCGCCGAGGCCTTCCGGGCGCGCGGGCGCCGGGTCTCCCGGCTGTGGGTCAGCCACGCCTTCCACTCGCACCGGATGGACCCGGTCCTGGACGAGTTCCGCACCGTGGTCAAGGGGCTGGCGTTCCGGCAGCCGCGCACCGCCTTCGTCTCCGACCTCACCGGCCGGCTCGCCCCGGCCGCCGCACTCGCCGACCCGGACTACTGGGCCGAGCACGCCCGGCAGCCGGTGCGCTTCCTGGACACCGTCCGGACGCTGCGCGCCGAGGGCGCCACCCGCTTCCTGGAGCTCGGCCCCGACGGCGTCCTCACCGCCCTCACCAGCGACGCCCTCACCAGCGACGCCCTCGCCGACGAGGCGCTCACCGGCGACGCCCGCGCCGATGAGCAGCCGCGGCCGCGCCCGCGCCCGGCCACCCTGGCCGCCGCCCTGCGCCGGGACCACCCGGAACCGGAGACCCTGCTGACGGCCGTCGGCCGCCTGCACTCCGCCGGCGCGCCCGTCGACTGGTCCGGCCCGTTCGGCCGACGGCCCGGCCGGCGGGTCGATCTGCCCGGCTACCCCTTCCAGCGCACCCGCTTCTGGCTCGACGGCGCCGCGGCGGCCCCCCTCCCCGACCGCAGCGCCCCGGCCCCCCGTCCCGCCGCCCCGGCCGACTGGGTCGGGCGCCACGCCGCCCTCCCCGCCCCCGAGCAGCTCGACGCCCTGCTCGTCCTCGTCCGCGCCGAGGCGGCCGCCGTGCTCGGGCACGCCGACCCGGACGCGCTGGCCGCCGAGACGGCCTTCGTCGAGCACGGCTTCGACTCGCTCACCTCGGTGGAGCTCGGCGCCCGCCTCTCCGCCGCGACCGGGCTGCGGCTCTCCGGCGCGCTCACCATCCACCACCCCGACCCGCTCGCCCTCGCCGAGCACCTGCACCGGGAACTCCGGCAGCGCCGCGCCCCCGCCGGCACCGGCCCGGCCGAGCCCCTGGCCGCCGTCTACCTGGACCTGTGCCGGGCCGGACGGATCCCGGCCGCCACCCAGGTGCTGGTCTCCGCGTCCGAACTCCGCACCCCGTTCACCGCCGACGACCGCTCCGGGCACGCCGTCCCCCCGGTCGCGCTGGCCGCGGGCCCGGCACCGCTCGCCCTGGTCTGCTTCCCGGCCCTGACCGCGCTGTCCGGGCCGCACGAGTACGCCCGGTTCGGGCAGGCCCTGGACGGACGGCGGACGGCGCACGCCGTCCCGGCCCCCGGGTACCGACCCGGCAGCGCGCTGCCCGACTCGGTGCGGGCCTTCGTCCGGCTCCAGGCCGATGCCGTCCAGGAGCTCTACGGGGAGCGGGAGTTCGCCGTCCTGGGGCGTTCGCTCGGCGGGTGCGTGGCGCACGCCGTGACCGCCGAGCTGGAGCGGCGCGGGGTGCGACCGGCCGGGCTGGTCCTGGTGGACGCCTACCCGATGGACACCGCCGCGCTGCCGGGCATGGAGTGGTGGATGCCCGCGATGGTGAACGGGATGCTGGAGCGGCTCGGCACCCAGGACCTCGCCCTGACCGACACCGGGCTCACCGCGATGGGCGCCTACCTGCGCGCCTTCGGCCCCTGGCAGCCCGAACCGATCGCCGCCCGCACCCTGCTGCTGCGCGCCGGGCAGCCGCTGCCCGGCACCGGGCGCCGGCCCGGCGGCCCCGACTGGCGCGCCTTCTGGCGACTGCCGCACGAGAGCGCCGACATCCCCGGCGACCACTTCTCGGTGCTCGAGGACCACTCCGCCGGCACCGCGGACGCCGTCCACCACTGGCTCACCGAGCTGGACCGCTGACCGCCGACCAACTGCCCCACCGACAGACCCACGAGGAGAACCCCGATGATCCGACCGTTCCGCTTCGGCCTCGGCAAGCTCGCCGTCCCCGACGACGCCGAACAGTGGCAGGCCCTGTCCAAGGAGGTCGAGTCGCAGGGCTACGACGTCCTGCTGGTGCCCGACCACCTCGGCCGGACCGCGCCGTTCCCCCCGCTGGTGGCCACCGCGGCGGCGACCGGCCTGCGGGTCGGCACCCTGGTCCTCAACTCCGGCTTCTACCACCCGCCGCTGCTGGCCCGGGAGATCGCCACGGTCGACCGGCTGACCGGCGGCCGGGTCGAGGTCGGCCTGGGCACCGGCTACGTGCACGCCGAGTTCCAGGCGCTCGGCCTCGACCCGGGCACCCCCAAGGACCGGGTGGACGCCCTGGAGCGCACCGTGCTGGAGCTGCGCCGGCTGCTCGGGGACCCGGAGCACGTCCCCGCCGCCGTGCAGGCCCCGGTGCCGCTGCTGATCGCGGGCAACGGCAACCGGGTGCTGCGGCTGGCCGCCGAGCACGGCGACATCGTGGGCTTCATCGGGATGCGCTACGACCCCACCGCGTTCGGGGGGCTGCGGCTCATCCCGCGCGCCGAACTCGCCGACCGGGTCGCCTACTTCGACCGGGTGGTGGGCGAGCGGGCGGCGCAGGTGGAGAAGAACCTGCTGCTCCAGGCGGTGATCGTGACGGAGGACCGGGACGCCGCGATCCGGCACGTGGCCGCCACCCAGCTGCCGGTGCCGCTGACCGAACTGGAGCAGACGCCGCTGCTGCTGATCGGCACCGTGCCGCAGATCATCGACCAGGTGAAGGAGCTGCGGGACGCCTTCGGCTTCTCGTACTTCACGGTCATGGACGTCCACCAGGAGGCCTTCGCCCCGGTGGTCGAGGCGCTGGCCGGCACCTGATGACCAGAGCGACAACCTGGGTTGTCATCCAGGCGGGAGGACGGCCACCCGGCGAGAGTGACAATCTAGGTTGTCGCCAGCCCGTCGACGGGGACGTCCTCGGTGCGCGGCCAGCGCTTCCGGGCGGCCTGCCGGCTGATCCCCAGCAGCTGGCCGACCTCACCGAAGGACGCCCCGGCCGCCAACGCCTCCCGGGCCAGCCGGTCCACCTCCTCGACCGCCGCCAGCCGGGCCGACTCTGCGGCGGCCAGCCCGGCCAGCGCGGAGGCCGGACCACCGCCGGCCGCCTCCGCGACGCCCGCCCCGGCGGACCCGGCCACGCCGGGCAACCCGGCCGCCCCGGCCGCCCCGCCGTCCAGCAGCGGCCGCAGACACGGCCCGAGCAGCTCGACCAGCCGCTCGGCCGGGGCCCGGTCGACCTCGGGAACGCGCAACAGGTAGCGGGTGACCAGCAGGCCGAGCACCATCGAGCCCACCAGGGTCGCCCGCAGCTCCACGTCGTCGCCGGTCAGCGCGTCCGCCACCGGGCTGTTGCCCGGGTCGGCGACTGCGCAGCGCACCGCCTCGGCGGCCTGCGGGTGGGTGAGCATCGAGCGCAGCACCGGCATGCTGCGGTCCGGCCGGCCGTCGATGTCGGCCAGCACGTGCGTCAGCAGCCGCTCGCCGAGCCGGTCGGCGGGGCCGCCGAGCGCGCCGCCGAAGCTGAGGCCGATCTCCGAGACCGCCTCGAACAGCTGCTCCTTGGAGCCGAAGTGCTTCATCACCAGCGCCGGGTCCACCCCGGCCCGGTGGGCCACCGCACGCACCGTGGTCTGCTCGTAGCCGAGCTCGGAGAACAGCTCGCGGGCGGCCGCCAGGATCGCCTGCCGACTGCGGGTGCGCCGCTCGCCGCGCGGCCCGGTCCGGCCCTCCGGAGCGTCCGGAGCGTCCGGACCGTCCGCGCCGTCCAGGCCGTCCGTCGGAGCGGCCTCCGACCCGGTGCCACCGCTGCGGGACTCTGCCATGCCGCCTCCTCGCTCCGTTACGCCGCGACACATTCGTTCAACATTTGTTGACCCATTCGAGGCGCCTCCCTACCATGAAGCAGTCTACAAGCGTCGACCGCGGCCGTTCCCTCGACGCTGCCCTGCCCTACGCTCAAGGAGCCGGCCATGACGACCCACGACCAGCCATCCGTGGCCGGGCCACCCGCCCCGGACGACCCGCAGCAGGCTCCCGGCCGGGCCGGCGCCCTGGCCCTCGCGGTGATCGTCACCTGCCAGCTGATGGTGGCCGTCGACGGCAACATCGTGAACATCGCACTGCCCCGCATCCAGTCCGGGCTGGACTTCTCCCCGGACGGCCTGGCCTGGGTGTTCAGCGCCTACTCGCTGGCCTTCGGCGGGCTGCTGCTGCTCGGCGGACGGGCCAGCGACATCCTCGGCCGGCGGCGGATGTTCGTCTGGGGCCTGCTGGTGGTGGTCGCCGCCTCCCTGCTCGGCGGGCTCGCCCCGAACGCCGCGCTGCTGATCGCCGCCCGCGCCGCCCAGGGCGTCGGCTTCGCCTTCGCCGCGCCCGCCGCGCTCTCGCTGATCGCCGTCACCTTCCAGGAGGGACCGGAACGCAGCCGGGCACTCGGGGTCTTCTCCACCGTCGCCGGGCTCGGCATCACCATCGGGCTGATCCTCGGCGGGCTGCTCACCACGCTCTCCTGGCGGCTGGTGTTCTTCGTCAACGTGCCGATCGGCCTGGCCGCCGTCCTGCTGGCCACCCGTCACCTCACCGAGACCGAGCGGCACCCCGCCCGCCCCGACGTGGTCGGCGCCCTCACCTCCACGGCCGGCATGACCGCCCTGGTCTACGGCCTGATCAACGCCTCCTCGGCGGGCTGGAGTTCGGCCACCACGGTGACCTCCCTGGTGGTCGGGGTACTGCTGCTCGGCGCCTTCGTGGTCACCGAGACCAAGGTCGGCCAGCCGCTGATCTCACTGCGTCTGCTCGCCCAGCGCGCCCGCTCCGGCGCCTACGGGATCTTCCTGCTGCTGTTCGCGGCGATGGGCGGCACGTACTTCCTGCTCTCGCTCTACGTCCAGGACGGCCTGGGCCTGGCCCCGCTGACCGCCGGGCTGGCCTTCCTGCCGATGGCCGTGGCCCAGTTCGCCACCGCCCGCAGCGCCGCCAAGCTGATCCCGAAGTACGGCGCCAGGACGCTGATCGTCACCGGCGCGGCCCTGATGCTCGCCGACAGCCTGTGGCTCGCCGCCACCGGGCCGCACAGCGACTACCTGACCGGCCTGTTCGGCCCGCTGGTGCTGCTCGGCGCCGGTCTCGGCCTCGGCTTCGTCCCGCTCAACATGACCATCCTGGCCGGCCTCGCGCCCAAGGAGACCGGCGCGGCCTCCGGCCTGCTCCAGGCCGTCCAGCAGATCGGCCTCTCGCTCGGCGTGGCGGTGCTCGCCACCCTCTACGGCAGCTCGCTGCACGGCACCCGGCACCCCGACCGGGCCCAGCTCGCCGACGGCCTGTCCACCGCCGTGGTCGCCGCGGCCGCCTTCAGCGGCGTCGCCGTGCTGATCGGCCTCCTCGTCATCACCCGCCCCAGGGCCAAGGCCTGACGGGCCACCGTCTCCCACAGCCCCGCACCCAGCACCCAGCACCCCGGAAGGCACGCACCCGTGAGCACACCGCAGCACCTGCACCTCGCCGCCGCCCTGGACGGCGCCGGCTGGCACCCGGCCGCCCGCCACCAGCCGGAGGCCGACCCGAGGCCGTTCACCCTCGACCACTGGGCCGCCCAGGCCCGGCAGGCCGAGGCCGGGCTGCTCGACTTCATCACCGTCGAGGACCCGCTGTCCCGCGCCCCCGGCCCGGGCGAGGAACTGGACCGCCGGCTCGGCCACACCCTGCACCGCCTGGACGCCATCGCGCTGGCCGGCGCCCTCGCCGCCCGCACCCGCCACCTCGGCATCATCCCCACCGTCGTGGTCAACTCCGCCCAGCCCGCCCCGGTCGCCAAGGCGGTGGCCACCCTGGACCACCTCAGCGCGGGCCGCGCCGGGCTGCGCACCCAGCTCAGCCCCGCCAAGCCGATCCCGCTGGAAACGCTGTTCCTGCCCGAGGTGCAGGCGCAGATCCAGCAGAGCTTCGACCGGGCGGCCGAGCTGGTCCGGGTGGTCCGCGCGCTCTGGGACGGCGGCACCGACGAGCAGGCCCTGCGCGACCTCGCCCCCGGCCGTTTCGCCACCGCGGACGGCACCGACGGCGAGTGGCCGCTCCTCCCCGACCCGTCCACCGCCCCGCGCCCGCCGCAGGGCCACCCCGTGGTGTTCACGCTGGCCCACATCAGCGTCCCGTGGCGCTACGGCGCCCAGGTCACCGACGTGGTCTCGATCACCCCGCACGGCGTCGAGGACGTCCGCACCGCCGTCGCCGAGATCCGCGCCGAGCAGCAGGCGGTCGGCCGGGCCGGGCGGACCGTGCACGTCTTCGCCGACGTCCTGGTGCACCTGGACGCCGAACCGGGCGCCGCCAAGGCCCGGCGGGACCGCCTGGACGCCACCCTGGGCACCGAGCACACCTCGGACGCCCTGGTGTTCGCCGGCACACCCGCCGAACTCGCCGACCTGCTCCAGGAATGGCAGCAGGCCGGGCTCACCGGCTACCGGCTCCGCCCGGCCACCACCGCGCACGACCTCCCGGCGATCGGCACCGGTCTGGTGCCCGAGCTCCAGCGGCGCGGCGCCTACCGCACCGACTACGCCGAGGAGACGCTGCGCGCCCGGCTGGGTCTGGGCACCGCGCTCTGAGCGCCCGTCGGACGGGTCGCGGCACGCCACCCCGTGCCGTGCCGGTCCGCGGGGGCCCGCTCCGATCCCGGACGCTCCGGACCCGACCGCTCCGAGGCCGATCGCTCCGCCCCGGACCGCTCCACCCCCGACCGCTCCGGCCCCTGCCCCAGTGAACGCGCCAACTCGGAGCGCCCCTTGACCCGCAGCTTGCGGTAGGTGTGGGTCAGGTGCTGCTCGACCGTACTGACCGTGATGAACAACTGCTCGGCGATCTCCCGGTTGGAGTGGCCGGCCGCCGCCAACTGCGCCACCCGGCGCTCCGAGGCGCTCAGTCCCGGGTCGTCCTCCTCCTCGGCCAGCCCCCGCACCCGGGCCAGCAGCGGCTCGAGCCCCAGCTCCTCGGCACCCTCCCGGGCCCGCCGCAGCGCCTCCCGACCGGCCGGCCGCCGGCCCGCCACCAGCTGGGCCTCGGCCAACTCCGCGAGCGCCCAGGACAGTTCCAACCGGTCCCCGGCCTCCGCCAGCAACTCCACGGCCTGCTGGAGCAGTTCGACCCGGCGCGCCGGGTCGCACGCGGCCAGCGCCCGCAACGACAGCCCCCTGGTCCTCGGCCGGGCCGCCGCCGGGTGCGCCACCTGGGCCAGCGCCAGCCGATGGGCCTGCTCCGGGCGGCGCAGCGCCAGCAGCGCCCGGGCCGCGTCGGCGCGCCAGGGCACGAAGGAGGGCGCGTCCAGCCCCCACCCCTCCAGCAGCCGCCCGCAGCGGGTGAAGTCCTCCAGCGCCGCGTCCGGCGCGCCCGCCGCCAGCCGGTGGCGGCCGCGGGCGTGCAGGAACTGCGCCCCGTAGCGGGTCCGGGTCAGCCGCTCCGGCAGGGTGGGCAGCCCGGCCTCCGCCTCGGGCGCCGCGCCGAGCGCGGCCGAGGACAGCAGCAGTGCCGAGAGCGGCGAGCCCAGCCAGACGCCCCAGCCGCCCGAGGGCAGCAGCGCCAGCGCCCGCCGGGCGTACCGGGCCGCCTCCGCCGCCTCGCCCAGCCGCAGCTTGATCTCCGCCATGGTGGCGGTCAGCAGGGCCTGCCAGACCGGGATCCGGCGTCCGGCGGTCTCCCGCAGCAGGCCCGCGCACCACGGCGCCGCCAGGTCCGCCCGGTCCGCGTAGAGCAGCACGTAGAGCGCGGACTGCAGTGCCCCGTACCCGGCGTCCTCCAACGGCGTGGTGCGCAGCACCAGTTCGGCGGTCCGAAGGTCCTCCGGCGTGCCGCCGGTGCGCAGTACCCGGGGCAGGGCGAGCAGCGAGCGCTGCTGGGGCTCCCCGGCGGGCAGGCCGGGCGGCGGTTCGGGGTGGCCGGGTGGCACCAGGTGCGGGGCGATCGAGCGGACCTGTTCCAGGGCCCGGGTCAGTTCGTCGCGCAGCGGGCCGGCGGCCGGTTCCGGGCCGGTGAGGGTGCGGGTGATCTCGGCCTCGGTGCCGTGCCAGTTCAGCATCCGCAGCAGGCCGATCCGCTCGCCGGCGGCCAGTTCGTCCAGGCGGTCGGCGAGCGGGCGGACCAGCCGGTACGCGGCCTGCGGGTCGGAGCGGAAGCGCACGAGCCCGCGCAGCAGCGCGACCTCGGCGTCGCCGGCCCGGCCGGCCAGCGCCAGGCAGCGCTCGGCGAAGGCGTCGTCGTCGCGGCGCAGCGCCGCCCGGGCGGCGTCCAGCAGCACCGGGCGGGCCCACGGCTCGCTGCCGTCGCGGGCCGCCAGCAGGTGCGCGGCGACCGACTCCGGGGTGCCGCCCGACTCGTAGACCAGCCGGGCGGCGCGCAGTTGGCGGGCGGCGCGGTCGGGTTCGGGCAGGCCGTCGAGGACGGCCCGGGCGACGGCGGCGCCGCGCAGTCGGTCGTCCACCACCAGGCCGCCCGCGGTCAGGGCGGTCAGCACCTCGCGGGCCGGTCCGCCGAGCAGGTGCGGCAGCAGGTCGGTGGAGCCGGACTCGGCCAGGACGGCGAGGGCCCAGGCCGGTTCGGCCGCCGCGGTCCCGGCCCGGTGCAGGCAGGCCCGGACGGCCAGCGCGAACGCCGGTCCGGGCACCGGCTCGACCGCCGGGCCGGTGGCGGCGCAGTCCTCGGCGAGGGCGCGCAGCAGCAGCGGGTTGCCGCCGGTCAGCCGGTACCAGACGGGGAGTCGGGCCGGGGGCGCGCCGAGCAGGGCGGTGAGCAGCCGTCCGGTGCCGTGCTCGCTGAGCCGGTCGACCCGCAGCCGGGTGAGGTGCGGCAGGCGCAGCAGGGCGGTCGACCAGTCGCGGTCGGTGCCGGAGCCGGTCGGCGGGTCGGGCTCGGTGACGACCAGCAGCACGGGGGCGGTCGGGGTCCGGGCCGCCAGGTGGATCAGGGTCTGCCGGGAGGCCGGGTCGGCGTGCTGGAGGTCGTCCACGGCGAGCAGCAGCGGGGTCCGGGTGGCCAGGGTGTGCAGCAGCAGCCACAGTTCCTGGTCGATCCGGGAGGGCACCTGCCCGGTGCCCGGTGGGTCCTCCCGGCAGGGCTCGGCGGTGTCGGGGCCGCCGAGCAGGGCCTGTGCCGCCGTCCGGACCGCGGCGGGCAGGCCGGGGTGGCGCAGCAGCTGGTGCAGCACGCCGAAGTGCACGGTGCGCTCCGAGCAGCGGGCGGTCGCGGTGAGCACCACCGCGCCGCGGGCGCCGGCCGCCGCTTCGAAGGCGCGGAGCAGTTCGGTCCGGCCGCAGGCGGCGGGGCCGGAGACGGCGAGCGTGCCGCCGCTGCCGTCGAGGCATGCGTCCAGCAGGTGGGCGAAGCGGTCCAGTTGGGTGTCGCGTTCGACAGGATTCACGTCTGCTCCCCGTTGTGCCCGGCCGGGGCGGGTCGGGTTCCCCCGCCCGCCCCGGTGGTGTTCCGTTCCGTTCCGCACTGTTCCGCCCGGTTCCGTCCTGTCCGTCCTGTCCGTCGCTGCCGCGTTCCCCTCAGCCCACCCGGCTCCCGCCCGAAGCGGCCGCCAGCAGGCTTCTGGTGTAGGGGTGTTCGGGGCGGTCGAAGACCTCGTCCACGGTGCCGGTCTCGACCAGCTCGCCGTCCTTCAGCACGATCAGCCGGTCGCTCAGGTGGTGCACCACGCCCAGGTCGTGGGAGACGAACAGCAGCGCCAGGCCCAGGTCCCGCCGGAGCGAGGCCAGCAGGTCCAGCACCTGGGCCTGGACCGAGACGTCCAGGGCCGACACCGGCTCGTCGCAGACCAGCAGCCGGGGCCGGGTGGCCAGCGCCCGGGCGATCGCCACCCGCTGGCGCTGTCCGCCGGACAGCTGGGCCGGGCGGCTGCGCAGGGTGGCGGCGGGCAGGCCGACCTGGTCGAGCAGTTCGACCGCCCGGGTGTCCCGGGCCGCGCCGCGCGGCACTCCTCCGGCGGCCAGCGCCTCGCCGACGATCCGGCGCACGTCGTGCCGGGGGTCGAAGGAGCTCAGCGGGTCCTGCGGGACGTGTTGCAGCAGCCCTCGGCGCGGTCGGCGCAGCCGTTCCGGCAGTCCGCTCCACGGCTCGCCGGTGAAGCGCACCGCACCGGCGTCGGGCTCCAGCAGGCCGAGCACGATCCGGGCCAGCGTGGTCTTGCCGGAGCCGGACTCGCCGACCAGGCCGAGCGTCTCGCCGGCCGTCACGGTGAAGGAGACGTCCCGCACCACCCGGTGCGCGGTGCCGTCCGGGCCCCGGTAGGTCTTGGCGACGTCGTCCACCTCCAGCAGCACCGGCCGGTCCGCTCCGGACCCCGGTACGGCCGCGGGCGGCCGGGGTTCGGCCGACGACCGCGGGATCGGCAGCGGCAGCGGGATCGGCCGGCCCGGGTGCCAGCAGCGGGCGGTGTGCCCGGCCGCCGGGTCCGGGGCGGTCGGCAGCTCCCGGCGGCAGCGGTCGTCGGCCGGGGCGCAGCGGGCCGCGTACGGGCAGCCGTCCGGCCCGGCGGCCGGGCGGGGCGGCCGGGGCACCGAGAGCGGTCGGCCCTTGCCGGCCCGGCCGGGGACGGCGGCCAGCAGCGCCTTGGTGTAGGGGTGCTGCGGGTCGGCGAGGACCTGCCCGGCCGGCCCCTGTTCGACCACGACGCCCGCGTAGAGCACCGCCACCCGCTGGGCGAGCCGCTCGACCACCGAGAGGTCGTGGCTGATCAGCAGCAGCGCGGTGCCCCGGTCGACCAGGTCGCCGAGCAGGTCCAGCACCTGGGCCTGGACGGTGGCGTCCAGCGCGGTGGTCGGTTCGTCGGCGAGCAGCAGTTCGGGGCCGGCGGCCAGTGCCGAGGCGATCAGCGCGCGCTGGCGCAGGCCCCCGGACAGCTGGTGGGGGTACTGTCCGGCCCGGCGCTCCGGCTCCGGTACGCCGACGTCGGCGAGCAGCCGCGGGACGCGTTCCCGGGCCCGGGCCCGGTCGGCCGTCCGGTGGACCCGCAGCGCCTCGCCGATCTCCGCGCCGACGGTGCGCAGCGGGTCGAGCGAGACCAGCGCGTCCTGGAGCACCAGGCCGATCCGGCGCCCGCGCACCTGCTGCCACCGCCGTTCGGTGAGGGCGGTGAGGTCCAGGCCGTCGAACTCCAGCCGCCGGGCCCGGATCCGGGCGTGGCGTCCGGTCAGGCCGACCAGGGTCCGCGCGGTGACGCTCTTGCCGGAGCCGGACTCGCCGACCAGGGCCAGGCACTCGCCGCGCCGCAGGGTGAGCGAGACGTCGCGCACGACGTCCTGGCCGGTCCCGAACGCCACCCGGAGGCCGTCGACGGCGAGGAGCGGGGCGGGCGGGGTTCCGGTCACGGCGTCCTCCGGGTGAAGCGCTGTTGGAGGTGGCGGCCGACCACGGTGACGGCCGCCACGGTGAGGGTGACGGCCGCGCCGGGGAACACCCCGAGCCACCAGGCGGTCGCCAGGAAGCCGCGGCCCTCGGAGAGCATCGCCCCCCACTCGGGCGAGGGCGGGCGCGGTCCGAGGCCGAGGAAGCTGAGGCCGGAGGCGGCGATCAGCGCGGTGCCGAAGCCGACGGTGGCCAGGGTCAGCAGCGGGGCCAGCGAGTTGGGCAGCACGTGGCGCAGGATCAGCGTCCGGCGCGGCAGCCCGAGGGTGACGGCGGCCTCCACGAAGCCGGAGCGGCGCACCAGCAGCGCCTCGGCGCGCACCAGCCGTCCGTAGCCGGGCACCAGGGCGATCCCGATGGCGAGCACCAGGTTGCCGGTGCCGGTGCCCAGGACGGCGATCACCAGCAGGGCGAGCAGGGTCGCGGGCAGGGCGAGCAGCACGTCGGCGGCGCGCATCAGCAGCCGGTCGGCGAGCCGGCCGCCGAGGGCGGCGGCCAGGCCGAGCGCCGCGCCGCCGGCCACCGCGAGCACGGTGGAGCCGAAGCCCAGCGCCAGGGCCGGGCCGGCGCCGTGCACCAGCCGGGCGTACACGTCCCGGCCGAGCTGGTCGGTGCCCAACAGGTGGGCGGGGCCGGGGGTTTGCAGGGCGTTCACGGGGTCGGTGGCGGTCGGTGACTGTCCGGTGAGCAGGTCGGGGAGCAGCCCGGCCAGCACGATCAGGAGCAGCACCGCGCCGGCGGCGAGCACGGCCGGCGGGGGCAGCGGGACGGCCCGGCGGGCCGCGGGGGCATGGAGGAGGGCCACCGGATCACCTGTTCCCGAGTCGGGGGTCGAGGACGGTGGAGAGCAGGTCGACCGCCGTCGAGATCACCACGAAGACCAGTGCGGACAGCAGCACGACGCCGATCACCACCGGCACGTCCCGGCTGTTGACCGCGGACAGCACCAGGGAGCCGACCCCGGGCCGGCCGAACACCGACTCCACCAGGACCGTCCCGCCGAGCAGCGAGCCGGTCAGCCAGCCGGCCAGGGTCAGCAGCGGCACCGCCGCGTGCCGCAGCGCGTGCCGCACCACGACCCCGGCACGGCTCAGTCCGCGGGCGCGCGCCGTCACCGCGAAGGGCCGGGCGAGCGCCGCCTCCAGCCCCTCGCGCAGCACCTGGGCCAGGGTTCCGGCGAGCGGCAGCGCGAGGGTGACGGCGGGCAGCACCAGCGCGGCCACGCCGTCGGCGCCGGCGACCGGGAACAGCCGCAGCCGGAAGGAGAACACCGTCAGCAGCACCAGGCCCAGCCAGTAGGAGGGGGTGGAGACGGCCACCAGCTCCCAGGCGCCGGTGAGGGCCTTCAGTGCGGGGCGCCGCCCGGCCGTCGCGACCGCCGAGACGGTCGCGACCAGCAGCGCCAGGAGGACTGCTGCCAGGGCGAGTTGGGCGGTCGGGCCGAGCTGTTCGGCGATCAGGTCGGACACCGGGCGCTGCAACTGGTAGGACTGCCCGAGGTCGCCCCGGAGCAGTCCGCCCAGGTAGTGGAGGTACTGCTCCGGCACCGGCCGGTCGAAGCCGAGGTCGTGCCGGATCGTCTCGCGCACCTCGGGCGGGGTGGTGGTGGCCGGGCCGAGCAGCGTGGCGACCGGGTCGCCCGGGATCAGCTGGAGCGCGGCGAAGGCCAGGGTCGCGGCGCCGAACATCACCGCCGCCGCGCCGGCCAGCCGACGCAGTCCGGCCCTCAGCAGGGCGGGGAGCCACGGCGGCACGGCCGGGTGCGGCGCCGGTGTCGCCCGGTCCGTCGTCACGCGGTCCGCCAGGCGTCGTAGAAGTCCAGCCAGGTGTCGGGGTCGAAGCCGAGCCCGCCGACCTTCGCCGAGACTCCGGTCAGCGCGACCGGGGTGTACACCGGGACGACCACGGCCTGGTCGATCGCCCGCTGCTGCACCTTCGCGTAGAGCTGGGCGCGTTCGGCCGGGTCGAGGGTCGCCCGACCCGCGTCGGTGAGCTGGTCGAGCTGCGGGTCGGGCAGGAAGGTCGGGTTGATGCCGCCCTTGGCGGGCGCGCTGGCCGAGTTGAGGAACTGCCAGAGCACGTCCGGCTCGAACCGGGCCCAGGAGAGGTCGACGATGTTCGCCTTTCCGCCGTACACCAGGGTCGAGTAGGCGCCGACGTCCAGCGACTGGCGGACCACCTCCACCCCGATCTTCTTCAGGTCGGCCTGGATCGCCTGGCCGAGGATGTCCCGGCCCTGCTGGGTGGCGTTGGCCGACAGCTGCGGCCACTGCACGCTGAGCCGGCGGCCGTTCGCCGTCCGGTAGCCGTCGGCGTCGCGGCCGGTCCAGCCCGCCTCGTCCAGCAGCCGGTCGGCCAGCGCCCGGTCGTACGGCCAGGCGTGCTCCAGCGTCCGGTCGTAGCCGGGGGTGACCGAGGAGATCGGGCTCCAGGCGCGCGGGAACTGCCCGAACTGGACGGTCCTCACGTCGAGGTCGAGGTCGATGCCGCGCTGGATCGCCTGGCGCACCCGCTGGTCGTCCAGCGGGGCCAGCGAGCCGTTCAGCCACAGGTTGTAGTTGCCGCCCGGCTGTTCCCGGGTGAGCAGTTTCAGCGCCGGGTCGGCCTTCACCGCGGCCGCGTTCTGCGGGGGCACCGCCTTGGCCACCTGCACCTGGCCGCTGGTGAGCGCGCCGACCCGCACCGAGGCGTCCGGGAGGAACCGCACCACGACCTTGTCCAGGTGCGCCGGGCCGGTGTGGGTCGCCGTCCCGGGGCCCCAGCGGTAGTCGGGGTTGCGCTCGAACACCGCCTGTTGGCCCTTGCTGTAGCTGACGAAGCGGAACGGCCCGCTGCCGACGTCCACCGGCCCGCCCTGCCCGAGCTTCGCCGCGTCCGAGGCCAGCGCCTTGGGCGAGTAGAGGCCGAGGTAGCTGGTGCTGGCCGCCTGGAGGAACGGCGCCGACGGCCGGTCGAACCCGACCTTCACGGTGTACGGGTCCAGCACGGTGGTGCCGGTGTACGAACCCAGCAGGTTCGCCGCGTACTGGGACTTGGTCTCCTTGGCCACGATGCGGTCGAAATTCGCCTTCACCGCCGTGCCGTCGAACGGAGTGCCGTCCTGGAACTTCACGTCGGTGCGGAGGTGGAAGGTGAAGCTGCGCAGATCGGGGGCCGACTCCCAGGACGTCGCCAGCCAGGGGTGGAACGTCCCGTCGGCGTCCTCGGAGACCAGCGAGTCCAGGACCTGCCGCTGCAGTTCGGCGGTGAGGTCCTGGGTGGACACCTGTGGGTCCCAGGACACCGGCTCGGTGTCGACCGCGTAGGTCAGGGTGCCGCCCGGGACGGGTGCGGCCCCGGCCGCGGCCCCGCCGCCCCCGCCGGAGCAGCCGGCCAGCAGCAGCGGGGCGACCAGGGCGGACACCAGGACCCGGGCCACCACGGGTCTGAATATGTGCATGAGTTCCTTTTTCCCGAAAGCTGTTTCTGTTTCCGTGTGTTGCGTTTTCATGTCGTCGCCGAGAAATCCCCGGTGAGGCCTTTCGGCACCCTGCGCTCAACGAATTCGGGGCCGGTCGGACCCCCCCTCGGCGAGTTCGCCCGCTGTTAGGGTCGAAGGGTGACGAGAACACTGGACATCGCCGCGCTGCGGAGCGTGGTCGCCATCGCCGAGAACGGCGGATTCCACCGCGCCGCAGCGGCGTTGAAGATCTCCCAGTCCGCCGTCAGCCAGCACGTGCGACGGCTGGAACGGATCATCGGCCGGCCGCTGGTGGAGCGTCAGGGCCGCGGCATCCGGTTCACCGGCGACGGCGAGGCCGCCCTCGCCGAGGCCCGCCGGGTGCTCGCGGCGCACGACGAGGCGCTGTCCCGGCTCGGGCTCGTCGAGACCGTCCGCCCCGGTTTCCTGATCGGCTCCACCGAACTCCTCGCCGAGGGCCTGCTGCCGGCGATCGGCCGCTCGGTGCTCGCCGACTGCCCCGGCCACACCGTCCGCTTCCGGCTGGACCGCAGCGGCGCGCTGCACGAGGCCGTCGACCGGGGCACCGTGGACGCCGCCGTGTTGCTCGGCGACCCGGACCACCCGCGCAGCGTCCGGGCGGGCGGGGTGCGGCTGTCCTGGCTCGCCGCCCCGGACTGGCGGCCGCCGGAGGGGGGCGCGCCGGTGCCGCTGGTCGCGGTCGACGGGCCCTGTGTGCTGCGCGAGCGGGCGTTCGCCGCGCTCGGCGGCGCGGGCCGCGGTGCCACGGTGACCGTCGAGGCGGCCCAGTTCACCGGGGTGCTCAGCGCGGTGCGCGCCGGGCTGGGCATCGCCCTGCTGGCCGACCACGGCCCGCTGCCGACCGGCCTGGTGCGCCTCCGCGACCTGCCGCCGGTGCCCCCGGAGCGCCTCCACCTGCGCTACCGTCCGGGCGCGCCCGCGGTGTTGACCCGGGCGCTGCGCTCGGCACTGGACTCGCTGGGCTGAGGCCGCGCCGCCCCGGCGCCCGCCGGGGGCGGCACCGGGGGCCGGGTCCGCGGGCCGGGCGGTCATCCCAGCTGCCGCAGGTAGTCGTTGAGTCCGGCCGTCCCGATGCCCACCAGCGCCGCGTCCTCCTGCGGGGCGTGCACCCCCGCGGCCTGGACGTCCCGGAAGATCCGCTCCAGCGGGTTGTCCTGGGACAGCGCCGAGCTGCCCAGCAGCCGCACCGCCGCCTCCACCGCCTGGGTCAGGTTGCGGATCACCGCGACCTTCGCCGCCAGCGCCTCGTTCGCCGCCACCACCTCGCCGCGGTCCAGCCGGCCCGCCACGCCGAACACCAGTTGCTCGGCGGTGGACAGCAGCACCTCGATCTCCCCGGCCACGTGCCGGAACCGCTCACCGGCGGCGATCGGACGGCCCAGGTGGGCGGGCACCTTGGTGACGCCGGTGTGGTGCACGAAGTCCTGGGCGGCCCGCGCCGCGCCCAGGTACAGCGCGGCCGAGATCAGCAGGACGGAGTTGGCGTGCTCCTGGTCGGCCGCCGGGTCCGCGCCCCGGGCCGGCTGCCCCAGGTCGCCGAAGCGGATCAGGTCCTCCGCCGCGACCCGGACGTCGGTGAACACCACCTCGTGGCTGACCGTGGCCCGCATGCCCAGCTGACGCCAGGTCGGCAGGATCTCGATGCCGGGGGTGCCGCCCGGCACCACGAACACGGCCGGCTGCGGCACCGGCTCGTCGGTCGTCGCCCACAGCAGGAAGTAGCTCAGCCCCTCCGCACCGGTCACGAACCGCTTCCGGCCGGTGATCGCCCAACCGTCCGCGGTCCGCCGGGCCACCGTGCCGCCGCCGCGGCCGGTGTCGGGCTCCGCCCGGGCGTGGTTCAGCAGGGTGGGGCGCTCCGCCGACTCGGCGAGGATCCGCCGGTACAGCGCCTCGGGCCACGGCCGGCCGCTCTCCAGCGCGTGCGGCACCAGCGTCATGCAGGCGATCAGGGCCACCGAGGTGTCCCCGCGGCCCAGGGCCAGCAGGATCCGCGCGAGGTCGGTGAAGCTGACACCGGGGCCGCCCCACCTGCGGTCCACCGTCGCGGTCAACAGCCCGGCGTCGTGCAGGAGTCGGATCGCCTCGTGCGGGAACTCCCCGGTCCGGTCGTACCGGGCGGCGGTGTTCGCCAGGGCGGCGGTGATCTCGTCCAGGCGGTCCAGTCGGGGGTGCGGCAGCTGGAGCCCGCGCTCGGCGGGTGCGACGTCGGGGCTGAGGTGGCTGGTCATGGTGGTTCCTCGGGGTCGTGGCAGGCCGACTCGTCAGCTGGGCAGCGGTGTTGACGGACCGTCGGGCCGTGCGGGGGATCGGCCCCGGGCGGGTTCCGGCGCGACGGGCCGGCGCCGCGGTCCGCGGTCGGCCCGCTCGGCGGCGGGCGCGGTCGGGACGCTGACGGGCGGTGACATGGGCAGGAGTGGAGAGGCGTCCGGGCACCGGGCCGGTTCGCGGCGGGTGCTCCGCCCCACGGGTCGGCGGGCCGGGGGCGGCGGGCCGGGGGTCAGCCCCGCGGGCCGACCGGGGAACGCCGCGGGCGTCGGCTCAGCGACAGCCGGCCGAGCAGAGCAGGCCGAAGTCGACGATGCGACGGCTGGTCAGCAGCGGCATCGGCGCGGGGCGGAGTCGCGGGCAGGCGAGCGGGCGGGCCGACTCCCGGCCACCCCAGTTCGCACTCCCGTTCCCCACCATGGGGTCGAGCATGCAGGGTTGGACCATCGCCCGTCCACACCCGACTTGCGATCGGTACCGACCGCGAACGCTTATCGATGGGGCGTTCTTTGCCCGCTGTTGACCCACGTCCGTGAACCGTCCGGAACGGGCCCTTCCGCCCCCGACCACACCCTTGCGATGACATATAACCTGTGACATTGTTCTGACCCTGATTCCGGTGACAGGTCCCACGTCAACTCCCCCTCCGCCTCGTGACCGACGCCGCGTCACCTCCCCCACCTCAGGACAAGGACACCGCAGTGCGTCTGCGCCAATCCCTTCCGCTCCTGGTGGCCGCCGCCCTCGCCGGCCCGGCCGCCCTGCTCCCGACCCCCGCGCTCGCCGCCTCCCCGGCGACCGCCGCGGCCCCGGCCACCACGGCCCACGCGCCCACAACGCCAAGGCCGTTCGGCGCCGAGATCGCCGCCCCCGCCTCGGAGGAGCTGGGCCGCACCGCCGCACCGCTCCCGCCGGAGCTGCTCGGCCAGGCGCTCCAGCCCGCCGGCACGGCCGTCCAGACCGGTCCGCAGTCGCGCGCCCAGCACCCCGCCGCCACCCCGTCGGCCAAGCGGGCGCTGACCGCCCTGGCCCCCGCCGCGGCCGGCTGCCTGCCCGCCGACTTCGCCGCCCGCAGCGGCGCCGACCTGGTCTCCTTCGTCCAGGGCTCGACCACCGACTGCGTCAGCACGCTGTTCAACGTCACCGGCACCGACGCGGCCGGCGTCTTCAAGCAGTCGCAGATGCTCGCCGTCGCCGAGGCCTTCAAGGCCCAGGCCGCGCACTACACCGGCGACAACTCCGCGAACCTGCTCCAGCTGGTGCTCTTCCTGCGGGCCGGCTACTACGTCCAGTCCAACAACGCGGGCACCGTCGGGCCCTACGACGCCTCCCTCACCGCCGCCGTCAAGGCGGGCCTGGACGCCTTCTTCGCCGGCGCGCACTGGCACGACGTCAGCGACGCCAACGGCACCGTGCTCAACGAGGTGCTGGTCCTCACCGACAGCGCCGACCTCCAGAGCCGGTACCTGACGGTCTACCGGCAGGTCCTGGACGGTTACGACAACGGCTACAACGCCTTCCCCAAGATGGTGAAGGCCGTCAACGCCGTGCTGTACGCGCCGCTGTGGCGGGCCAACTGGAACCCGGCCTACGTCAGCGCGATCGCCGCCGACCCGGCCGTGATCACCTCACTGGCGAACTTCGCCCAGCACCACAAGGACCTGCTCGGCACCGCCAACCAGTTCCTCGACGTCAACGCCGGCAACGACCTCGCCCGCACCGCCGGCGACGGCGGCGCCGTCGCGGCCTTCACCCGGCCGCTGGTCAAGCAGGTCCTCGACGGCACCCCGGTCACCGGCAGCACCGGCCCGCTGTACGTCTACACCGCGTACAACGCCAACCAGTACGACAACGCGAGCTGCTCCTACTACGGCACCTGCGACCTGCCCGGCAAGCTCACCGCCGCCGTCCTGCCCAACACCCTGGTCTGCGACAACCGCACCATACGCACCGAGGACCTCACCCCCGCGGAGCTGGCGACCGTCTGCGCGAGCCTGCGCGGCGAGGACACCTTCTTCCACGCCATGGTCAAGGACAACGGCCCGATCCCCGGCCAGTACGGCAAGACCATCACCCTCGCCGTGTTCGCCAACCGGGACGACTACCTGACGTACTCCTGGGCGATCTACAACAACTCCACCGACAACGGCGGCCAGACCGTCATGGACGTCACCGACCCCGCCAACAAGCCCGTGTCGGTGATGTACAAGAAGTCCTACGACGACGGCTTCCCCGCCAACGTGTGGAACCTCAACCACGAGTACACCCACTACCTCGACAACATCTACGACATGAAGGGCAACTTCGGCACCGAGATCTCCGTCCCCGACATCTGGTGGATCGAGGGCGTCGCCGAGTACGAGTCCTACACCTACCGCGGCACCACCGACACCCAGGCGATGGCCGAGGCCGCCACCCACCGCTACAAGCTGAGCACCGTCTTCCAGAACACCTACGACAACTCGGACACGGTGCGCACCTACCCGTGGGGCTACCTCGCCGTCCGCTACATGCTGGAGAAGCACCCCGCCGACGTCCAGAACATGCTCGGCCACTTCCGCACCGGCGACTACCAGGGCGGCTACGCGGTCTACAACGGCCTCGGCACCTCCTACGACGCCGACTTCGACAGCTGGCTGAACGCCTGCGCCGCCGGCGCCTGCTACGCCGACGGCCCCACCGCGCTCTTCGGCCAGTCCGTCGACGGCGCCACCGTCACCCTCACCGACCAGTCGGTGGAGACCAACTCCCAGGCCAAGCTGGCCTCCTGGCACTGGACCTTCGGTGACGGCAGCAGCTCCGACCAGCAGAACCCGGTGCACAGCTACGCCAACCCCGGCACCTACACCGTCGCCCTGACCGTCACCGACAGCGCCGGCCGGACCGCCAGCACCCCGACCTCGGTGGTCATCACCACCGGCGGCGGCAGCACCACCCCGCCGACCTGCACCGACCCGCGCACCGACGCCCTCGGGCAGAACTGCTCCCGGCCGAACCAGGCCCGCACCGCCGGCAACCTCGACTACTTCTACGTCTACCTCCCGGCCGGCACCAGCACCCTGAAGGTCTCCACCTCCGGCGGCACCGGCAACGCCGCGCTCTACTACAACGCCGACACCTGGGCCTCCCCCAGCGCCTTCACCGCCTCCTCCACCAAGCCCGGCACCGCGCAGACCCTCACCGTCACCAACCCCACGGCCGGCTACCGGTACATCAGCCTGTACGCCGTCACCGACTTCACCGGAGTGACCGTCAGCACCCAGTTCTGACAACGGAGTTGACCAAGGCGGCGCGTCTCCTCCGGAGGAGGCGCGCCGCCCGCCGTCAGCCCGCCAGGGCGTCCAGGTACCGGTCGACCGGCCCGAAGCTGAGCAGACCGCTGCCGGCCCCGGCCAGTTCCCCGGCGGCGGGCAGCAGCCCGGCCCGCACCCCGGCCATCGCCTCCCGGTCCCCCGCCCCGACCGCGAGGACGGCCTCCAGGCAGCAGCGCGCCTCGTACAGCAGATCGGCGGGCGAGGGCGGCAGCGCCCGCAGCGCGGCCCGGACGGCACCGGTGTCCCCGACGGCGAGCAGCGCGAACGGCTCCACCCAGGGCCGGTACGGGCCCCAGTCCTGGTCGAGGTCCACCGCGGGGCACCACTCCCCGTCCGCGATCCGCAGCGCCAGCAGGGCGAGCGGCAACAGCCCCGCCTCCAGGCCGGGCATGCCCGCACCGGGCAGCGCCGCGGCCGCGGCGCGACAGGCCGTCTCCGCCTCGGCGCGGCGGCCGCCCGCGGCCGACCGCAGCGCCCGGTACCAGGCGGTGAACACCCCCACCAGCGGCAGTTCATGACGGTCCGACAGTTCGCGGGCGGCCGCCGCGTGCCGGTCCCCCGCCCCGAAGTCCCCCCGGGCGCAGGCGGACTGGATCCGGATCAGGTGGCCCAGCACCTCGTGCACGACCAGCCCGTGCCGGGCGGACAACGCCACCAGCTCCGCACCGATCGCGTCCCGTTCGCCCGCCAGCCCGGCCCGGGTGCAGGACTGCATGAAGCGGCCGTTCAGCGCGAAGGCGAGCAGCGCCGGGTCGTTCAGCCGCCGGGCGATCGCCTCCGCCTCGCGCGCGGCCCGCGGGGCCCGGGGCTCCCGGGTGCCGCGCGACTCCAGCGCCACGGTGGCCAGCAGCCGGCACCGGGCCGCGGTGTCCCCGGCGGGCAGCGCCGCCAGGGTGCGTTCGGCGGCCGCGACCACCCCGGCGGCGAGCCCCGGATCGTCGCTGCGGGTCCAGATCGCGGGCACGTCGAAGGCGCCGATGACCCGGGCGGTCAGCTCCGGATCGCCGTACTCCTCCGCACCCGCGATGACCGCCGACCGCTGCGCGCGGGCCGCGTCCAGCCCGGCGCCGCCGCTCACCGCCAGGCCGCGCATCAGGCCGACGGTGCTCTCCAGCCGGGCCCGCGCGCCCAGCGCCACCGTCCGGTCGTACGCGCTCGCCACCCGGTGCCACAGCCGGGCCGCCGAGGCGTCGGCGCCGCCGTCCGGCACCGGACCCCGGGCCGGGACGTCCGCCTCCAGTGCCGGGTCCTGGGCCAGGACGTCCGCCTCCAGCCGGCGCAGCGCGGGGCCCGGGTCCAGGCCGAGGCCGTCCGCGAGCACCGCCCGGGCCTCGCGCAGCGCGGCCAGCGCCTCGCCCTGACGGCCCGTGCGGTACAGGGCGAGGGCCAGCAGCCGCCAGGCCTCCTCGCGCCAGGGCTGGTCCGCCAGGTGGGCCCGCAGGTCGGGGACGGCCTGCGCGGCGCGGCCGAGCGCCAGCAGCGCCCCGGCCCGCTGCTCGACCGCGCGCAGCCGCAGTTCGGTGAGCCGGGTCCGCTCGGCCCGGGTCCAGTCCTCCTCCGCGTGGTCGGCGTACGCGGGGCCGCGCCACAGCGCCAGGGCCGCGTCCAGCCGGGCCAGGGCCCGTTCGGCGGACAGCCCGGCCGCCTCGTCGACCGCCGTCTCGAACCGCCAGGCGTCCACCGCCTGCGGCTCCGGGCGCAGCACGTACCCGGGCCCCTCGGTGGCCAGCAGCCGGGCGGGGGCGCGCGGCGGCCGCTCGGGTTCCAGCACCCGGCGCAGGTCGGCGACGAAGGTGCGCAGCGCCCCGAGGGCGGCGGGCGGCGGGTCGGCCCACAGGTCGTCGACCAGCCGGGTGACCGGGACGACCCGGCGGCGGGCGACGATCAGCCGGGCCAGCACGGCCCGGTGCCGGGGCCCCCGGAGCCCGAGGGCGGTGCCGTCCCGCTCCGCGCCCAGCGCGCCGAGCACCCCGAACCCGACCTGCGCCACCGTGCCCCTTTCCCGACCACTCCGATTCGTTCCCGCAGGTCAGGCTAGCGCGCTGATCGAATGCTGATCCGGGCCCGGCAGGCTCGTCCCGACCGCCCCGAGCGAGAGGTTCCACCATGACCGTCACCGTCCCCGGCTTCGCGTACCACCGGGTGCCCGTCGCCGACGGGGTCGCCCTGCACACCGCCGTCGGCGGCCAGGGCAGCCCGGTCGTGCTGTTGCACGGCTTTCCGCAGACCCATCTGATGTGGCGGCACGTCGCCGCCGACCTGGCCGCCGAGCACACCGTGATCTGCCCCGACCTGCGCGGCTACGGGGCCAGCGACAAGCCCGCCGAGACCGCCGACGGCCTCGCCTACGCCAAGCGCACCATGGCCGCCGACATCGTCGCCCTCGCCGCCGCGCTCGGCCACGAGCGCTTCGCGCTGGCCGGGCACGACCGGGGCGCGCTGGTCGCGTTCCGCACCGCCCTGGACCACCCCGACCGGGTCACCCACCTGGCCTCGCTGGACGTCCTGCCGACCCTCGACATGTGGGAGGTGATGCACGGGGTCCAGGCGGCCGTCGGCTTCCACCTCTACCTGATGGCCCAGCCGCCGGGGTTGCCCGAGCAGCTGATCACCGCCTCGGCGGACGCGTTCTTCGGCCACTTCCTGGACCTCTGGGCCCGGGACGGCGCCGCGATCCCGGCCGAGGTCCGGAGCACCTACCTGGCCGCCTGCCGCGCGGCCGTCCCGTCCATCGTGGCCGACTACCGCGCCTCGGCCGGGATCGACGTCGCGCACGACACCGCCGACCGGGCCGCCGGACGCGTCCTGGGCATGCCCGTCACGGTGCTCCAGCAGGACTGGGGCGCCGCCCTCGGCTTCGACGCCGCCGTGCTGTGGCGGGCCTGGGCCCCCGACCTGGTGCACCGCACCGTCGACTGCGGCCACTTCATGGCCGAGGAGGCGCCCGCGCTGGTCGCCGACGCGCTCCGCGCGCTGCTGGCGCGCTGAGCCGGGCGCCGGCCCGAGGCGGCCGGTCGGCCTCGCTGCGGCCTCAGGCCGGCTTCGCGCCGGGGGCGAAGGCGGGCAGCCGCTCCAGGCTGCTGCGCACGGCCTCGGCGCCGTAGGCGAACATCCGCCGCTCGTAGTCCTCGACCGCGTCGCGCTGGTCCCGGCGGCCGTCGGCCACCTCGATCAGTCGGCGGCGCAGCAGGTCGGCGTCGCGCAGCGCGGTGTTGGCGCCGTTGCCGCCGGTCGGGGAGGTGGCGTGGATGGCGTCGCCGAGCAGCGTGACCGGGCCGGGCGCCCAGCGCTCGCCGGGCCGGACGACCCGGATGGACAGCAGGGTGCTGTTGTCCGGGTCGGCCTGCTCGATCAGGGCGCGCAGCTCCGGGTGCCAGCCGTCCATCCGGGACAGCACCGCCTCCGGTGCGCTCAGGTCGCCCGACGCCTCGTCCGGCGAGGTGCCCGACGGGGCATCCGGCGGGAGGATCATCGCCCAGCGCACGTAGTCGCCGAGGTCGGGCAGGGTGACCTCGGGGGCGAGTCGCTCGGCGGCCAGCCGGGGCGGGGTGCGGAAGCGCATGGCGCCGAGCAGCAGGCTGACGCCGCCGTCGGTGATCTTCGAGCCGTAGGCCTTGGCGAGCCCGGCGAACTCGTCGGTCAGCGGGGTGCGGCCGATGACGAACCGGACGCCGGTGTCGGTCGGGGTGGTCCGCGGCGACAGCACCCCGCGGACCGCGGAGCCGACGCCGTCGGCGCCGACCAGCAGGTCCGCGTCGGCGTACAGGTCGGCGGCGGCCGGGTCGCGGCGGGCGAACCGGGCCCGGACGGTGCCGTCGGCCGACAGCTGGTAGCCGGTCAGTGCGGCGTCGGTGTGGACGGTGAGGCCGGTCAGCAGCAGGTGCCGCAGCACCTGCCGGTCGACCACGATGCCGGTCCGGCCCGCGCCGAGCCGGCCGATCTCGTTCAGCCGGGGGTCCAGCACGAGCTGCTCGGCGGAGGCGGGCATGACGATCTCGTCGAGCAGCGGGTGCCAGTGCGTCGGCAGGCAGTCGCGCACCGCCTGGAAGCCGACCGGGTCCAGCACGAGCCGGTAGCCCTGGAACCGGGCGGCGATCCCCGGGTCGCGTTCGAACACCTCGGCCTCGACACCGGTGCCCCGCAGACCCTGCGCGAGGGCCAGGCCGCCCAGACCGGCCCCGACCACGGAAACTCGCATCACGTACCTCCGAATGTCGACACGAACTTAGTTCGTCCCTGACGAACACCGTTCTACTCAACGAACTTAGATCGTGTCAAGGTAGGGTGACCGGCATGCCCGTCGATCCCCGCCGACACCGCGCGGCCCGCCACGCCAAGCCCTCCGCGCAGCCCGCGGCGGAGGCCGCCGCGCCCGCGCCGCGCAAGAAGCCCATCACCGTCGAGCGGATCACCGACGCCGCCCTGGAGGTGGTCGCCACCGAGGGGTACGACGCGCTGACCATCCGCCGGGTCGCCGCCGTGCTCGGCACCGGCCCGTCCTCGCTGTACGCGCACATCGTCAACAAGGACGACCTGGACGACCTGCTGATCGGCAGGCTCTACGCCGGGGTCGTGCTCCCCGCCCCTGACCCGGCCGCCTGGCGCGCGCAGCTGCTCGACGTGTACGCCCAGATCCGCGACCTCTACCTGGCGTACCCCGGGGTCTCGCGCGCCGCGCTGGCCGCGGTGCCCACCAACCTGGAGACCCTGCGGGTCGGCGAAGGCATCCTGGCGATCCTGCTCGCGGGCGGCATCGACCCGCGGACGGCCGGCTGGGCCCGCGACGCGCTCTCGCTCTACGTCGGCGCCTACGCACTGGAGCAGTCGCTGGTCCGCCGGCGGCGCGCGGAGCAGGACGAGGAGTGGGTGCTCAGCCGCGAGGAGGTGGTGGAGCGCTTCGCCGCCCTGCCGGCCGAACGGTTCCCGCACACCCGGCGCCACGCCGCCGAGCTGGCCTCCGGCACCGGCCCCGACCGCTTCGCCTTCGCCCTCGGCCTGCTCGTGGACGGCCTGCGGCCCGCGGCCGACTGACCGGGCCGGGGCCCGTCCGCGCCCGGACCGGCCGTGCCCGGAGGCCGTCCGCGCCCGAGGCCGTTCCCGCCCGGACGGTCACCGCTCGGGGAAGCTGAAGGCGTAGCCGTTCTCGGTCAGCCACGGCAACAGCTGCTCCAGCGCCGCGAGGGTCTGGGCGCGGTTGCCGCCGCCGTCGTGCAGCAGCACGGTCGGGCCGATCCGCAGCTGGGCCTTCGCGGTCTCCACGATCTTCTCGACCCCGGGGCGTTCGAAGTCCCGGGTGTCGACGTTCCAGCCGCGCGGGCGCATGCCGTGGGCGGCGGCGATCTGCCGGCTCTCGGGGGTGAACGCCCCACCGGGCGCCCGGTAGTACGGGACCGGCGCGCCGTCGGTGGCCTCCTGGATCATCCGCTGCCCGTCGACGATCTCCTTCTCCTGGTAGGCCACGTCCTTGTGGTCCATCGCGGTGTCATGGCTGACCGAGTGGTCGCACAGCCGGTGCCCGGCGGCGACCACCTTGCGGGCCAGCTCGGGGTGGGCCCGGGCGTTGGGCCCGAGCATGCAGAAGACGGCCTTGGCGCCGTTGCGGGCCAGGACGTCCAGGACCTTCGGGGTCCACTGCGGGTCCGGGCCGTCGTCGATGGTCAGGTTGACGGTCCGGCCCGGGTCCTCGGACGTGCGGGAGATGCCCATGTCGACCAGCGGCGCGGGCAGCGCCGGGTCCGGGGCCGCCACCGCCCCGCTGCCGGCGGTCGGCGCGACCGCCCGGTTCACCGCCTGGCCCACGCCCAGCAGGGTCAGCGCCGCCGCGCCGAGGGCGGCGAGCCCCAGGGCCGCGCCGCGTCGGCCGGACGGGCGGCGCAGCAGCTCCGCCCGCGGGTACCAGCTGCGCGGGGTCTCGTCGGTCGGGGTCGGCTCGGGGTGCTGGCGCACGGCGGTGCTCCTCGGTTCCTCGGGGGTGTCTCGGTGCCCACCACCCTCGGCCGCCCCTTTGCGCACCCCGTGAGCTGCGGATGAGCATTTCGCAACAACCCCGACCGGACCCGCGCCGCAGGCACGTTTCCGCAGGTCACCCCCGGATACTGGCTGACATGCCACGGGTACTGCTGATCGAGGACGACGACTCCGTACGGGAGGCGCTGGCGCTGGGCCTGCGCCGCCAGGGCCATCAGGTGCGCACCGCGGCCTCCGGCGAGGAGGGCCTGGAGCGGGCCCGGCAGGAGCCGCCGGAGCTGGTCGTGCTGGACCTGATGCTGCCGGGCATCGACGGCTTCGAGGTCTGCCGGCGGCTGCGGCGGGCCGGGCCCACCCCGGTGATCATGCTGACCGCGCTCGGGGAGGACGTGGACACCGTGCTCGGCCTGGAGGCCGGGGCCGACGACTACGTGGTCAAACCCGCGCAGTCCCGCGTCCTGGACGCCCGGATCCGCGCGGTGCTGCGCCGCAGTTCCGGCCTCGCCCCGGGACCGGAGCGCGAGGCGCACGGGGACCTGGTGCTGGACCGGGCCGCGCTGACCGTCACCAAGCACGGCGTCCCGCTCCCGCTCCCGCCCAGCGAGCTGCGGCTGCTGCTGGAACTCGCCGCCGCCCCGGGCCGGGTCTTCAGCCGGGAGCAACTCCTCGAATCCGTCTGGGGGTTCGGGCGCCAGGAGGACATCCGCCTGGTCGACGCCGGGGTCAACCGGCTGCGCGCCAGGATCGAGGACACCCCCTCCGCGCCGCGCTACGTCCAGACGGTGCGCGGCTTCGGCTACCGGTTCGGCCCGCTGTGACCGCCGCCGACGGCGCTCCGCCCGAGCACCCCCGCCCGCCCCGGCTGCTGCGGCTGCGCCGCGCGGCGGCCGGCCTGCGCCCGCGGCTGCTGGTCGCGTTCGTCGCCGTGGCCGCGCTGAGTGCGCTGGCCACCGCGGCACTCACCTACCGGGCCGCCACCAACTCGACGCTCGACCTCACCCAGGACACCGCCCTGGACGAGCTGCGCCGACGCGTCGACGTCCTCGCCCCCGACCTGCCGTTCCCGCCCACCCAGGGCGAACTCGACCGGCTGGCCGGGGAGTTGTCCGGCACCGGCGGGTTCCGGGACTGGCGGGTGCTGGCCGCGTACGGCATCACCCACTCCGAGTGGACCCAGCCCTTCGCCGTCCCGCCGACCCTGGAACGCGTGGTTGGCGCCGGCCGCGCCGCCTTCCAGCGGTTCGGCGCCGACGACCACCCGTGGCTCGCCGTCGGCGTCCCGGTCGGCTACGCCGCCACCCTGCCCGCCGGCCCGACCGGGCCCTCCGGACTCACCGTCTACGCCGCCCTGCCGCTCGACCGCGAACAGAGCGCCGCCGACGCCCTGCTCGCCGCGGCCGCCGGAGCCGGGGCGTTCGCCGCCGTCCTGGCCGCCGGGCTCGCGCTGCTCGCCGCCCGCCAGGTGCTGCGCCCGGTCCGGGCCCTGGGCGACGCCGCCCACGCCCTCGCCCAGGGCCGGCTGGACACCCGGCTCACCGTCACCGGACACGACGAACTCGCCCAGCTGTCCAAGACCTTCAACCACACCGCCCGCACCCTCCACGGCACCATCGAGGAGTTGCGCGCCGTCGAGTCCCAGGGCCGGCGCTTCGCCGCCGACGTCTCGCACGAACTGCGCACCCCGCTGGCCGCGATGCTCGCCGTCACCGACATCCTCGACGAGGACGCCGAACAGCTCCCCGCCGACACCGCCGCCGCCCTGCGCATGATCAGCAACGAGACCGTACGGCTGACCCGGCTGGTCAACGACCTGATCGAGATCTCCCGCCTGGACGCCGGGGCCGCCCCGCTGCGCACCGAGCGGATCGACGCCGCCACCGCCGTCCGCGACACCCTCGACCTGCGCGGCTGGCTCGACCGGATCACCCTCGACCTGCCCGCCGCCCTGCCCTCGGAGCTCGACCCGCGCCGCTTCGACGTGATCGTCGCCAACCTGGCCGGCAACGCCCTGCGGCACGGCCGCCCGCCCGTCCGGCTGGCCCTCCGGGGCTCGGACGAGGACCTCGTGCTCACCGTCACCGACACCGGGCCGGGCATCCCGCCCGCCGCGCTCCCCCACCTCTTCGACCGCTTCTACAAGGCCGACAAGGCCCGCGCCCGCTCCGAGGGCAGCGGCCTCGGCCTCGCCATCGCCCAGGAGAACGCCCGGCTGCACGGCGGCGTCATCCAGGCCGCCAACACCCCCGGCGGCGGTGCGGTGTTCACCCTGGTGCTGCCCCGCGGCCTCGACACCGAGGAGACCGAGTGACCCCCCGCCGCCTGACCGCCGTGGCCGCCCTGCTGCTCACCGCCTGCGGCTGCTCCATCTCCACCACCGGGGCCGTGAAGAGCGGACAGGCCGCCACCGGCATCCAGCCGGGGACCAGGCTCTACTTCCTCGACCAGCACGGCATCCACCTGACCATCCGCCCCGGCAGCCAACGCGAGGACCTCCAGCAGACCCTGGACACCCTGGCCACCGGCCCCGACCCCGCCGAACGGCGCTCCGGCCTCTACAGCGACCTTCCGCCCGGCGGCCGCATCCAGGCCACCACCACCCCGGGCACCGTCACCCTCACCCTCTCCTGGCCCGCCGCCTCGCTCTCCGCCCCCGCCGTCCAACAACTCGTCTGCACCGCCGAGGACGCCCCCGCCCCCGGCCCCGCCCCCAGGATCGCCCTCCTCAGCAGCGACGCCCCCGCCCCCATCCACCAGGAGTGCGACCTCCACCGCGGCGGCTGACACCGTCGGGCGCCGTCCCCGCCGTCCCCGCCGCACCCCGGCACCTGGCCGCACTCCACCGGCATGGATTCGGGCATTCCCTGGTCATATGACTAAGCGCTTGCTTAGACTCGGACGCCTGTCCGCGTCCCCCGCGAAGCGCACCCCCAGGAGTTGCCGTGACCGGAGTCAACCGCCAGATCCGCCTCGCCCGTCGGCCGGTCGGCGAGGTCCGACCCGAGGACTGGACCCACACGGAGGAGCCCGTGCCGGTGCCCGGCGAGGGGGAGTTCCTCGGCCGGACCCGGTACGTGTCGCTGGACCCGGCGATGCGCGGGTGGCTGGACGACCGGCCGTCGTACCTGCCGCCGGTGGGGCTGGGCGAGGTGATGCGGGCCGGGTCGGTGGTCGAGGTGCTGGCCTCGGACCACCCGGAGTTCCGGGTCGGCGACCTCGTGGTGGGGGCCTTCGGGGTCCAGGAGTACGCGGTGTCGGACGGCAAGGGGGCGTTCAGGATCGATCCCGCGCTCGCCGCGCCGTCCACCTACCTGGGGGCGCTCGGGATGCCCGGGATGACCGCCTACTTCGGGCTGTTGGAGGTCGGCGCGCTCAAGGAGGGCGAGACCGTGGTGGTCTCCGGCGCCGCCGGGGCGGTCGGCACGATGGTCGGCCAGATCGCCCGGCTGAAGGGCTGCCGGGTGGTCGGCATCGCCGGCGGGCCGGAGAAGTGCGCCGTGCTGACCGGGGAGTTGGGCTTCGACGCGGCGATCGACTACCGCACCGAGGACGTCCGCAAGGCGCTCCGCGCCCACGCCCCGGACGGCATCGACGTCTACTTCGACAACGTCGGCGGCCCGGTCCTGGACGCCGCGCTGACCCGCCTCGCGATGCACGCCCGGGTGGTGCTCTGCGGTGCGATCAGCCAGTACAACACCGAGGGCGCCGTCCAGGGCCCGTCCAACTACCTTGCGCTGCTGGTGCGTCGGGCCCGCATGGAGGGCTTCGTGGTCTTCGACTACGCCCGCCGCTACCCGGAGGCCGCCGCCGAGCTGGCGGGCTGGATCGGCGACGGCCGGATCAAGGTCAAGGAGCACCTGGTCGAGGGCACCGTCGCCGACTTCCCGGCCACCCTCGGCATGCTGTTCCGCGGCGAGAACACCGGCAAGCTGGTGCTCCGCCTCACCTGAGCGGACGTCGGCCCGAGACGGGGCGGCCCCGGGCGGGTCGGCCCCGGGCCGACCGCACCGGCCCGGGCACCCCGGTCAGTCCTCCGTGTCGCCGCCCGGGCCGTCCTCCGCCCGCTGGTCCTCGCTGCGCCCGGTCCGCCAGTAGCCCATGAAGCAGACCGCACGCCGGTCCATCCCCCGCTCGCCGACCAGGTGGCGGCGCAACTCCCGGACGGCGGCGGCCTCCCCGGCGATCCACGCGTACGGCCGCCCGGCCGGCAGGCCGGCGGCGCGCACCGCCGCGGTCAGGCCGGGCGCGCCGGAGCGGCGGTGCAGCCAGACGGTCTCGACGCCGGTGCGCCCGGCCGGGAGGTACGCCTCCTCGGCCGGCCCGTCCACCTCGGCGAAGATCCGCACCGGCAGGCCCGGGGGCAGTTCCGCCAGGATGGCGGCGATGGCGGGCAGCGCCGACTCGTCCCCGGCCAGCAGCACCCAACCGGCGTCGGCGGGCAGCCGGAACTCGACCCCGCCGGCCTCGTCCACCGCGGGCCCGCAGACCACCACCCGGTCGCCCGGGGCCGCCCCGGCGGCCCATCGGGAGCCCGGCCCGCCGTCCCCGCCCTCGTGCACGGCGATGTCGATGTCGATCTCGTCGGGATCGCGGCGCTGGGCGCGGACGGTGTAGGTCCGCAGGACCGGGCGCACCCGCGGGTCCATCTCCCGCCAGCTGTGGTACCAGCCGAAGTCCCCGTCACCGGGCGGGATCAGCGGCTCGGGCTGGCCCGCGAGCGGCAACAGCAGCTTGATCCGCTGGTCGAGCCCGCCGTTGACGAATCCGGCGAGGCTCTCGCCGGCGAGCGTGATCCGGACCAGGTGCGGGGTGAGGACCGCGGTGCGGGCGACCCGCAGGGGGAAGAGCGCGAAGCGGGCGGGGGCGGTGACGGTGGACAGGACCGGCTCCTTCCGGTGGGCGGGGGCGGGCGGCACCGTGCGGCGCCACCCGGCCCCCTTGCTGCTAAGGCAAGGCTAACCTAATGCTTGACGATCGACCAGATCACGCCGGACCGTCAGTCGAGCCTCCTGGTCGACCTGATCGCCTCCGCCAGCCGCTCCAGCAGCGGCGCCGCACCGGCGTAGGAGAAGCGCGGCACCGCGCTCCAGGGCGTGATCCGCCCCGCCCGCACGGCGGGCAGCTGGGCCCACGTCGGCTTGCCCGTCAGGTCCTTGGGCTGGAGCGACGTGCCCCGCTCGTCGAGCAGCAGCAGATCGGCCCGGTACTTGCCGGCGTTCTCCCAGCTGAGGCCCTCGAAGTAGTCGCCGCCGTCGGTCTTCTCCGGCACCACGAGGTCGACGCCGAGCTGCGCGAAGTACATCAGGTCGGCGGAGACCTTCGGGTTGGACACGTAGAACAGGTTGGGGCTGGCCGAGCAGGCCAGCACCCGGACCCCGCCGGACGCCTTGGCCGCCTGCCGGACGCTCTCGGCGGCGGCCTCGAAGCGCGCCTTGGCCGCGGTGACCTTCTCCGCGTTCAGGTCCGCGCCCAACGAGGCGGCCAGCGCGGCGTAGCGCTCGATCGGCTGGGTCATCGGCACCCGGGCCACCGACACCGCCGCGACGTTCGGGTTGATCGCGAGGATCTTGTCCTTGCTCTCCTCCGGGACGTACCAGAGGGCGCCCGGGTCGTACATGTGGGTGACCAGCAGGTCGGGCCGCAGCGCCGCGTACCTCTCGACGTCGAACTCGCCGTAGGCGTTGCCGATCACGGCGACCCTGCTCACGTCGAGGTCACCGGCCTGCGGGTCGGGCCGGCCGTCCGCACCCTTGGTCTCGCCGAAGACGCCGACGATCCGCTCCCCCAGGCCGAAGTCGGCCAGGGCCGCGGCCGTCCCGGTGAAGGCGACGATGCGCCCGGGCGCGGCGGGCGCCGAGAGCTGCTTCGGCCGGTCGTCGGTGAACGACCAGGGGCCGCCGCTCCCGCCGCCGGCCGCCGTGCCACCACCCTTCGCACCGCCCTTCGCACCGCCGCCGCAAGCGGTCAGGGCCGCGCCGAGCGCGGTGGCACCACCGACGGCGAGCAGACCACGACGGGTGGGCCGACCGAGGTTTCCGGGACGCATCACAACAGTTCACCTTCGGGGAGGGGTGGGCGCGGGACCGCGAGCGCAGCGCTCGGCGAGCACCGATCAACATCGAACTAAGCATAGGCTAACCTAACTCCCGCCCCTGTTCAGCTACCCCTTCCGCCCCATCCCGTCCCCTCCCGCACCGTCAGACCCGGAGCCCACCACCCGTGCCCCTCACCCGACCAGAACCGCTCGGCGACCGGACGGGCCCACCCGGCCCGCACCCGCCCGACCCCGACGCACCCGGCCCCGACGCGCCCCCACCCCGCCGCCGGACCACGCTGCGGGCCGGCGGACTGCTCGCCGCCGTCCTGCTGCTGCTCGCGGTCGCCGCGCTGAGCATCGCCGTCGGCGCCAAGCCGCTCTCCCCCGGCCAGGTCTGGCACGGCCTGCTCGACCACGACTCCGCCGACTACGCCGTGGTCCACCGGATGCGTCTGCCCCGCACCCTGCTCGGACTGCTGGTCGGCTGCGGCCTCGGCCTCTCCGGCGCCGTCATGCAGGCCCTGACCCGCAACCCGCTCGCGGATCCCGGCCTGCTGGGCATCAACGCGGGCGCCTCGGCGGCCGTGGTCACCGCCTCCGCCCTGCTCGGTGTGGCCACCTTCGGCGGGTACGTCTGGTTCGCGCTCGCCGGTGCGGCCGTGGTCTCCGTCGCCGTGTACGCGGTCGGCGGCGGGCGGTCCGCCACGCCCGCCCGGCTCGCGCTGGCCGGCTCCGCGCTCAACGCCACGCTCTACTCGTACGTCAGCGCGGTGATGCTGCTGAACACCACGGCGCTGGACCGGATGCGGTTCTGGACGGTCGGTTCGCTGGCCGACGCCCAGCCCGCGACCGTCCGCGCGCTGCTGCCGTTCGTCGCGGTGGGCGTGCTGCTGGCGCTCGCGCTGGCCGGGCCGCTCAACGCCCTGGCCCTCGGCGACGACACCGCCAGCGCCCTCGGCGCCCGCCCCGCACGCGTACGGGCCGGGGCCATCACGGCCGTCACCCTGCTCTGCGGGGCCGCGACCGCCGCCTGCGGACCGATCGTCTTCGTCGGCCTGCTCGTCCCCCACCTGGTACGCGTCGTCACCGGCCCCGACCTGCGCTGGCTGCTGCCCTACTGCGCCGTGCTCGCCCCGGTCCTGCTGCTCGGCGCCGACGTGCTGGGACGGATCGTCGCCCGGCCGGGCGAACTGCTCGTCGGCGTGGTGACCGCCGTGCTCGGCGGCCCGTTCTTCCTCCTCATCGCCCGCCGCGGGAAGGTGGCCCGGACATGACCCCGATCATGAGCCCGATCCGTTCCGGCGGCACCGCCCGGCCCCGGCGCCGCTCACGGCGCGCCCTGCTCGCCGGCGCCGGCTGCGCCCTGCTGGCCGCCGTGGTGACCGTGCTCAGCCTCGGCAGCGGAAGCTACTCGCTCGGGCCCGGCGAGGTGCTGCGCGCGCTCACCGGCGGGGGCACCCCCGCCGAGGACTTCATCGTCAACCAACTGCGGCTGCCCCGGGTGGTCACCGCCCTGCTGGTCGGCGCGGCCCTGGCGCTGGCCGGTGCGCTCTTCCAGTCCGTCGTCCGCAACCCGCTGGGCAGCCCCGACGTCCTCGGGTTCACCCAGGGCGCCGCCGTCGGCGCCCTGCTCGTGGTGGTGGCGGGCGGCGGCAGCCTGGCCCTGGCCGGCGGAGCAGTGGCCGGGGGCGTCGTCACCGGGGCGGCCGTCTGCGCGCTCGCCTGGCGCGGCGGCCTGCACGGCGGCCGGCTGGTGCTGGTCGGCATCGGCGCCGCCGCCGTCCTCACCGGGATCAGCGGCTACCTGATCACCCGGGCCCGGCTCACGGAAGCGGCCCGGGCCCTGCTCTGGCTGACCGGCAGCCTGGACGGACGCGGCTGGGGCGACGCCCTGCCGCTGGCCGTCGCCCTCGCCGTCCTGCTCCCGGTGCTCCTGTGCGGCTGCGCCCGGCCGCTGCGCATGCTCGAACTGGGCGACGACCCCGCCCAGGCGCTGGGTGTCCGGGTCGGACCGCTGCGGCTGCTGCTGATCGGCAGCGCCGTCCTGCTGTCCTCGCTCGCGGCGGCCGCCGCCGGGCCGGTCTCCTTCGTCGCCCTCACTGCACCCCAGCTCGCCAAGCGGCTGACCCGTTCCCCCGGGCCCAACCTGACCGTCTCGACGCTGGTCGGCGCCACCCTGCTGGTCACCGCCGACTGGCTCGCCCAACACCTCTTCGGGACACGCCAGTTGCCGGTCGGCGTGGTCACCGGCGTGCTCGGCGGCGGCTACCTGGTCCGGCTGCTGGCGGTCGAACGCCGGGCCGGCCGGATCTGACCGCGGCGGCGGGCGGCGCACCGACGGCCGCGCGCGCGGGTGCGCGGGTGCCGCCGTCAGCCCTCGCCCCGGGCCGTCACCGGGTCGGTGACGCCCCCGGGCGAGGCCGCGCCGCGGACGTCCCAGCCGGCCAGCCCGGCCGCCGCCCCGTAGACGGACTCGTAGAAGTCCAGGACCGCACCGCGCGGGTCCTCGCCGCCGCGGACGTCGTCGTACTCCAGGACGGCCAGGTGGCTGCCGTTGCGCTCGATCCAGCGGGCGGCCCCGGGGCGCAGCGGGCGGTCGGCCAGGCCCGCGGGCTCGGGCGCCGCGTAGGCGTAGAAGGCCGGCCGGGGGAAGGTGTCGTCGCCGAACCAGAAGCCGGCACTGATCACCTCGCGGGAGTAGGCCTCGCGGGTGACCGGGTCGACGGTCGGGGGCTGGTCGATCTCCCGGCCGGAGAAGCGGGTGACGGCGAGGTCGAAGGTGTGCCAGAAGTGGTGCACCGGGCTGGTCTTCCCGCAGAACCCGGCGGCGAACTCCTCCAGCACGACGGCGACTTGGCCGAGCACCTGCCAGTAGCGGTTGACCCAGTACGGATCGTAGGCGGCGTGTTCGGTGTCCTCGGCGAAGGGCCGGTCGGCGTCGGGCAGGTCGAACGGGCGCGGGTTCCGCAGCGACACCGGCACGCCGACCGCGGCGAGGGCGTCGAGCGTCCGCCGGTGGAACGACGCCACGGACTGGCCGGTGAGCGGGAAGGAGGCCCGGCGGCCGTCCGAGGAGCAGACCTCCAGCCGGTGGTCGACGAAGTCGAAGTCCACGCAGAAGGTGCCGGCGCCGTCGGCCGTGGCCATCGGGCGGGTGGTGATGCCCCGCCCGGTGAGGTGGTAGGGGACGTTCCACCAGTGGTTGCGGCGCACGCTGTGCGCCAGCCGGACCTTGCCGACGATCTGGGCGAACCGGTGCACCGACTCCTTGGAGTCCTGCCAGCGGTCCAGCGGGATCGGGGGGAACAGCTCCATGGCCGTCACGCTAGGGCACCGGGCACACCCCCGCATCCGCGCCCGGACCGTGGCCGCTTCCGTGGCCACGGCTCGTCGATCCGGCCCGGGTCAGGGCTGTGCCTCGCTCCGGGGCTGCATCCGCTCAGGGCTGCGCCCGCCCCGGGGCGCGCTGCAACCGGAACGCATCGGCCAGGACGGCCTCGGCCAGCACCCGGGCCGGACCGCGGGCGCCGGTGCGTCCCGTGGTGAGGGCGAAGTCGATGGCTCCCAGGTCCGGCAGGCCCGGCAGACCCGGCTGGCCCGGCTGGTCGGGCAGCGGCCGCAGGCCGGACGGGATGAGGCTGCGGGCGTGCGGCACCATCCCGAGTCCGGCCAGCGCGGCGGCCCGGACGCCGGACAGGCTGGTGCTGGTGCAGGCGATCCGCCAGGGCCGGCCGTCCCGCTCGCAGGCCTCCAGGGCGCGCGCCCGGGTGAAGCTGGGCGGCGGGTAGACGATGAGCGGCAGCGGCTCCGCCGGGTCGTCCAGCCGGAAGTCCTCCGCCGCGACCCACACCAGCCGGTCCTGCCGGACCAGTCGGCCCTGGGATTCGCCGCCCGGCGGGCGCTTGCCGAGCACCAGGTCGAGCCGCCCGTCGGCCAACTGCTCGTAGAGCACGGCGCTGAGCCCGACGGTGAGTTCGAGGTCGACCTGCGGGTTGCGTCGTCGGAAGCCCCGCAGGATCTGGGGCAGCTCGGTGTCGACGAAGTCCTCCGAGGCGCCGAACCGCACCCGCCCGCTGACCTGCGTCCGCGCGAAGTACCCGAGCGCCTGCTCGTGCGCCTCCAGGATCGTCCGGGCGAACCCGAGCATCGCCTCGCCCTCCCCGGTGAGCCGCACGGAGTGGGTGTCGCGCAGCAGGAGCTGCCGGCCGGCCGCCGCCTCCAGGCGCCGCACGTGCTGGCTGACCGTCGACTGCCGCACTCCCAGCCGCTCGGCGGCCCGAGTGAAGCCGCCGGTCCTGGCCACCGCGAGGAAGGACCTCAACTGCACGGGATCAAACATCCGGCCACTCTATCTGCTGATATCACGAATCATGATGACAGTGAGTGCGGCCAGCGGGATTCCCTATCACCGGGCTCAACGGCAGGCTGGCACCATCCCAGCCGAACCACCACAGCGGAGAACCATGCCCCGGCCGACCACCCCCCCCCCCCCCCGCCGAATAGGACGCCCCGGCGCCCGGCGGCCGCTCCGGCAACGCCTCCGCCTCCCCGTCGACCCGTTCATCGCCTCCCTGCTCGGCACCGTGCTGCTCGCCGCCCTGCTCCCCGCCCGCGGCGCCGCCGCACCGCTCGTCTCGGACGCGGCCACCGCCGGCGTCGCCGTGCTGTTCTTCCTCTACGGCGCCCGGCTCTCCGCCTGGGAGGCCTGGGAGGGGCTCAAGCACTGGCGACTGCACGGCACCGTGCTCACGGTGACCTTCGTCCTCTTCCCGCTCCTCGGGGTCGCCGCCCGTCTGCTGGTACCGACGGTCCTGACCCCGCAGCTCTACCAGGGCCTGCTGTTCCTCACCCTGCTGCCCTCCACCGTGCAGTCCTCGATCGCCTTCACCTCCATCGCCCGCGGCAACACCGCCGCCGCCGTCTGCAGCGCGACCTTCTCCAGCCTCTTCGGCATCCTCCTGACCCCGCTGCTCGCCGCCGTGCTGCTGCACACCCAGGGCGGCATCTCGGCGGACACCGTGCTGGAGATCGCCGAACAGCTCCTCCTGCCCTTCGCCGCCGGCCAGTTGCTGCGCCGCTGGATCACCGGCTGGACCGCCCGCCACCGCGGCGTGCTCACCCTGGTCGACCGCGGCTCCATCCTGCTGGTCGTCTACAGCGCCTTCGGCGCCGCCGTCGTCGGCGGGATGTGGGGCACCCTCTCGCTGCTCCGGCTCGCCGCCCTGCTGCTGGTCGAGTCGGTGCTGCTGGCCGTGGTCCTGACGCTCACCCTGCTGGTCGGCCGCCGGCTCGGGTTCGTCCGGGAGGATGTGATCGCCATCGTCTTCTGCGGCTCCAAGAAGAGCCTGGCCAGCGGCGTCCCGATGGCCGCCGTCCTCTTCCCCGGCCCGGCGGCCGGGTTGATGGTCCTGCCACTGATGCTCTTCCACCAGCTGCAACTGATGGTGTGCGCCGTCCTCGCCCGCCGCTGGGGCGCCGCACCCCGCCCCACCGGCCCCGCCGGCCCCACCGCACCGACCCCACCCGTACCGGCCCTCCAGCACACCGGCTGACCCCACCGCGCCCGTGGTCCCCGCACAGGGTGATCGGGAACCAGGGCCCGTACGGACGCACTGTCCGTACGGGCCCGGGTCGACTACCGGTGGGCTGCCGAAGAGGACGTGCCGGGTTCGACGACCTGGATCGCGTCGGCGGTGCCGACGGTCACCACGACGTCCCGGCCGGACTTCCGGAACCCGAGCGAATCACCGGCGACCTTCCGCACCTGCGTCGCCCCGTCGACCCCTTCGATCCTGAGCGCGATCCCCTTCTCGGAGCAGCCGACGGTCGCCGTCGCGAACGGCGCCGCCGGGCTCGTCGCCACCGTGTACGGGCCGGTCAGCGCGGACCCCGGGAACTGCTCGTGATCGTCCGAGAAACCGGTTCCGAGCGCCGGCCGTTGTGCCCCGAACGAGATCGGCGCCGGGCCGGTCGGGCCTGCGGGTGTGACCGGAAGGAACGCTGTCAGGCAGATGTTGTCCCTGACGGCGAGGACCACGTCGGTGTCCGAGATCCGGGCGACACCGAGCACCTTGGCCGGTGCCGTTCCGGGCACGATGTCGATGCCGTTCTGGACGGCCGCTTCCACGGGGGCGGCGGCGAGTCCGTTCAACGGCCAGGGAGGAGGTGTCCCGTCCTTCCGGGGTTCGCCGTCGCCGGTGCACGCCGACGCTGCGGCGGCGAGGACGGCCACGGTGATCGTGAGCCTGACGGATCGACGCATGTGTGCTGAACTCTCCCCACGCACGGCCCTCGTGCCCACCCGGACTCCACCCCCGGAGCGGATGGATGGGCGAGCGGTTCCGGCCCCGCCGTGGGGCCTCGCCGCTCAACACGTAGTCAATCCGCGTTCCTGACGACCGATCAAGAGGCTTCGAGGGACGCTGTGGGAACCCGGAGCGTCATTTCCGGCCGGCACCCCCCGTTCAGCGGGGTCGCCCTTCCCCGCGCGAGTTCACGCTACGGCCCAGGGCTCCCTTCCGGAGCGGGCCGGACGGTCATCGAGCTGCGGCGCCCTGTTTCGGACAGGTCCTGAGTCGCACTCCGGCCGATCGGCCGGATGATCCACCTGCCTGTCCAGGGGCACTGGCACCGGGCACCTGGCCGACGGACCAGAACGACACGGGCGAGGGCCGACCATGATCCGGGGCGCGGTGCTGCCGGCGCCGCCGAGCGGGCCCCGGGGGGGCTTACTCGGGCAGGCCTCCGAGAGTGACGACCGAGTAGGTCTCTCCCGGCCCCGGCGGGCGAGTCCAGGAACGGGTGGTGAAGGTGTGCAACCGGCCCTCGGTGATCGCGAACCGGGGCAGACCCACACCGAACTCCGCCGCGATCGCCGCCAGTGCGCGGCGCCCGCCGGCACGGTCGGACGTACCGTCTCCCGGTGTGGCAGGAGCAGCGAACAGCGCGGCCGGGTCGAGCCCGGGCGGTATCGGACCGCCGCTGCTGCGGACCTCGGAGCCACCGACGGTGAAGGCGTACTGCTCGACGCCCTGTTCGGCGACGGAGAGGTGGAACACGCCGCGCTCCGGCTCGCACGAGGGGCCCAGTCGGTGGCGACGTGCAGCACTGGGGCGCCGACCGCCCCGAGCAAATCCGTTGGCGCCGAGAGCCTTCAAGCGACAAGACTGCGCTGGTGAACACTCTGCCGCCGTTGCCCGGCCCGCTCCCTCGGCCCGTACCGGCCCCAGCGCCGGACCCACGTACCCGAGACGTCGTTAGCGACTATGCGGGCATGGACGCCTTGGTGGCAGACCTGGTTCTGCCCGGTAACGCATCGATGTACGTCATGAGCGCGATGGAAACGTCCCGCGAACTCATCCGACACTCCTACTACCGGTACGAGTTCGCCACCGTTGCCGTCACGCATTCCCTGTTCGCCCTGGAGCACGTCCTCACCGAGCGTCTGGCCGTCAACGAACCGGTCAAGGACCTCATCGAGCGGGCCACCGATGCAGGGCTCCTCCCGGTCGAACTCGCTGCCGAGCTTGACCACTGCCGACTCCTGCGCGACAAGCTCGCTCAGGGCACTGTGACCAGTGCCGCCCTCGGCCCGGCCAGGGCCGTCGCCATGGTGCGTGCCGTCTTTGATGCTGTTTCCCTGCTCCTTCGCCCGCCACGGGCGGCAGAGGTGGCAGCCGTCGACATGAACGGAATGCAGCTGAAAGACCAGCTCGCCCGGCTGTGGAAGGACCATCGGCGCGCACCGTACCCGGACAGCTTCCGCGGTATTGCCGTCGAGGGCGTGGAGCTTATCCTCCTGGACGCCGATGTCGCCGGCCTCGTCCAGCGAGAGCTGAACGGCGGGCTCGACGACAGTGGCGTAGCCATCCTCTGGGCTTGCATCGCCGACCTCGACAAGGTCGTGAACCTGATCAACTCGGAGTACTGCGCCTCATACTTCGCGAGACTCCGGACGATGGCCAAGCTCACAGCAACCCGCCACGTCCCCACCGCGACCTGACACGGTACCCATTCCCAGGACGCCGCCGGGCTACTGCCCCGAACGCGGCTCCTTCGTCTGTATGACGGCGAGTCGGACCTCGCCGAAGTAGGCGAGGTCCCAGGCCGCAACGCGGGTGGTGCCGGGCAGATCGGGCCCTCCGGAGGAGATGCCGGGTCGGTCCCACGGCCGGTCCAGGTAGGGCGACCAGAGGTGCGCCCGAAGGCGGGGATCGCCGACCGGGGCGAGCATGCGGTCCCGCTCGGCCGCCGCTTCAGGCGAGAGCTCCCGCGCGCTGTCGAACAGGTCCGGCGGCAGCCCCAGGGTCGCCGCTTCGTCGGGACCGGGCCGCAGCCCGTCGGGGCCCTGCTTCCCCCGGATCGCGGTCAGCAGCGCGTCCCGGAGCGTTCCGTCGGTGACGACGCGGAAGGACACCTGGACGGTGAACGCGCCGTCCTCGACACCGGACGCGATGTCGGGCAGACCCAGGCCGTGCTCGGTGAGCACGGCGGCCAACTCGTCGCCGGTGACCGTGCGGCACGCCTCGGCGACCAGGTTGGAGTCGGGCCTTGCGCCGAACGCCCGGGAGAGAGCCGATTCCTGGGTGAAGTCGAAGGCGAAGACGGACCGGGCGAGGTCCAGGCTCCAGTCGAGGGCCAGGCAGATCCGCAGCACCGCGGGCCGATCGCTGTCACCGCCCGGCGCCCACGTCCGCCGCAGCGAGTCGGAGTCGTCGAGGGTCCCCCACACCCAGTCCTCGTCAACCGCCGTGTTGAGGTAGTACAGGGTGTACGCGGCTTCGGGATCGAAGCTGTCCACCGGCCTGCCGAGCAGCACGGAGAACGCCGCCGTCAGATCCTGCTCCCATGAATCGGTCATCGTGTCACCCTAGTTGGGCAGCACCCACCAGCGCTCACCAGAACTCACCAGTGCTCACCAACGCTCACCAGGTCACGCGTTCACGGCCGCGCAGGCGACGCGGTGGAGCCCGGCGACGCTGACGGCGTGCCCGCGCGCGGCTCACTCCTGGACGGGAGCCGGCTCCCAGGCGTTCCCGCCGTTCGGGACCCTGTACAGCGGCCGGTTCCTGACCGCGCTGGTGCGGAAGGGCGCGCCGGTGCCGGGGCCGACGGTCAGCGTGCCCTTGCGGTCACCGCTGGACCACTCCAGTTCCAGGTACCAGTCGACGTCGTGGGAGATGGTCTCGGCACTGACCTCGATGACCTCCGGGTCCCGCTCGCTCACCTTGAGCGGCAGGCCGGTACTGCCCCCGCTCACGACCAGGCGGGGGCGGGCCGCGTCCAGGTCGAGGTCGTAGGAGTGGAGGTCGACGCCGCCGCCGCAGCCCTCGCCCATGGCATAGGCGTTCCAGGTCAGCGGGGCCCCGGTCCGCACGACGCGGACGTTGAGAGCGGTCAGCACCACGGTCTCGCTGCCGGTGCCCTGCACGGCCAACTCGACCGAACCGTAGTGGCCGGGGACCGCGCCGACCTGGGAGACCCAGGCGGCGACGTCCGCCGGCGCGGGCGGCCGGGGCACCTGCGACGGCGGGCGGTCGACCAGGTACTGCTCGCACCCGTCCGCCCGACCGGGCCAACGGACCGTGACGGCGATCGGGGTGCTCTCACGCCGGTCGGCAGCGCCGGCCGGGGCGGGAACGGACGTCGGGTCACCGCCCGGACGGGGTTTGACACCTGTGGTCACCGCCCCGATGGCGGCGAACACCGCGACGGTCGCGGCAACGGCGAGCACGCCCTGGCGCACGCGCCGCCACGTCAACACGGCCGAGGTACGCACGGGGTCGGCCGTCCCGTCCTCCGCGACGCCTCCCGCAGCCGGCCGCGCCTCCGGTCCGGTTATCAGCCCAACTCCCGGTTCCGACCCCCTGAGGGGCTCCGGTGCCGCAGCCGTAGCCGCAGCCACGGGCTCCCGACCGGACGCCTGCCGGTTCCCCCGCGCCGCCTGGGCGGCGACCCACCACCGGTAGAGCTCGGTGTGTTCCTCCGCCGTCGCCCGGCACAGCCGCGCGAATCCCTCCAGCGGGGCGAATTCCACCGGCATCACATCGCCGTTGCAGTAACGGTGCAGGGCCGACGTGCTCACGTGCAGCCGCTTCGCCAGCGCACCGTAACTGAGCCCCGACCGGCTCTTCAACTCCTGGAGCAGCCGCGCGACCTCGTCCGCCCCGCTCGACTCCCCGATCCCCTCCGGCACTGCACTTCCCCCCGCTCGCATCCCCGTCATCGCACCCCGACCCCGACCGTCACCGGCGAACGGATCACCGGGACTCGGGCCGACGTGACCTCCGGCAGACAAGTACGCGGGAGATCACCGCACGGTTCCCTCAAGGGCACCGACCGCATCCGCCACGCCCTCCCAGCACCCTGCCGGCGCGTCCCAGGCAGGTTACGTCGTCCCAGCTCAAACAGGGTAGAGGCGTCCCAGCGTCCCTGATCACCGGCCCACCGTTGCGGCCGGGACGAACCGGCTCACAAGCTGACGGCGAACATCGAGAGGGAGCAACTGTGAGCACTGTTCGGGCGGCCTCGGCCGCGATACGCACCAACGACCGTCTGCACCGGGGTGCGGTGGCACTGGCGATGGGCGGGCTGCTGCTGATGTCCGCGGCCTGCGGCGACGGTCAGGACAAGGCCGCCGGTACCACCACCCCCACCGGCGCCAGCACCGCCACCGACGCGCCCGGCGGGGCCGCCGCCGCGGCGACGCCGAGGACGTCGGCCGCAGTGCTGGACGTGCAGCCGAAGGACGGGGCCCAGGCAGTCGCACCGACCGCGCTCCAGGTGTCCGTCTCCCACGGCAAGCTCACCGCCGTCGACGTGACCGACAAGGACGGCAAGCCCGTCCGGGGCTCGATCACCGCGGACGGCACCGGCTGGAAGCCCGCCGCCGCACTCGCCCCCGGCACGGCGTACACGGTGAACGCCCAGGCGAAGGACGCCGACGGTCTGGTCTCCGCGGTCACCAGCGCCTTCACCACCGCCGCCCCCGGCAAGCAGGTGTCCACCAACGACAACATCGCCGACGGGCAGACCTACGGCGTGGGCATGATCGTCGAGGTGGACTTCAGCAGCAGGGTCGTGAACAAGGAGGCCGTCGCCAAGGCCATCACCGTCGAGACGGACAACGGCACCGAGGTGAAGGGCCACTGGTTCGGCGACAACCGGATCGACTTCCGCCCGGCGGAGTACTGGAAGCCGAACACCAAGGTCACCATCCACTACCGGCTGAAGAACGTCGAGGTCGCCCCCGGCATCTGGGGCGACGTCGACAAGGACGAACCGTTCACCATCGGCCGCTCCCAGGTCACCACCGCGGACGCCGCCACGCACCAGATCACGATCGTGCGGGAGGGCAGGTCCACCACCGTGCCGGCCACCCTCGGCGACGACCAACACCCCTCCTGGGGCGGAACCATGGTCATCATGTCCAAGGAGAACGTCACCCACATGAACTCCCAGACCGTCGGCCTGGGCAACGAGTACAACATCCCCGACGTCCCCCACGCGATGCGGCTGACGCGGACCGGCACCTACCTCCACGGGAACTACTGGTACAAGGGGGACCCGTTCGGCAAGGCCAACACCAGCCACGGCTGCGTCGCGCTCAAGGACGTGGAGGGCGGCCGCGACACCTCCCCCGCAGGGTCCTTCTTCAACAGCTCGCTGATCGGCGACATCGTCACGGTCGTGAACACCAAGGAGAAGACCGTCGCCCCCGACAACGGCCTCGGCGGCTGGAACCTCCCCTGGGCCAAGTGGTAGCACCCGCCGTCGCGGCCGGGCCGCCCGTTGCCGCCGGACCGGCCGGAGCAACCAGGGGAGTTCACCGGGACCTGGAGAGAGCAATCCGGGCGGGACGACGGCGACCTGGGTGCGGGAGCAGTCGGACGGACCGCGGCCCGACGAGGTTCCCCACGGGCCGCGGTGACGCGGTTCCCCGCCCATCGGACCTCGGCTGCTTGCGAGTCCGACTCCTGAGTGGTCACAAAGTCCCGCTCGACCGGTTCGGTCGAGCGGGACTTCTGCCTTGACCGGGCCTGTTCGAGGTGGGCCCGCGGGCTGTCGGTCCCTGCCGCAGCTTCTCGTCGGGATCGAGGACGGTGGCGGCCAGTCCAGGAGATGCGACCCATCCCGGACAGCCTCATGGATGGCCCGCGTCTGCTACGTTCACCGTGCGCGAATGAGCGGTCACGCGTGCGAGTCGTACGCACGCAGCGTCCCTCGCGGACCGAGGCGGTTCGTGAGCGTGGCGTACGCCGGCCGGCAGGGGGGACGGACATCCATGAACGCGTATGCAGGTTCGGACAGGCGCTACGCCGCCCCGTCGGCTCCGCCGTCGGCCGGGCCGGTCTTCGGGGTCGACCCGGCGGACCTGGACACGGCGGCCAAGGCCGCGAAGGACACCGGCGAGGCGATGCCGAACGAGCTCAAGGCCATCCACGAGCCCTCGGACACGGTGGTCTCCGCCATGTCCGGCTGGCGGGTAGGAGCGTCGCTGAAGAACTGCACGGCTGCCTGGGAGGAGTGCCTGAAGAACCTGGCCACGGAGGTCGACACGGTCAGCATCAAGCTGAACCGGACGGCGAGCGACTATCGCAACGCTGACAAGAACAGCGCCGTCGGCCTCGCCCCGTACAGCGCGGGCGCCTCCCCGCAGACGGGGAGCTGATGGTCACCCTCGCCCAGCTGCGCGACACCGACCTGTCCGGCCTCGTGCCGGCGGCCACCGCGTACGACACCCTCTCCGTCAACTTCAACAAGCACGTCCAGACGATGCATCACGAGGTCGTTCGGCACCTCTACAGCGCGAGTTGGGTCGGCAACGCCGCCGGTGCCGCCAATGCCTCCCTGCAACACACCGGTGAGCGCCTGGACGCGGCGCACACGGAGATGTCAGCGGTTTCCGGGCTGCTGCGCGAGGCCTACGACGGATTGCTGCTGGCCCAGCTCAAGCTGAAGGAGGCGCTGCAGGACGCAAGGGACCTGGGACTGACCGTCGCCGACGACGGGACGGTGACCTGGCCCGCGCCGTCGAAGGCCGAGCAGAACGACCCGGGGTACAACATCCCCGAACGTGCGAAGGCGCTCGCGAACCGGATATCCGGCGCCGTCACCGACGCCGACGGCGTCGACCAGAAGATCGCCGGCCTCCTGGACGCCCTGACCGAACGCGCTCGGACCGGCACCGGGCTGCAGAGCGACAAGGCCGCAGCGGATCTGAAGGCCGTCACCCAGCAGGGTGTCGACCTGATGACAGCGGGGTTCCCTCCCGCAGGCACCCCTGCGACGGAGGTCAACGCATGGTGGCAGAGCCTTCCCCCTGACGAACAGCAGCACTTCGTCCAGGCCTACCCGGACCTGCTCGGCATGCGCGACGGCATCCCGGCGGTGGCCCGCAACCAGGCCAACCAGCTCCAGCTGGCCCACCTGATCGACGTCTACTCGCACAAACCCAGCCTGACGGACGACGAGAAGCAGAAGCTGGACGGCTTCCGTGCGATCGATACCAAGCTGAAGGGATACGGGGACCAGAAGCCGCCGATCTTCCTGCTCGGCGTCAGCGAGGAGGGGCAGGGCCGCGGCATCCTGTCCTACGGCAACCCGGACACGGCGAAGAACGTCAGTGCGTACGTCCCGGGGCTGGGCACCAAGCTCTCCGACGTTGCCCACAAGGACGGCGACCGCGCCCGCAACGTATAGCAGGCAACGCAGAACGCCGACCCCACCGCCTCGGTCGCTTCCGTGGTCTGGCTCGGCTACGACCCGCCGCCGGGTCTGGACAAGCTCCTCGACGGCGACACCCGGACGTTGGACGTGATGGACACCGACCGCGCCGTCAAGGGCGGCGCGGCGTACGACAAGTTCCTGGCGGGCCTGCGCGCCACGCACGACGGTTCGCCCGCGCACCTGGTCGCCCTGGGCCACAGCTACGGCTCCACCACGGTGGGCATGGGCGCGCAGAATCCCGGTGGCACCGGAGCCGACGACATCATCCTCGTCGGCTCACCCGGTACCGGCGCGCAGCGGGCCTCACAACTGAACGTCGACCCCGGTCACGTATGGGTCGGCGATGCGGAGAGCGACCCGGTGAGTCACCTGCCGTCCGCGCCCCGTGCGGCCATGGGCAGCCTCTACCCCGTCATGGGGCCCCTCTCCGACGACCTCTACACGGCGATCGGCGGCCGGCCCGACCAGCTCTGGTTCGGCCAGGACCCGGCCGGCAAGGAGTTCGGCGGCAACCGCTTCGCCGTCCCGTTCGGACTGCCCCAGGAGTCCCACTCCAACTACATGGAGCAGCCGGACCTGAAGGCCGGCCCGAACGACAACGCGATCTCGTCCAACAACATCGGCCAGATCGTGGCCGGCAAGTACAACCACGTCACCAGGCAGGACCCGCGATGATCGCCCTTTCGAGCAACCCGCTGCCACGTCGCCTGGCTGCGGTCACCGCGCCTGTGGCGCTCGCACTCGCCCTGACGGCCTGCGGCGCCGTCGGCAATGTCGTCAGTCCCTCTCCGTCCACGTCCTTGGTGCCTCCGGAGCAGGCCCTGCAACGCCTCAACGCGCTCCTCGACGACTCGCTCGCCCGGGTCCAACCCCGCCCGCAGTACTGGGATGCCTGGCCCCACTCGACCGAGCAGAGCGGCGGCATCGACGACCACTCCCTCGGTTACGCCACCGCCACCCGCGACCGTTACCTCATGACCAAGATCGCCCCGGCCAAGTACCCCACCCTGCTCGGCATGATCGAACAGGGCTGGAAGGCCAAGGGCTACACCGTCGCCACCCCGGCCGGCTCCACCCTGCCTGCCCTGACCGCCCGGACCCCGGACGGCAACAGTGTCAGCATCACCATCTACGAGCTCGGCAACATCGACATCAGCGCGGCGGTCTCCCGCATTCCCGTCATCCGCGACCGTGATCCATTCGGCACCCCGACGGCTGACCCGGTCATGGCCAACGGCAACCTCGACATCATCCCCCGGTACGACGACCCGTTCTGGTCGCACTGAACGGGCAGCCGCTCTGCAGACCACCCCACTCGGGCCTGCCGTCCGGTGGGTCCGAGCGGGCCCGGTGGACCGCCGGTCGTCCTCTCCGGGACCCTGGTCCCCTCACATTCCCAAAGGCTGCGCATGACCCCCGAACAGGCTGTCCAGGCACTCGATACGCTCCTCGATGACATGACGGCCGCGATCCGCCCCCGTCTGCGCCACTGGGACGGCCGGCCGCGCTCCGTCGAGCAGACCGCCGGCCCGGACGACCGGTCCCTGGGCTACGCCGTCGCCACCCGTGACCGCTATGTCATGACCAGGGTCGCCCCGGTCAAACACGGGGCCCTGCTGGGCATCACCGAACGCGGGTGGCACGCTCGTGGGTACACGATCACCCATACCGACCCCGGGCGACCCGCCATGTTCGCCACCACCGGTGCCGGGCACAGTGTGTGCGTGCTCTTCGGTGCCGCCGGCAACATCACCTTCCAGGCCGCCGTCGGCCCGATCCCCGTCATCCGCGACCGTGATCCGTTCGGCACCTACCCACCCGAGCCGACCCTGGCCAACGGCAACCTCGACATCATCCCCCGGTACGACGACCCGTTCTGGTCGCACTGACAGCCCATGACGATCCGAGTGCCGGGCGCTCGGTCTCCGTCATCCGTGATCGCGGCTCCCGGTCGACCGCGGAGCATCGGTGACGCACCCTGGGACCGGGCGGCCCGCGGAGCCCTTGCCCTCACCCCATGTGCCGGAGAGCGCGTTCGCCCTGGCGACGCGCCTCTGAGGTGCTGCGCTCGCCTTGGACGGGAGCGGAACGGCCGGCGAGGCCCGGGAAACGATCTCCAGCCATCCGGGAGGCGATCTTCACCGCCGGTCCGGGGCACCCCGCCGCGGGCGGCCGAGCCCCGCCGGGCAGGGCCCAGCCGCCCGGTCACGGCCGCCCGGTCACGGCCGCGGGTCGATCGGGGTGAGGGTGCCCAGGCGGTCCTCGATGTGCTGGGCGGCGGCCAGGCAGAGGTCCTCGCGGTAGGAACGCCCGACCAGTTGGACGCCGGTGGGGAGGCCGTCCGCCGCACGTCCGGTGGGGACGGCGACCGCCGGGACGCCGACGAAGCTGGTGACCGAGCAGAGCCGCATGCCCGAAGCGACCCGGTCACGGCCGGCCTGGTCGCGGGACTCCAGGCCGGGTTCGACCGGCGGTTCGGTGAAGACCGGCCCGAGCAGCAGCGGGTACTCGTCGAGGAACTCCGCCCAGGAGCGGCGGATGTTCATCCACCTGCCCATGAGCGCGATCAGCCCGGCGGCGTCGAGCGGCGGTGCGGTGCGCATGGTCAGCTCGATGAAGCGGTCGCCGCCCTCCCCCAGCAACTGCCGTACGGCGGGCCAGTTGGGGGCGAACTCGGTGTTGGTGAGCCGGTGGTAGGCGTCCAGGGCCTCGTCGAGGCGTGGGACGTCCGGGACCTCGCACACCTCGTACCCGGCGTCCCGCAGGGCCCCGGCGGCCGCCTCGACGGCACGACGGACCGTGGGGTGGACCCCGTGGCCGCCCGGGTCGGCGACCACCGCGACCCTCGGCGGGCCGTCCAGCGGGTAGCCGTACAGCGGGGCGGGGACGGCCCGCGGGTCCCGGACGTCGGGGCCGGCCAGGGTCTCGTAGGCGAGCCGGAGGTCGGCCACCGTACGGGCCAACGGGCCGTCCGTGACGAGGAGTTGGGAGGCCGGGCCGGGGTCGTCCGGGCCCAGCATCCGCTGGCCGACACCGTCGACCGTAGGCGACGCGACGCGGCCGAACTACTGGCTGCCGCCGAGCACACCCGGCCCGGGGATCTGATCCCCGACACCGCCGGCTCCTTGCGCAGAGCCGTCGTGCCCAAGGCCGCTGGGCACCTGACCTGGGCCGAGGAGACCTCGACCGGGCGGCGGCGGAACCTCACCTACGAGGAGAGCGAAGCCTTCTGGGCCTTCGCCGCGATCGAGGTCCTGCGCCTGACCGGCATCCGCAACGAGGAGCTCCTTGAGCTGACCCACCACAGCATCACCGAATACCGGCTGCCCAGCACCGGCGAAGTCGTGCCACTGCTGCAGGTCGCCCCGTCCAAGACCGACAGCGAACGGCTCCTGCTGGTCAGCCCGGAACTGGCGGACGTCCTTTCCACCATCATCCGCCGCCTGCGAGGAAGCAGCCGCGCGATCCCGCTGGTGACCTCCTACGACGTCCACGAGCGGGTCTGGAACCCGCTGATGCCGCTGCTGTTCCAGCGCGATATCGGCACCGAACACCGCGCTTTCACCCCGACCGCGCTCCGCAAGCTTCTGATCAACGCGCTGACCGCCACGGGCCTGACCGATGCCGGCGGCGAACCGTTCGTCTTCTCTCCACACGACTTCCGCAGGATCTTCGTGACCGACGCCATCATGAACGGCCTGCCTCCGCACATCGCCCAAGTGATTTGTGGGCATAGGAGTCTTGACACGACGATGGGCTACAAGGCGATCTACCCGGCCGAGACCATCGAGGCCCATCGCGCCTTCATCGCCCGTCGCAGGGCCACCCGACCCAGTGATGAGTATCGGACCCCCACCGAGGAGGAATGGGACGCTTTCCTTGCGCACTTCGAGAAGCGCAAGGTCTCCATCGGCACCTGCGCTCGTGCCTTTTCAAGCCCTTGTGTTCATGAACACGCTTGTGTTCGCTGCTCGCTCCTTCGGCCGGACCCGGCCCATCGCGGCCGGTTGGAGGAGATCCGCGACAACCTCGTTGCCCGCATCGCCGAGGCCGAGCGCGAAGATGGGCTCGGCGAGGTCGAAGGACTCCGCGTCAGTCTCGCGGGCGCCGAGGACAAACTCGCCCAGCTCGACCGGCGAAGCCGGACCAGCACCACTGTTGATCTCGCTATCCCTCACCTGGCCAGACCTCTGACCGGCGGCCAGGGAGGGAAGCCGTTGTGATCACGTTCGGAGAAGTGGCATCACATGCCACTGGGACGCGTGGACAACCAGTCGGGATACGCAGCTTTGAGAGCGTCCCTGACCGCGGTGCTGGGCGCGAATACATCCCCGCCACCGTCATAAGGGTGATAAAGCCAGCGAAGATCAAGCGGGGCCAGAGTTACCCCTGCAATCACCTCGTCGGCCACGAGCTGCAGAAGCGGATCAAGAGCCTGCCTGCGGCGCGGACGACGGCTGATGTATTCGTGCTGGTAGAGGATGTCATCAGGGAAGTCGTCGTAATGAACCCAACTGCCCCAGTGCTGGGCATCCGGGTCGACCCTCTGGAGATCCGCCATGCGCGTGACAGGCTCACGGTCCCCGTTCCACTCTCGGGTCACCACATAGAGCTCGTCGTCGTTCGGCCCCAGCTCAGCCAACAGCGTGTGATGCCGTTCGAGGAGGATGTCGTACTCGGCCTCGTCGTCCGGATATCGCTTCGATCCGGGGAGACTGTGAAAGCGTACCCATCGGTCGGGATAGGCAGGCGGCATCGGAAGGTGGTCCCGCACTGCAGGCCACTGCCGTTCCCATAGGACGGAGAGTGCTTCGAGGTCGCGCCTGGGGGTGCTTCTGTTCATCGCTCCATGATCACGCATTGATGCTTCGGCCGACTTGCACTGCCACCGTCAACGAGCCGTAGTGAGCAACTCGGAGAGAACAGACACAAGTTCAGAGAAGCCTGCCTGCGGTGCTCGATGCGCTGGCCCGACCCAGCCCAACGGGACCGGATCGTCGACATCCGCGACAACGTCATCGCCCGCATCGCTGAGGCTGAACGCGAGGGCTGGCTCGGCGAGGTCGAAGGGCTGCAGACCATCCTGGCGGGAGCGAACGACAAGCTCGCCCAGATCGACCGCAGGGCCCCACAAGCCGTTGACCTCCCGATGCCCACCGTCCCACCTCCCCATCCGCCCGACCGGCGCCAGAACCAGTTGTCAGCACCAGGTGAGAGGGTGCGGCCATGAACATGGACGATTTCTGGACCGTCATCGAGGCAGCCCGCACCGATGCAGCCTCAGCCGCTGAAGAAGATCCAGGCCAGGCGTTCGCATCGGCCCTCGTCGAGCGGCTCGCGGCCACGTCGAAGCAGACGATCCTCGAATACCAGCAGTGCTTCGACCAGCTCCACGGGGCGATCTACCGCTGGGACATGTGGGCCGCCGGCTATCTGATCGGCGGAGGCTGTTCCGACGACGCCTTCACGGACTTCCGCGCTGGACTCATCGCCCAGGGCCGGGATTGGTATGACCGCGGCGCCTCCGCACCTGATGCTCTGGCCCAGCATCCGGACGTCATCGCTGCGGCCGCCGAAGGCAGCGATGAGGCTCTGTTCAACGAGACCGTCAACTACGCAGCCTCCTACGCCTACGAGCGCATCAACGGCGACAAGGACGACTGCACCTTCTACGACGACTACGACCAGTTCTGCGGACCCAGCACCAACCACGAGCCCGCCGATATGGGCGAAAGCTTCGATTTCGACGACGCCTCAGAAATGCACGCGCGCCTTCCCCGACTGGCCCGACTCTTCCCCACCGAGAGCCACAGCTGAGCGCACCGACCCTCTCGCCACCAAGTTCAGAGAACAGATCAGCGTTCGCACGAACCGCTACTCAGTGCCGGTGCGGTTGATCGGCCGCACCGTCCGCGTGATGCTGCACGCCTCCGAGGTGGTCGTCCATGACGGACGGGAGGAGGTCGCCCGGCACGAGCGGCTGATCGCCAAGGGCGGCACCCGCCTCGACCTGGACCACTATCTGGAGGTGTTGGTCCGCAAACCTGGCGCCCTGCCGGGGGCGACCGCGCTCGAACAGGCCCGCTCCGCGGGCAGGTTTACCCCGGTTCACGACGCCTGGTGGGCGGCGGCCCGCAAGGCCCACGGCGAGCGCGATGGCACCCGCGCGCTGATCGAGGTCCTGCTGCTGAGCCGCCACCTGCCCCACGAGCACCTCGTTGCAGGCCTCGCCGTCGCCCTGAAGGCCGGCGCGCTGACTGCAGATGCCGTCGCGTTGGAGGCCCGCAAGGCCGCTGACGCCGACACCGCAGCGGTCTCTGCCGAGCCGGAGCCGCTGGCGACGGGCCGGACGAGCGTGACGTCGCTGACCGCTCGGCGCCTGGCCCACCTGCCGCCCGACACCCGGCCGCTGCCCTCGGTGGCCCACTACGACCAGCTGCTGCGACACCGGCGGCCGGACCGCCCGACCACCACCTGAAGGAGAGCGCCGTGACCTTCCCCCGCCAGCGAGGACTCACCGAGCAGGCCGCCAACGCCGCCGTCGACCAGGCCTGCCGGATGCTGCGGCTGCCCACCATCCGCGCCCAGTTCCCCGAGCTTGCCGAGACCGCCTCGCGCGAGCAGATGTCCTACCTCGGGTTCCTCGCCGAGCTGCTGATGTCCGAGTGCGACGACCGCGCCCGGCGCCGCTCCGAGCGCCGGATCAAGGCCGCCGGGTTCCCCCGCGACAAGTCGCCGCAGTTATCCGGGGTTCGCGGCAGCGGTGACCCTGTTTATGCAGGCCGCAGCGGTCCTGACGGCGTCCGTAGCGTGGACGCCGGTCTGTTCAGGCGTCGAGGCCGGGCCTTGTCCAGAGCGTGATGTCGCTGCTTGTGGCGACGGCGAGCGTGCGCCCGGAGGGGGAGAAGCCGGCGGCTCTCAGTTCGGAGTAGCGAGAGTGGAAGATGTGCCACCAGTTCTCACCGGCTGGGCCACGACAGAGTCCGCCATCGGCCGAGAGGAGAACGCGGTGATGCGGCCAATCTGGGCTGACGACCTCAACGGTCCACCCGTCCTCGGTGGTGGAGTGGAGCCCGCCGCCGAACAGGCCGGCGATCCGAACCTCGGTCCCGGCGAGCGGTCCGAGTCCAGGGCAGGACAGGTTGGGGCCAGTTGGTGTGCTGTGATCGAGGTCGGGGTCGTGGTCGCGGGCGAGCCGCTGCCCCGTGGAAGCGTCGAAGACTCCGTGACCGCTACTGGAGACGACCATCAGGAGGTCGTTTCCGCTGGCGGGGTCGACCCCGAAGCCGACTCCGAGTAGCCCGCCGATGGCCTGTGCGGGGACGGGCTGCCAGGGGTGGGGTGCTGGGATGACGGGGGCAGCGACGAAACGATCCCTCAGCTGCTGCTGGTATTCGGAGAGCATCGTGTCCTCAGGATGGATGTCCCCGGTTCAGCCGGGGCAGCTTACTGGTGGTCAGAATCAGCTCGTCGTGGACCGTGGGCAGCGGTCATTCGTCGATGCGTTGAAGGATGTGAGCGAAGTCGCCGGTCTCGACCAGGCCGACGAGGACCTGGGTCATCTTGCTGATGCCGGCGTCGCGGACGATGAGGCCGTCCGAGCACGAGAAGTAGGCACCGCCGAGGGCCTCCCCGGTCGCCGCCCACCGCTCCATGACGGTCTCCACTTCAGCGAAGGTGATGACGGTCGCACTCCAGCGGGTCCCGTCGTTGAGGTCCACGAAGACGTCGACGTTGTCCACCGACTCCAGGTCCTCGCCGGCATTCGGAAGGAACGCCGCCTCGAAATGCTCCGTGCGGACCCTGTACCAGGGCCCGTCCCATCTGCCCGCTTGTTCGTCGTGGCTCACCGGGCGAGTCTGCCGGGCTGATCCTCCGACCTCAACCGCATTGTTCTGGCACACATGCGGACATGCAGTGGCTGGCCCCTCATTCACCGGGGCGCGTCGCCGCGTTCCCGAAGCCGACGCTGGAGGCGAAGGATCTCGCCATGGGCAGCGGCCAGCCGCTGTTCGAGCTCTTGGACGCGCTCACGGTGGGCGGCGCGTTCGCGGCGGAGAGCCTCGGTGAGGCTATGGATCACCGTGCCGTCGTCGGCTGACGGGTCCTGCTGGAGGGGCCGGTGGTCAGCCCGTTGCTGGCCGCGCAGGGTTTCGATGCGTTTGCGCAGGTCGGCGTGGGCGTAGAGGAAGTCCAGGCTGACGCCCGCCGCGCGGGCGACAGCCCGAAAGTTGATCTCCTCGCCTGCTTTGACCAGCCGCCGGATGCCTGCCTCTGCTCGGTGGACGGCCTGCTCGTGCTTCTCCTGGGCTGCCTGCCGCAGGGCGATGATGCGCCGGTTCTCGGCTGGGGCAGCGGTAGGGACCGAGGTGGTCGGGCGGGTGGTCATGCGGGCTATGTCCCTTTGCCATCAGGTGTGTTGGCGGTGCTCTGGTAGCAGGTGCGACCGAGCACGCCCGCGCCGCGGACGACGGCGGCGCTGTCGTCCGGCTGGGCTTCCAGAGCGGTGATCTCCAGTTGCATGCTGCGGATCTCCGCGGTGCGCTGTTCCAGCCAGACGTTGGCCTCGCTCATCGGCTCGCCGTAGCGTTCGGTGTGCCGGGCCTGTCGAGTGGCGACCAGCGCCTGGGTCTCGGAGAGTTGGCGCTGGATGTCAGGGAGGAAGGTGCGATCGGTGGCGAAGTGGTCGCATCCGTGGCAGGCGTTCCCCTTGTCGCAGGACCGGGTGGGCGGCAGCAGGCAGTAGCCGTTGGGCAGGATGCGGTCGGTGCGGCGGTCGAGCTGGACGAGGTCGAGCATGTCCCGGCGATCCATACCGAGTTCGCGTCCGTCGCGGCCGACTTTGGCCAGGGCAAGGAACTCGCGCTCGGCGGTGCTGGCCAGGGTCGCCGCGTAGCGCATCGTCATTTCCGGAGAGAGGTGGCCGAGGTAGCGCTGGACGACGTGGATGGGGGCTCCGGCGTTGATCAGGGTGGTCGCCTTGGTGTGGCGGAGCCGGTGGCTTCGCGAGTAGAGGAGGAGTTCGCCGCGCGAGTAGCGCAGGTCCAGGTGGTGGCTGAAGTCCTTCAGGACGTGGTTGTAGTTGCTGGTCTCCCAGGACTTGGTGCCGTGCCGGTTGCCGGTGGTCTTAGGAAACAGGTGTCCGCGTACTTGTTGAAGTGCTCAGCAAGGTACAGCTGAAAGTGCTCAGCTCCTGCTGCGGGTGGACGCCGGGAAGGCCCAGCCGCTCAGCCCGTGCTCGGTGTCTGTCGCGGGTGTCATGATCTCGCTTGTGGACGAGGTCATGGGTGTTCTGAGGCAGGAGTTTGATGCGGAGGAAGGAAGCTTCCTCCTTCGGCTGCGGGATGATCTGGAGTGGGACCGAGTGGCCTTCAGCCGCCTGGAGCGGGCAATGCGTGCGGCGTGTGAGCAACTCCAGGGAGACGAGAACCTTGATCGCTGGGTCGCCGAGGGTTTCTACGAGGTTGCGACGTGGGTTCCGTCGTGGACTTCACACGCGAACTTCCCAAGGCCGGTTCCGGACTCCTACTACGAGGACTGCATCGAGCGTCTCGGTGATCTGGCCGACTGGTTCTTCCGCGGGTGGCACGACCGCTCGGCCGCAAATTCCTGGGTCGACCTCTGAAGCCGTCGTCGGTCACGCCGCGTCAGTTTCGCGTTCGATTGCGGTGAGGCGGTTCTTCAGCCGGTAGCTGGGGCCGTTGATCGAGATCACGTCGCAGTGGTGGAGGAGCCTGTAGAGGATGGCGGTGGCGAGGACCTCGTCACCGAACACCTGTCCCCACTCGCTGAAGGTCTTGTTCGAGGTCAGGATGATCGAGCCCTTCTCGTAACGCTTGGAGATCACCTGGAAGACCAGGTTCGCCTCGGCGCGTTCAAGGGGCTGGTAGCCGACCTCATCGACCTATGCGGATATCGGCATAGATCGACCTATGCCGAGACCGCGACTATGCCGAAGCCGTGTGCGTTCTTCCGCTCCTTCGTGGGGTTTCGGCTGGTCATGGCTCTGCATAGTTTCCGTGCCGGGCAGCCTCGTGGGCGAGGGGCGGGGTGCTCCCGGCGAGGGGGTGGCAATGCCGCACGGAAGTACGCGTCGGAACGCGGGTGCCCTGGCACCGCAGGTCGAGGGCTATCGGGCATGGCTGGCGGAGCGTGGGTACACGACCCTGACCGTCAGGAACATGCTCAAGGATCTGGGGCAGGTGGGTCTGTGGCTGTCGAGGCAGGGTCTCGGTGCCGCTGATCTGGACGAGGGGCGGCTGAAGCAGCACCTTGCCGATCTGCGGAAGTCGGGGCGTCGCCGGGTGGCTGGGCCGCGCGGCATGGTCCCGCTGCTGACGTTCCTGCGTGAGGCCGGGGTGGTGCCCGCGCCACGGGTGCCACTGTCGCCGGTGGATCTTCTGCTGGAGCGGTACCAGCGCTGGATGGAGTCCGAGCGTGGCCTGTCGGCGTCGACGATGCTGCGCTACGGGAACACCGCCCGGCGCTTCCTGGACGAACAATCCATAATCGACGGAAAGCTCACGCCGGACAGCCTGACCGGCGCCGACCTGAACGCGTTTCTACTGCGGGAATGCGCCAGGGTCTCGGCGGGCTCGGCGAAGGGGCGGGTGGCCGAACTGCGGTCGCTGATGCGATTCCTTCACCTGCACGGCGTCACCCCGATGAAGCTCGGCGGAGCGGTGCCCCCGGTGGGCGGCTGGCGCTTCGCCTCCGTGCCGCCGACGATGGCAGCCGGCGACGTTCAGCGATTGCTGGACCATACTCCGCGCCACGGGACGGTCGGCATCCGCGACTACGCGATCCTGATGCTGGTGGCCAGGCTCGGGCTGCGTTCGATCGAGGTGGCCCGGCTGCTGCTGGACGACATCGACTGGCGCTGCGGCGAGATCGCCGTCCGCGGCAAGGGGCGCCGGGAGGACCGGCTCCCGCTCCCGGCCGACGTCGGAGAGGCCCTGGTCGCCCACTTGGCTGGCCCGAGACCTCGCCTGGATGCCCGCCACGTCTTCCTGACCTGCAAGGCTCCGCACGGTCCGATCCGGGCGGACCTGGTCGGCGACGTAGTGGAACGAGCCTGCCGGCGGGTCGGCACGCTCAAAGTCGGCCCGCACCGACTGCGTCATGCCCTGGCGGCCGACATGCTCCGACACGGCGCCGGGCTCACGGCCATCGGCCAGGTGCTCCGGCACCAGGACCTGGCCACCACCGCCCTCTACGCGAAGGTCGACTTCATCGCCCTGCGCGCGGTCGCACAGCCCTGGCCCGGGACGGAGGCGGCATGACCGATCTTCGCCAAGCGGTCGACGACTACCTGCGGCTTCGCCGTTCGCTGGGGCACCAGATGGCCGAAGCGGCCTATCTGCTGCCGGACTTCGTGAGATTCATGGACGACCGCGGCGAACAGACCGTCACCATCGCCGCCGCCCTGGACTGGATGAAGACCCGCGAGCCCGAAGTGATCACAACGGTCAGCCCTCGGAGGATCACCGCCGTCCGCGGGTTCGCCCGCTACCTGAGCGGGATCGACCCGGCGACCGAGGTCCCGCCGCTGGGGCTCGTGCCCTACAACCGACGCCGGGGGCAGATCTTCCTCTACTCCGACGCCGACATCGCGGCGATCATGACGGCGGCCAAAAAGACGATCCCCCAGCCACTGCGGGCGGCCACCTATCACACGCTCATCGGGCTGCTGGCCGCGTCCGGCCTACGGATCGGCGAAGCCATCAAGCTGGACCGCAACGACATCAACTGGACCGAGGGCGTCCTGCACATCCGCGAGTCCAAGTTCGGCAAGTCCCGCCTGGTCCCGCTGCAGGACAGCACCACGAACGCCCTGCGCGAGTACGACAGGCTGCGCGAAGACCTGATGCCCAGGCGCAAGGACCCCGCGTTCTTCATCTCCCTCACCGCGAAGCGGCTGATCTACGCCTGCGTGCATCCGGTGTTCCGGGCTCTGGTCGACACCGCCGGAGTCGGCCTCGACGCCCTGCACAGACCCCGGCTGCACGAGCTGCGACACACCTTCGCCGTTCGAACCCTGCTGCACTGGTATCGCACCGAGGACAACATCCAGGAGAAGATCCCGTCACTGTCCACCTATGTGGGACACCGCGAACCAGCCTGCACCTACTGGTACTTGTCGGCTGCCCCGGAACTGCTCGCACTGGCCGCCGCCCGCCTCGACGGCATCCGGAAGGCGGCCTGCACATGACCCTGATCGCACCGACCCTGCAGGCGTTCTTCACCGAACGCCTCGCCCGCCAGCGACAGGCCAGCCCCCGCACCATCGCCGCCTACCGCGACGCGATCCGCCTCCTGCTCGGCTTCGTCCGGCATCGGACCGGAACCGCGCCGGCGAAGCTGGACTGGAACGACCTGAACGCGGACGTGATCTCCGCGTCCCTGAACCATCTGGAAGAGGAGCGCGGCAACAGCACCCGAACCCGCAACGTCCGCCTGACCGCGATCCGCTCCCTGTTCTCCTACGCCGCCCTCCAGCACCCCGAACACGCCCTGCTCATCCAGCGGGTCCTGGACATCCCGCCCAAGCGGTTCGACAAGAGGACCGTCACGTTCCTGACCAGCCAGGAGGTCGACGCCCTGCTGGCGGCACCGGATCCGAAACGCTGGGAAGGACGACGGGACAAGGCCATGGCTGGCACTGGCCGTCCAGACCGGCCTGCGCGTCACCGAACTCACCAGCCTGAACTGCGACGACATCACCCTGGGCGACGGCACCGCCGTCCGCTGCGAGGGCAAGGGACGCAAACAGCGCACCGTCCCGCTCGACCGCCCTATCCAGAGCCTGCTGGGCACTTGGCTGAACGAGCGAGCCGGACGCCGCGGCGACCCTCTCTTCTGCACCCGCGCCGGGCGGCGCCTCAGCCGCGACGCCGTCGCCCAACGCCTGAGCATCCACGCGCAGGCCGCGGCGCGAGCCTGCCCTTCCCTGCTGGACAAGAGCATCCATCCGCACGTCCTGCGGCACAGTTGCGCGATGTCGTTGCTGCAGGCAGGCGTCGACACCACGGTCATCGCGCTCTGGCTCGGCCACGCCGGCGTCCGCTCCACCGACGCCTGCGTCCACGCCGACTTGACCATCAAGGAGAAGGCGCTCGCGCTGACCGCGCCGGTCACTGCTCGGCCGGGCCGCTACAGGGCCCACCGACAAGGTCCTCGCCTCCCTTGACCGCCTGTGACACAAATGATCGAAGGCCGCAGGTCCGGCTATGCGACACTCACCGCGTGATGACGCCCAGAGAACTGCGCGAGGCATGCCCAACCGGTGGAGGTCCTTACGCCTGCCCTTGTTGCAAACTCCTGACCTTGGACGCCCGCTGCGACTGGGAGATCTGCCCCGAATGCGGCTGGGAAGACGACGGTCAGGACGACTTGAACGCCGACGAGGTATGGGGCGGTCCCAACGGATCCGAAAGCCTCACCGACGCCCGCCTCCGCTACTCGAAGTATGCCGCGACCGCCAGAGCAACAGACTCAGGATCGGCCGCAAACGGTGGTCAGGGCAGGTGGCTCAAAGCCTGCCGGAGTTACCGCGCCTCTCGGCGTTTGCCAGAGCACTTCGATGCCACGCCTTCCCCGGTGACTATGCCGAACACCGCCGAGCGGAGCGGCGGTTCAACCAGCGGTGATCTCGCAAACTGAGACGACCCTCGGCATAGTCGCGGTCTCGGCATAGATCGACCTATGCGGATATCGGCATAGGTCGATGAACTCGGATACATGGAACTCGACCGCAGGGGCGCCGAGTTGCTGTTCCAGGTCCTGACCGAGCGCGAGGAGAAGAACAGCGTCGCCATCGCCTCCAACGAGTCGTTCGGCGGCTGGACCAAGACCTTCACCGACCCAAGGCTCTGCGCGGCCATCGTCGACCGCCTCACCTTCGGCGGCAACATCATCGAGACGGGAACCGATTCCTACCGCCTCGCCACCACCCGAGCCCGGGCCGAACAGCAAGCGGCAGCCGCCGGCTGAGGATCGCAGCAGGGTCTTCCTCGGCTGCAGCCGGCAGGCGCCGAGGAAGACCCCATCACAGGTTCGGCCCACCCGAGTAGGAGGACTGACCAAACACACGGGCCACCCAGCCGTCGAGCCGGACGCCGAACTCCCGAGCTGAAGCGATACCCGAGGCCGGAAGAGCGCCACCGTCGTCCATGCCGTCGAAGTAGTCGACATCGGCCCAGCCACCACGGAACAGCACCACCGACAGCTCAGCCTCCGCCGGACCCGAGATAAGCACACCAACGGAGTCAGGATCGTTCACAACCGACCTGTCCGTCTCAAGTCGCTGAGGCCAAGGAGCAGCTTCATCGCGCCAGGTCACCCGGCCCCACCGTCAGACCACCAGCCCGCCACCCCGGCGCCCGATCAGCTACTTCTGCAGCCGCCTCATCAAGATCAATAAATCGCTCCATGGACAGATCATGGTCCATGCCCGGCGCACTGCTCCACCGACTTCCCCCAGAGCGACACGACCCAAGCGCTGCCACTTCTCGGCAACATTTCCCGTCGAACAGATCCACAACCGCTGTCGGAACTCACCGACAAGTGCTGTCAGGTCTCACCTACGCAGCCAAGCGGCGCCTGCGCCGTACTCGGGCAGGCCGCCGGGACCGGGCACGTTCACTCCTGCCTGGCCGGGCACATTCATGTGCACGCCGACATGGGATCGCTCGCGTCTGCCCGGGGCGGGCCGGTGCGAGTCGTCGCGGCGCGTTGTTCGCCGGGTGCACAGGCGAGTTGCTCGCGAAGCTGCCGGTTCTCCTCGGTGAGGTGCCGGATGCGGGCGTTGGCGGCTTCGAGGCGCCGCCGCACGGAAGCGTCGGAGGTGCGCTGACGTGCGCGCCACCCGCGGCCTGCCCGTCAGTGCATCGGTTCATCGTCCAGGACGACCGTCACGCCACGCTCGTCGAAGATCTCCAGGACGTCGTCGAAGTAGGAACTGCTCGCACCGCACTCGACGGCCCGGTCGCCGAAGGCACGACGGGCGATGTCGGAATCGTGCCAGACCAGGGTGAACGGGGGAACGACCGCCGACCCGCCGCCGAGGCGGTCCTGGAGCCAGAAGAGTCCTGTGCCCAGTTCCCGGCCGGGGCCGAGGACGGCCTCGCCGATGGCCAGGTGAAGGCCCGGCACGTCGGTGGCGAACCGGCCGTCGAGGTGGTACTCGCGGCCGGAGCGGCCGATGCCGGGGCCGTACGGGCCACTGGTCGTCAGGCGCAGCCACGCGTACCGGCCCCTGGTGGTGAGCGGTGCCCAGAGGTTGGGCCGACTCGGTTCGCCGTCGTACCAGGCCTCGTGGATCGCACGGGCCTCCAGCGGCGGCCGTGCGTCGCCACGGTCCGCGAGCGTGAGGTCCAGCAGGGAGCCGCCCAGGACGGAGGGCCGCACGTCGGCGATGTCGACGTCGACGCCGTGGCGGTACATGACCCGGCCGTTGCGGTCCAGTGCCGCCAGCCACACGCACTCCCAGGGCCGGGGGTACGGGTCCTTCAACCGTTCCAGCAGCGCGTCGGTGGGTTCGCAGCCGATCAGGTGGATCGGCTCCGGCCGCGGGGGGCGCTGCGGGTACAGACCCCGTGTTTCGAGGCAGGTGCCGAGCGGTTCGTCGCCCCACCGGTGCGCCGGCCGGATTTCGAAGCGGTAGGACGTCGGGGGCGCCGGCACGGCAAGGGCCCCGTACATGGTGTTCGCGACACCGGCGCCGAGGACCAGGTCGATGCGCTCCGGATCACCGGGCGTGGGGCGGTGGGTGATGACGGAGACGTCGACGAGCTCGACCTCCGTCGGCGATGTCATGTCGTCCGCGTCGAGGACGTCCACGACCAGGTCGCCGAGCAGCCGGTCCCGCGCAGCGGGTCGGGTGGCGAGCGCGACGAGCCGGCTTTCCCGTGGGCAGCCGCGCAGAGTGACGACCTCCCGGTGCGGCGGCACCGGCGCCACGTACAGCCCCTCGACGTCGAGGCAGCGCGCGAGGAGCGCGACGCGTTCGGGGTCCTCCAGGCTGGATTCGTCCGCGACGAGCAGGTAGCGCAGCGGGAGGTCCCGCTTCCAGCCGAGGAACTCCGTGACCCGCATTCGACCTCCGGTACTCGACCCCTTCCGAACCGGGCCACCCTACGGCCCGTCGGAACGACGGTCACACGGGTTTTTCACCGGTGAGAACCCCTCTCGGACGGCCCCGGGCTCCTCTCTCCGACCGGATCGCGCCCAGCGCCACCGCTCCGGAGCTCACCAGCGGCGACCGGGCCCGGCTCATCGCAGGCTCGGCCCGGCGACTACGAGTTCTCCCAGAAGAAGCGTCCCTCGCGGTGATCGGGGCTGACGAAGGCAAAACCCTGGCCGTGGCCGAAGTTGAGGAAGTACGGGTCGTCCTCGCGTTCGCCGGCGTCGCTGATCTTGAAGAGGAACTGCCAGGGGGACCCGACCCGCGCGTAGCAGTTGGGGTAGCAGGCGGAGCCGCCGAAGTAGTCGTGGAGATCTTCGCCGCCGGGAAGCTCCACGTCGGGCCCCTCGCCACGCATGCTCCGCTCCCACGCGGCCTGCTCATCGATCGAACGGTCGACCGCCGGCGATACCGGTTGCAGGTCGACAAGCCACTCGACGGGCACCTCCGCCTCGTCAGGCCCCCAGCGCCAGAGCGTCCGGCCGCGCGTTCCCGGCGGCCCGATGACGGCGAAGTCGGGTACGCGACCGTCGGGTTGGAGCAGGAGCACCCCGTCCCCGGCCTCCGGGTCCAGCCCGCCCATGATCAGGTCCTCCTCATCGAGGAAGAGGTAGGCCATGCGGAGCTCGTCGCCGGGGACGGGGAACTGGCCGATGAACACCAAGGGCACGCCGGTCTGCGGGTGCACGGGCCAGGCGGGTTCGGACAGCCAGACCGGATCGCCGCCGAGCTTCGCCACCGGATCGGCGACCGGCCGCTCGGGAGCCCGAAGAACCAGCTGCCGGCGCGGCAGGAACGCAGCATCGTACGGCCCGGTCGCCTGCCCGGTAGGACGCGTGATCATGCCGTGGACCCTACGGCACCGTACTGACGAACCTCCACCGACCGCCAAGGCTCGTGCGGCCCGCCGACGCGACTACGGCAAAGGCGCGCTCTCCCGCCCGGCAGACCACGCCATGAACCGCGCGTACCGGACGGACGGCACCACGCACCATGCCTTCGAAAAGCCATCGCCGCAGCTGCCCACACCCATCGCGGAGTCCTCGCCGATGTAGCTGCCGAGTGCTCAGGTCCGTACGGACCGGCACAGCTCACGACGAATCGTCGTCGCTCCGGTCTTCCCCGCTCGTGATGTCGAGAGCTCCGTCGCGCAGAACGAAGTGGCGGGCCGCACTGTCATCAACGGTGACGCGAGGCCGGCTGACGCCCTGGAATGCCTCGGCCCGCAGCTGGAAACGGGCCGGGTTGGCGCCCCCCACAGCGCGCAGACGCCAGGGGCCGTCACCGGCACTCTGCGTGTGCGGCGGCACGGCCAGGTGCAGGAGGGCGGAGGCGTCGTGGTGAGTGCCGTAGCGCGTGTGAGCAGAGGTGTACGTGGCCAATCGGAGCTCGGCCGGCGGCGAGCCGGGGGCCGTTAGGAGGTCTGGCGTGGACTGCTGCGGTACGTCGGCGGCCGAGTGCGATGGGCTCCGGGCACGCAGGCTGACGAGGACGTCCGGTTGATGGGCCGTCTCCATCTCCGCCAGCACTGCGGCGAACCAGTCGGCGAGAGCAGGGCCACCACGCCGGGCCCAGGTCTCGATGAGTCCGCGGAAACCGGCTTCCCGGCGACGGGACGTGCGCTGCGCGCCTACGGCGAGGATCGCCTCGCCGGCGCCGGCGAAGGCCCGCTGGAAAGAGCGCACCGGGACGCGGTGCGTGTGCCCGGCAGAGCGGACCATGCGGATGTGCAGCATGGCGCGGTGCAGGAGAGTCGCGGCGGCCTTGGCGTTGGCGCCCAAGTGCCCCTCCTGCGGGGAAACGGGCACGGCAGGCCGGCTGTCGCCATGCGGCGTGGTCGCGTCAGCCCGACGACCGGCGGCGGACCGGTGCCAACAGCTGTCGTCCGGGCGGAGGTCGGCCATCGCCGCACGGAGCACGCCGCGGGCTCCGACGCCGATCGATACGCCGTCTGCATCTGGTCGAAGGACGACGCCCCGGGCGTCATGGGAATCGAAGCGGACCTCGGTGATGTCGCGCAGCCGTATGTCCAGCCTGGCAGTCTCGGGAGAGGTGACCTCGTCCACGGGATAGGAACGCGCAACAGCCAGTTCGAGATACCCGATGAGACGGCTGCCAGTCCGTTCGACCTGCAGATGGCGAACCTCGGCCGACGGCAGGTCGTAATCGGTGGCGAGGCTCTCCGCACTCTGCGGCGTCACCACCATCGTCGGGGCCATCACCTGCCCCAGATAGTCTCGACCTGGTACGTCAGGCTCCGCCGGCGCCAACAGCTCGTCCAACGAGTGACCGGCGAGCGAGGCCTGTTCCCGCATCCAGGCTCGCCTTTCCTCACCGAGGCCGGCCATCCACGCCAAGGCCGCCCGCGCACGACGCTCGCGCCCGGTTCGCGTGCTGGCCGTCACCGCCCGAAACAGCGGAACGGTGTTGTTGTCCCACACGTCCGCCGCCGCGCGGATGGTCTCTCGGTCGAAGCGGCGCGCGTCCGAGGAAGCCTCGGCGATCTGCACCAGAGAGCGGTCCAACAACGCGACCAGGACGGCGACCGCGGAACTCCGTTGAACGGGCGCCGCTCCACAGAGCCAATCCGTACCTGCACGGCGCCAAGGAGAGGAGGCATCAAAATTGGCCATGCCGGGATCCTCGCACGAAGCACGATCACACCGAACAGGTAGATGAGCACGTTCCTCTGCGTCGAGCTGGGAGTGCGGCACCACTCTCCTTCGGTCGATCCCGGGCCCTGCACGTAGCACCTGGAGCTCGCTGATTTCCGTCACGATCACCCGCCCCTCCGACACACCGCGCCCTAACTTGTTGTTTAACCTTGGCGCCTGCGAGGGTGTGGTGGGTGCTGAGCTGGTGGCTGGTCGGAAATTCGATCGTCGACCGGCAGGGTGACTTGGCAGAGTGCTCGTCATGAGCAACTCGTACGCGCAGGCAGTGCTGAGGACGACGGATGTTGCGGAGGCATTGCGAGTCGCTGGGCAGTTGCTCGATCTCGCTGACACCGGGGAACTCGAAGTTGACTTCGAAGCGCGGGTCTCCACGCCCCGTGAGCTGGAGCGGCTGACCGAAGTCATGCCGGACGCTGACTGGTGGTCCTACGGGGCCGACCGGCACGGCTCCTCCCGCGATGGCGACTCTCCGTCAGAGTGCCTCCCGATCTTCATGAGCAGATGGTGCATGGCCCCGGAAGATGTGGAGGCGTTCCTGGCTGCGGCGGGGAGCGTCCCAGTCATGGTGCGCTGGGATTTCAGCAGTTGGCCCGAGGCTCCTGAGGTCGGCCTCGGCTTCGGAGGCACCAGAGGCGCTTACGTGACGGTATGTGTGAATGCTCGCGACCTCTACCTTGAAGAGCCCGCGACGGATCACACGGTGTACGTCCACGTGAAGCAGGTCGAAGCCCAACGGGCTGCCTGGCTGGCAGCGCAAGTCGGCCTTGAGGTCATCGGCGAGTTGCAGATGGCACCCCTCTGAGTTTGTGATCTAGCCAGCGGGCTCGAACAGGCCAGCTCTGTGATCACTCGTCCGGGTATTCACGGGACACTGGAGCAGCCTTCGCGTAATCCTGAACTCGACTAAGAGGACACGGACTTGACGCGAAGGCCGTACTGGTGTTCATGGTGGAGCAGGGCGTGCAGTGCGATCCATTCGCGGAACTGTCATGCTTCCGAGGGGTCTTCTACGACTGCCTGACCGGACGGCGCGACGCGCTGTTCGAGCTCGCCGATGCGGTGCTGTGCACCGACGGCCCGGTGAAAACGCTGGTCGGCTTGGCGCCGGCTCCCGAGCACCGGCGCGGCCACGGCGCCCTGTACGGCGCGCTGAACCGGGGCCGCCTGGACGTCGATCGGCTGAGGGCCGAGCTGGCCGGCCTGCCGCTGCCCCGCGCCGCCGACGGCCGCCTGGTGCTGGCGGTGGACGTCCCGCCGTGGCTGCGGCCCGACGCCGACACGAGCGATGCCCGTTCGTTCTGCCACACCTACGGCCGTGGCGATGCCAGGCACCAGATGATCCCGGGCTGGCCCTACTCGTGGGTCGTCGCCCTGGAATCGGGCCGGACCGCGTGGGTCGCCCCGCTGGACGCGGTGCGGCTGCGGCCGGGCGACGACCTCGCCGCCGTCACCGCCGCACAGCTGCGGGATCTGGTCGAGCGTCTGGTCGCCGCCGGCCAGTGGAGCCCGGGCGATCCGCCGGTGTTGATCGTGGCCGACGCCGGCTACGACGTGATGCGGCTGGCCTACCTGCTGCGCGACCTGCCCGTGGAGATTCTGGGCCGTCCGCGTTCGGACCGGGTGATGCGCCGGCCGGCACCGACCCGTGCGCAGTTCGCCGCGGCCAACCCCGCCGGCGGGCGGCCGCCCAAGCACGGGGCTGAGTTCATCTTCAAGGACGCCAGGACCTGGGGCACCCCAGATGCGGAGACGAAGGCGCAGACCACCCGCTACGGCACCGCCCGCGCCCAGAGCTGGGACCGGCTCCACCCAGAGCTGCAAGGGCGCGCCGCCTGGCGCGACCACCCCGGCCGGCTCCCGGTCATCGAGGGCACCGTCATCCGACTCCAGGTCGAGCACCTGCCCAGCGGCGGCGACCCCAAGCCGCCGTGGCTGTGGTGGTCACGGCCCACGGCCGGCCCCACGGAGACCGACCTGGCCTGGCAGACGTTCCTGCGCAGGTTCGACATCGAGCACTTCTTCAGGATGATCAAGCAAACCCTCGGCTGGACCGCTCCGAGACTGCGAGATGCCGAGGCTTTGGACCGCTGGACCTGGCTGATCGCGGTCGCGCACACCCAACTCCGCCTCGCCCGCTCGCTGGCCGTCGACCTGCGACGTCCCTGGGAGAAGCCGGCCGAACCGGACAAGCTCACCCCGGCACGGGTCCGACGTGGGTTCCGACACCTGCACGCCAGAACCTCAACGCCGGCCGCAGTGCCGAAACCCACCCGCGCCGGCCCCGGGCGCCCGCCCGGCTCCACGAACCGCCGCTCCACGACCCGCTACGACGTGGGCCTGCTCCTGGCCACCGGCGAGTCCTACCGTCGACCGGCCCATCACACGGTCGGCAGCAAACCACGCCGCACTGGATAAATCACAAGCTTAGATCCGTCCGTGAGATCGTCTACCCGTGATCGAAACCTGGGTGATCAATGACGGCAGCCGTGCCTCTGTGTCGTCCGAGGTCGTGCTGGAGGGTCTTCGGTTGAGGATCGCCAGCGGGCAGCTTGAGACGTGGCTGATCAGTTCGTCTGGGCGGTCACTGGCCTTTGTGACGAACACCGAGCGCGCGATGGTGATGCTGCTGGAAGAGGAGGGTGATCCTGGCGGACATGCTGTGGACCCCGGATCCGATGGGTCGAGCGGCGGGTTCGTCCTGTCCAACGGACAGCATGACGAGTACCCGAACCAGGACACCGTGCCCATCGGTGACGCATTCAGAATCGTGGAGCACATCGTCGGCACGGGCTCGTGGCCAGCGGACGCGCGTTGGGTGGTCGATCGCTGACAGCGGCCTAATGCCTGGCCCAGATGAGGATGGCGGCGAGGTGGAGTGCGGCCTGGTAGGCGATGGCGAGTTTGTCCGTTCGCATGGCCAGGCCGCGCCACTGCTTGAGCCGGTTGATGCACCGCTCGACCGTGTTGCGCTGCTTGTACGCCTCGGCGTCGAAGGCGGGCGGGCGGCCGCCGGCACGGCCTCGCCGCAGACGGTGGCCGATCTGGTCGGAGGGCTGGGGGATGACAGCACGGATCCGGCGTCGGCGGAGGTGACTTCGGATCGCGCGGGATGAGTAGGCGCGGTCCGCCAGGACGGTGTCCGGCCTGGTCCTTGGTCGTCCGGGCCCGCCCCGTGGAACACGGATGGCAGCCATGACGGCCTCGAAGGCTGGGGCATCGCCTGCTTGACCTGCGGTGACGCGGAGGGCCAGTGGCCTTGCACTGCCGTCGCCGGCAAGGTGACCTTCGTACTCAGGCCGCCTCGGGACCATCCGAGTGCGTGATCGTCGGGCTTGGCCCGGCCTGGAGCCCCTTTTTCCTGACTTCGGAGGAATGCTGGTGGGCCCGGCAGACGGTGGAGTTCACCGACACGGTCCAGCCGACGTCGTCGTTGCCGTCCGCTGCTGACAGGACTGCAACAAGGATCCGTTCCCAGGTGCCGTCCACGGCCTATCTGATGAGCCGTTTGTGGGCGGTCTGGAACGGGCCGAGCTCGTCCGGCAGATCCCGCCAGGGCGAGCAGGTTCGGTACTTTAGCGCGATGGCTTCCAGGGTTCGGCGGTGGTCGGCCCATCTCCGCCCGCGAACCGGATCGGTCGGCATCAGCGGCTCGATCCGGTCCCACATCGCATCAGTGATCACTAACCGGACGGACGCATCTGATCAACTGACCAGCCGTTCAAAGAGACACGCTCTGATCCCGCGGCCTCCTTCTTGCTTCAGAGAAGTCCCCCGACGCCGTCCCTCCTCAGCACCAGATCCTCAACCTGCGGGTGCGGCGAGCATCGCAACCTTCCGGTCCCGACGTCCCGCTCGACATTCCGATCCCCTACGCGATGTGCTCGCGAATTATTTCTCCGACCTGCCGAGGAAGCCCGGGCGAGAACAATGAGTGCCCCATTCCCGCCATCGGCTGGAATCGGGAATGCGGGATCTCCTCGGCCAGGGCGCGGCCGTGCGGGAGCGGGCGCAGGGGGTCCTCGGTGCCGTGGATGACCAGTGTCGGGGCCTTGATCGAGGCCAGCGGGGCCAGACGGTCCTCGGTCATGTGACGTCCGGCCAGGTCGTGGTTGAGGGCCGCGGTGTGGTCGCCGGTCCGGTCGAAGGAGGCTTGCACGAAACGGTGAGCGGCCGGCTCGTCGAACGGCAGGACGTCGCCGTTGAGCACGCGCCACGTCTCCAGGTTCGCCGTGACGTACTCGTCGCGCGTCCCCTGCGGGAGGGTGGCGCGGTGTGCCAGGTGTGCCAGGAAGCGTGGTGTGGGTGGCGGCAGGTCGCTTGGGTCAGCTGCCTGACCGGCCATGGCGCGCGCCCAAGCCGGACCCGCGCTGTGCCCCATCGGGCCGGTCATGATCGCGGTCAGGGTCAGCACGCGTTCAGGGCGGTGCACGGCCAGCCACTGGCCGATCGCGCCGCCCAGAGACGCTCCCACGACGTGCGCGGCGGCTACCCGGTGACCGTCGAGCACCGCCGTCGCATCGAGGGCCAGGTCCGCCAGGGCGTAGGGGTGGGTGGCGAAGTCCACGCAACTGGAGCGACCGGTGTCCCGGTGGTCGTAACGGATGACCTGGAGACCACCGGCGACGAACGCATCCACCAACTCGTCCGGCCATCCGAGGCCCGGGGCGGAGGTACCCATCACCATCAGGACCGCCGGGTCGCCTGGGGAACCGAGGCGTTCGGTCCACAAGCGCAATTCACCGGATTCGACGATCAATTCAGTAGGCGCAGTCATGGCAGTCAACATAGCGAGCAATCAGGCAATTTTCCATCGCCTTGACCGATATGACTTTCCATCATTTTCTGGTAAAATACTGAATGGTTCACAGAGGTGCTGCAGGAATTGGCCAGCTGCATCAACTCGGACAGCCCCTGCTCGCCGAGACGAGTTCGGGCCCGGCATCGTGCAGTCGCCCGGAAGCTCCGGGTTCTGACGGATGCCGGTGCTGCGACCGTCGGCAGGACGGTCGCAGCACCGTGGTATCGGCGCTCCGCCTCGCGGATGCCGGGGCCCGTCGGTCAGACGGTGACGCGCAGCGTGACGTCGATGTTGCCGCGGATCGCCCGCGAGTACGGGCAGCGCCCGTGGGCGTCCCTGGCCAGCGACTCGGCGTCCGCCTGGGACAACCCCGGCAGCAGCACGGACAGTTCGACGTCGAGCAGGAAACCGGCCTCGTCCTGGGCCAGGCCCACCCGTGCGACGACCGTGTCGTCGGACAGCTTGACCTTGCGTTCGCGGGCGACCAGCCGCAGTGCGCTGTGGAAGCAGGCCGAGTAGCCCGCGCCGAACAGCTGCTCCGGGTTGGTCGCCGCGCCGGAGCCGCCGGCTTCCCTGGGGAGCGCGAGTGCGGTGTCCAGCAGGCCGTCGCTGGAGCGGACCCTGCCGTTGCGGCCGTCGCCGCTGGAGGTCACTTCGGTGGTGTAGAGGGTCTTCACGGTCACTGTCCTTCCTGGACGGAGTGGGCGAACCAGTCGAGGGTCCTGGCGAGCGCCTCGCGCATCGGGGTGGCGCGGACGCCGAACGTGCCGGTGTAGAGCGAGTCGTCCATGACGAACGGCTCGGTGTGCCAGTAGAAGAGTTCGCGGTACTCGGCCATGAACTCCTCGTCGTACGGGCCGAACGGCTCCGCCTCGCGCTGCACCGTGAGCTGCGTCGGCAAGCCGGTCAGGTCGCCGATGAGGTCGTGGATCTGCCGGGTCGTGTACGGGCCGTCGACGGGCAGGTGCCACAGCCGGCCGAGTGCGCGCTCGTCGGAGCCGAGCACGGCGAGCCCGGCGGCGAGGTCGGGCACGTAGGTGTAGCTCCTCGGCAGGTCGATGTCGCCCAGTCCGAGCCTGGTCGCGCCGGCCAGCGCGGCCGGGAACACCGCCGCACCCAGCGAGGACAGCAGGACGCGCGGGCCGAAGAAGTCGGCCGCCATGCCGAGCGCGACGCGGACATCCCCGCGCTCGTGCGCGGCCAGGTACCGCTCGGTGATCCCGGCGCGCGTCCTGCCCTTGGGGCCCGGCGCGGCGAGCGGCGTCCGCTCGGTCATCGGCACCCCGCCGGTGGGGCCGTACTGGTTGAGCGTCTCGACGGTGACCAGCTTCGCGCCGCTGCGGCCGACCACGTCGAGCAGCGCGTCCTGGATCACGGGCAGCACCTGCGGCTGCAGTTGGTACGGCACGTGCGTGCAGTTGTAGACGACGTCGGCGCCCTCGACGATCTCGGCGAGCTGGGCCCGGTCGGTCACGTCGGCGGCGACCCGCACCGAACCGGCGATCTGCTCACCGCCGCCGGACCGGTTCACCGTGCGCACCCGGTTGCCCCGGGCGACGAGCTGCTCGGCGAGGGTCAGGCCGACCGGTCCGGTGCCGAGGACGACGTGCAGTTCCTGGGTCATGACTTCTCCTCCAGTGATTGAGTGGTTAACCACTCACACTTTGGTTCGAAAAAAGGGCCGCATGACGCGGCCGTTCTCGCAGCGAAGACTCGATCGGTGACGGGGCTCAGTAGTGGCGCAGGCCCGCCGAGAGCGTGTTCGCCCACGGCGCGTCGACCTCGGTGGCGCCGATCGCCACCACCAGATGGCACAACGCCCCTCTGGCCATGAAGAGTTGGACCGCATCGGCGTCCGCACCGGAGACGCTGCGCACGTACTCGACGCTCCTGGCGTAGCTGCGCCGCACCACCTCGCGCACCGCCGGCTCGGAGGCCGCGGCCGCCTGGGCGTGCACCTGGACCAGAAGCAGGTCCTGGTCGGCGATGAGCCGGGCGTACTCGTCGCCCATCGCCATCAGCACCTCGTGCGGCTCACTGCCGCGCGCCTTGGCCGCGCCCCTGGCGAAGCTGTCCCGCACGAGGTCGAAGCAGTGCTCGACGACCGCGACGAACAACGCCTCCTTGTTGGGGAACAGGCGGTAGACATAGGCCTGCGAGATGCCCGCCCGCTTCGCCACCTCGGTGGTGTTGGTGCCGTAGTAGCCACGGGCCGCGAAGCTGCTGACCGCGGTGCTGAGCACCACTTCCCTGCGTTCCTCCGCGGTACTGAGCACTCGTTTCGTCGTCGCCATATGAGTAATAAACCACTCACACTTTTCCGCGTCAACCCCTCCCCGCTTCCCATCGGACCGAGCGACGGGGCGGGACCCCGGCGGTCCTCGACAGGTGGGCAGGTGGGAGGCAGGGGTCAGCGCTGCTCCCACTGCTCCTTCGTGATCTCGTACTGCACGCCACCGAGGTCGGCGCCCTCGACCATCAGCATGTCGTCCGGGGTGGGGAGGGGGTGGGAGAACGTCATGCCCACCTTCTCCATGACGTTGCGCGAACCGCGGTTCAGCACCATCGTCGCGGCCCAGACCATCCGCAGGCCGAGCTCGCCGAACCCCTTGCGCAGCAGGGCCCGTGAGACCTCGGTGGCGTAGCCCTTGCCCCAGGCCGCCCGCCGCAGCCGGTACCCGAGCTCGGCCTCGTCCTGCGGGCCGTCCTTCCCGGGGCGCAGACAGAACCAGCCGACGAACGCCCCGCCGTCCTGCTCGAACGCGGCGAACAACCCGAGCTCGCCGCTCCACCGCTCGTAACCGGCGATGATGCCCGGCAGATGACTCTCCCGGACGACCTCCGCAGGCGTCGCTTCCCCACCCGACAGGAACCGCATCACCGCCGGATCGCTGTCCAGCTCGATCAACAGGTCCGCGTCGTCGGCAGTGAACCGGCGCAGCGTCAGGCGCTCGGTCTCCAGATAGATGGTCACGCAGCGGATCATTCACGAACCGCCTGAGACCCTCAACACATTTACGGCACCGCCCACTTACGAGGACGCAGCCGGACAGGCACGGGCGCCGACAGCAGACGCCCCGGGGGACGGCCTGCCCGACGCCCGACGCCCCGGACTCTCCCCCGCCGCCCATCGCACACCGCGGCGGCAGGAGTCCGCCCGGGCGTCTGGTGACTCTCGGTCACCAGGCCGGGGCCCGGGCCCGACCGCCCGCCGGTGGTCAGCATGCGAACGGAGCCGATCGTATCTATGGTTGATGTGCCCTCTTCGCAGGGACCTTCACAGGCTGCGACGCGGCGGTGCCCGATGCCCAGCGCCCGGCACCCTGCTCCTTCCGGCCGTCTCACTCCCGCCACCCCAGTCACTCCAGGAGGCGCCGCCATGCGGTCCTCGAACGCACCTGACGTCCCCCACCCGGCCCGTTCTCACGACTGCCCGAGTACGACGGCGGTCCGGGGCCGCCTCGTGTGGTTCCGCGACGACCCGTTCCTGAGACCCAGTGCCGAAGCGCTGGAGTACGTGGAGGACGGCCTGCTGGTCTGCCAGGAGGGGAGGATCGTCGCCGCCGGCGACTACGGCCGCCTGGTCCGCGCCCTCCCCCCGGGCGTGACCGTCGAGTCCTACCGCGACAAGCTGATCCTGCCGGGGCTCGTCGGCTCCCACGCGCACTACGTCCAGATGCGGATCATCGCCTCCTACGGCGAGCAACTGCCCGAGTGGCTCCAGGACTACGTCTACCCGGAGGAGGTCCGCTTCACCGACCCCGCCTACGCCCGGTCGATCGCCGCCCTGTTCTGCGACGAGTTGCTCCGCAACGGGACGACGACGGCCATGGTCTACTGCGCCCCCTCGCCGCAGTCCGTCGACGCGCTCTTCGAGGAGAGCGTGGGGCGCGGCATGCGGCTGGTGGCCGGGAAGGTGATGATGGACCGCAACGCCCTGCCCGGGATGCTGGATTCCTCTCCCGAGCAGGCCTACGAGGACTGCGCGAAGCTGATCGACCGGTGGCACGGCGTCGGCCGCAGCGTCTACGCGGTCACGCCCCGCTTCGCCTTCACCTGTACCCCCGGGATGCTGAGTGCGGCCGGCGCGCTGTGGCGCGAACACCCCGGCACCCGCCTGCAGACCCACGTGTCGGAGAACACGCGGGAGATCGAGCTGGTGAAGGGCCTGTTCCCACGCCCGCCGTACAAGGACTACATCGACGTCTACGAGAAGCACGGGATGCTCGGCCCCGGCGCGGTCTTCGCCCACGCCGTCCACCTCGGCAAGCGGGAGTGGCGTCGGCTGCACGAGACCGGTAGCGGCGTGTCGCACTGCCCGTCCTCGAACCTGTTCCTGGGCTCCGGGCTCTTCCGCATGAAGAGGGCCGTCAAACCGGGGCGCCGGGTCCCCGTCGGCCTCGGCTCCGACGTCGCCGGAGGCACCAGCCTCTCCCTGCTCCAGACCGCGAGCGAGGCCTACAAGGTCGGAGCACTGCGCCGGTACCCGATGGACGGGGTCCAGCTGTTCTACCTCGCGACCACCGGCTCGGCGACGGCGATGCGCCTGGAGCACCTGATCGGATCGCTGGAGCCGGGCCACGAGGCCGACTTCATCGTGCTGGACCCCGCCGCGACCCCGACCCTGGACGCGCGCACCAGCGGCGACGACTCCATCGACGACCTGCTCTTCTCCCTCGCGGTCATGGGCGACGACCGTACCGTCCTGGCCACGTACGTCGCCGGACGCCTCGCCCACCACCGCGACACCTGCCCCGCACCCATGCCCGTTCGACTGAACGAGACGAGAGGACCGGAGAAATGACCTACGAAACCAGCCCGTTGCTGTGCGCCTCCTACGACAAGGACGCCAAGGAGAAGTGGAAGCCGGAGCCGGGGATCCCCGGGGCCGGGTCGAGCTTCGCGCCCGCCGTCGAGGCGTACAAGAGCCTGCTGTACTGCGTCCACCAGGACCTGACGGTCGACGGCTCCAGCACGCTGTGGTGGAGCCGGACCGGGGACACACCCATCGACTGGACCCCGGACGAGGCGGTCCTCGACGCCGACGGACGCGCGGTGCCCTGCGTCGACTCCCCCGCGCTGACCCATGCCAACGACTACCTGTACTGCGTCAACCACCGGAGCACAGCGAACAGCTACCTCTGGTGGTCGCGCTACAACACGGAGGGTGAGGAGACCGGCTGGCGCAACTGGCAGCCGGTGGAGGACAAGGAACACAGCATCGTCCGCTCGACGAACCCGGCCGCGCTCACCGTCTACGACGGGCTCGTGTACTGCGTGCACGACGACGAGAACGGCGAACTCAAGTGGATCACCTACGACACCCACGCCAGGGCCTGGGGAGAGGACAGCCCGATACCGGGAGGCATCCACTCCGACAAGGTCCTCGCGATCGAACGGTACAAGGGCCTGCTGTACTGCCTGCACGACGGCGAGGACGACTGCCTGTACTGGATCACCTACGACAGCAGCACGGGCGAGTGGAGCCAGGACCAGCTCGTGGTGGACTTCGTCGACCGACCGGTCCAGGGCGCCCGGGCGCTCGCGGTCTCCCGGGCCAACGACGCCCTCTACTGCGCCTACTACAAGGGCCCGGACGCCGGCCCCGGCACACTCCACTGGCTCAAGTACAACAGCGACTACGAGAACCCCTGGAGCACGGAACAGTCCATCCCCGTCGGCCGGGCGTACCCGGGGCTCGACTCCGCGCCCTACTTCGGCCTGATCCACCTGGTGTACCGGGGCTGAACGGACGGGCGCCGAGCCGCTGACAGCGATGCCGGAAAGAACGCGGTCAAGCCCCCCGCCACTGCTTCGGTGCCCGATGGACGGCGCCGGGGCGGACGGCGACCGCTCAACTGCCGTCGGCATCGCTGAGACTGGCGCTCCAGCCCTCGTAGGGCCCGCCGGACCGGGCGACCGTCTCCCGGGCGGTACGGGCTCCGAGCAGGCCGGCGCGGGCCGCGAACTCCGGGCACACCACCCGCAGCGCCCGGCGCCCGTGAAGTGCGACCAGGAGCCCGGCCGCCTCCGGCCCGACCGGACCGGAGGCGGGAACGGGATGCAGGCGGCGCAGCTCCCGCAGCAGCCGGTACCCGGCCAGGGTCCGCAGCGGAGCGCACAGCACGACGAGCGAGAGCACGGCCGTCACCGGCCCGATCCAGGGGAAGCCCTGCACCGTGGCGGCGACGGCCGTGCCGGCGGTGGCGAGGGACAACAGGCCTGCCGCAGCCGGCCGGCCCCGGCCGCATCGCAGACCACGACCGGCCAGTTCGGCGCGCACCGCCTCCTCGGCCCGCCGTACGCCCGGTCCGGCGGCGGCATCAGCGAGCGACAGGTCGCGGCCGAGCGCCGACCACACGGCCCGGTGCAGCAGGGTCGCGTCGCCGCCCGGACCGGCGTGCACCACCCGCCGCAGTTGGCCGGACGGGCCGACCGCGATGACTCCTGCGCGGTGGAGTTCCACGACGGCCACCATCAGCGCGGCCTTCGAGCCGCCCCGTACTCCCGCGACACCGACCGCGGTCAGGCCGTCCGCCCGCCCGCGGACCGGCAGCCACCGCAGCAGCCCCGCGCCGACCCGGCCACCAGGCACACGACACCGATCGGATCCACCGCACCCCCTCTTGACGGACAGTCGGCCCCCCGGCCACCTCAGGGAAGGATGACACGAGCGGACAGGCCGCGCGGAGCCCCCGGGGGGCCGGCTGTGCCCCGCGCCTCCGATCCCGCTGATCCCGCTGAACGTCGGCGACGGGCAGCGCAGGAGGACCAGAATGGTTGATCCCGGTATCGACTCGGAGAGGGCGTCATGAGCGGTGTTGTCCCGTTTGACCGGCAGGGTCGCTGGTCTGGTCGCCGGCGAGGAGCCGCGTCTCCGACGGAGCGGAAGCGGCATCCGCAGTTCCCGCCGCCGGACACGGTCCTGGCGGCGTCGGAGGAGGATGCGGTGCACGAGGGCGGACAGGACCCGGCGTCGGGAGGGTCCGGGGGCATCGGCGGCCCGAAGGCGCCGCCAACCGGCCCGGCCACCCCGCCATCGACCGCGTAGCGCACCTCAGGCCGTCCCGTACGGCGGGGAATCCCGCTCAGTGCCTGCGCGTGGGGGTCTCACGGCGCCAGGGCCGTAGCGGATGGTCGCGCCGTTCCCTGCGCCCTGACGGTTCACCTCCGGAGGATGCCGCCGACGATGCCGCCGATCGCGCCGCCCTCGCCGGCGGCGACCGCGCTGTCGCGGACGAGGTAGGGCTCGAGGGCGTGGGCGAGGCCGGAGACCGGCATGCTCTGCAGCGAGATCTGCCCGGGGCCGGTGAGGGCGACGAGGAAGATGCCGTCGCCGCCGAAGATCTTGTTGGCGATGCCGGGGACCCGGGTGATGGTGAACTGCACCGATGCGTCGAACATCCCGACGTGGCCGGGGTGGACCAGCATGGTCTGGCCGGGTGCCAGGGTGTACTGGGTGATCTCGCCGCCGAGTTCGACCCAGGCGCGGCCCTGGCCCTGCAGGCGCTGGAGGACGAACCCCTCACCGCCCCACAGGCCGCCGCGGAAGGACTGCTGGAGCGCGACGGTCGGGCTGACCCCGGGAGTGCCGCAGATCCAGCCGTGCCGATGCACGATGACGTCGCGCCCGGGCGCGATGTCCACCGGCACGATGTGGCCGGGGACCTTCGCCGCGAAGGCGACCAGGCCGGAGCCGCTCTGGGCCCGGTACTGGGTGAGGAAGAGCCCCCCGCCGCCGACGGCCCGCTTCAGCGTGTTCATCAGACCGCCCCGGCCGCCGCCGGTGTTGGTGGTCTGCGACATCTGGATGTTCGGGGACATCCAGGACAGCTCTCCATGGGGGGTGATGACCGCTTCCCCCTGGTCGAGCCGGATCTCCAGCACCGGCATCGCGCTTCCGTTGACCACGGCTTGCATCGTCGTTCCTCCCCTGGACCTGCCGCACCTCGGCCCCGCCCCCGGGCGGCAGGCTACCCTCCTCGTCCGGCTGCCAATCAGGGGGACGGGACCCGCGGCACCGTCGTCGGCTCCGCTGCGTCAGCCGCCGTTGTCGGGCCGGAGCGGGTGGCCGCGGCTCCGGCGGCCTGGGTGGGTATCTCGAGGGAGCATCCGGTGACGACGCAGCCGGCAGCAAGGCCGAGAGCACTCGCTGCCGCCGGAGCGCGAGCAGTGCAGCGGCCCGGCGCGCGACGGCGGCTCCGTTGTCCGGGACGGGCACCTGCGATCGGGCTTCCTCGATCAGCTTCCAGAACTGCTGGATGTCCATGGCCGCTGAGCATGCCAGCGGGCTCTGACAGGGCATTCCGGAGGCGAAGAGGTCGCAGCTGGTGGGTGCGGGCTGGTGAGGCGCGTCACCAAGTGGGTGGCCTCGTGTCAGCACTGTTGCGGGTCACTTCAGGGCAGCGTGCCCGCTGTTCAACCGTCGACTGGACGGAGCCATCCCCGCACCTGGGGGGATGGCTCCGGGAAGGAGACCACGGCACTCAAAGGGCCCACCAGCAATACAGCCGCAGCCCCGAGGCGTGAGCACGCCGAGCCAGTCCGGCCAGGGCCTCCAGGAGATCGAGCGTGACCTCGACACCGAGTCGGAGCTGCCTGATCTCGTCCGTCTTCGACCACGGCTCCGCGAACCGGACCAGGTCGTCCGGCGATGCCGTGGCAAGTGCCTCCGCCAGCGTGTCCGAAATGCTGACGACGAAGGACTCGCCTTCCGGCGAGGACAGTAGTTGCCCCGATCGCGAGCGCTCGCCGGCCTCCTCATAGCTGCAGCCGGTCATCACCCCTTCGAGTCGGGCGATCGCGACGACCGGGTCGATGTTCTTGAGCAGGACCACGTCCAGGCCGGCCTGTCCGGGTCCTCCAGGATTCTGGAGAACCGCGACGGCAGCCTGATCGTCAGCGGCGGAGAAGTAGTCGCACAGCGGCATGCCACCGATTCTCACACCCAGGTACAAGAGCCCCGCCACCCCCAAGGCGCTCGACCTCCAAGCCCGTTGGAGACGGACTTCCGAGACCCGGGAACCTGGCCGTGGTCGCGTTGGGAGGCCTTGTGGGAACTCGCCCGAGGTAGCCTACGGCCGTGAGTCCTGAGTACCGGCCGCTGGTTGACGTCGATCGTCCTTCGCACCGACCTGGAGCCTAGCGAGGCTGTTGTCATACTGGGCTCGGACAGCGACAGCGTGACCCTCCGCCTTACTGGCATCGCGCATGCCAGGGCCGACCTCAGCGACCCTGCCGGCGATGTCGTGGACGAGATCGCGGTGCGGGAACTTCCTCTGAACGGCCCGTGGCCGGTCGAGGCCCGCCACCTGTTGCACCATCACAACAACTGTTCGGTGCTGCAGTGGCTGACCATCACCGGTCCGAGCGAGGTGGAGATCGTCGCCGAGGCGCTCAGCGTCGAATAGCCATCAGTCCCGTCCGTCCAGTCCTTCACCAGGAGTTCGCGGCGGGTCCGGGTGCGGTAGCGGCCGCCGGCGCGGGTGGGGGCTCGGCATGGCGGACGAGGCGGTCGATCATTGCGGCCACGAGACCACGTCGAACGGATGCCCTAGTCTCAGCGGATGACGCTCTACTTCGACCCGGTGGCCGTCCTCGGCGACGACCGCAACGCCTTTCGCGGCCGTTGGGAAGACCGACTGTGGCTCAACGTCCCCGGGCCCTTCTACGGAGGGGAGACCGACACCTGCTGGACGGGGCGGCTCTCGGCACCCGCCCACGTCCTCTACGGGGGCGAGTACCTCAGTGAGTACGTCTACCGCCAGCCCAGAACGCGTGCGGACACGGCCCTGCTGGTCGAGGCCGCGGACAACGACCCGTTTCTCGGGTACGGCTGTGATGGCGACTCGCGATGGACACCGGAAACGGTCCGGGAGTGGTGGCGCAACCGCAGTGAGATCGTGCAGTACCTGTCCGATCAGCGGAGCAAGTGGGATGAGGGCGATGCCTGGGCAGACCAGGGCATAGCCGCTGCCACCCGCGACTTCGAGCACTACATCGCCGGCAGTCTGGCAACTGACCTGCGGATCTACCTCTACTGGCTGGAAGAGCGGACGTCCCCCACCCCCGATGACCGGTTGCCCCAGCTGTAGCGTCAAGCGGCGAGTCCGTGGGCCCGCCGGGACCAAGCCGTCGCCGCGTCGTACGGTGTGCCGGTCTTGAGGCAGCCGTGCAGGATGCCGACGAGTCGGTTGGCGAACTGGCATGAGGCGGCGTTGAATTGTCGGCCCCGCGCTCGCGGGGATTGCTCAAACACGCGGGGCGAACCCGACCGGGCGCTATTGCCGACCTGATCCCCGTGTTCCCGTCGGCTGATCAGCGCTATGCCCGGGGGCGGGCGCGCGCCGGGTGGCGTGGATGGAGCCGAGCAGGTTGAGGGACCGGGCACTGGGGCTGCCCGGTTCGGCGTGGTAGATGACGAGTTGCTGGCCGGGGGCGTCGCGGACCTCGGACCGGCCTGCAGCCTCAGCCGCCCGCGACGTCGGTGAGGACGATCGGATTGGTGAGCGCGGCGACGTGCCCGTCGGGACGGCGGACCTCGATGCGGACGAACGCCGAGTCCTTCGCCGTCGTGTCCCACCGCACCGTGCTCGCCCCGTCACCGGGGAGCATCGCCCGGTGGATCTTCCCCCGATCGGTGTGGAAGCTGACGGTCCCCGTCGGCACGCCCCGTACCGCCGCCCGCACGTCGACCTGGTCGCCGTGAGTCGAGAGCCGTTCGCCCACCCCGGCGACGCGACCAGCGGCACTCGCGGTGAACGACACGTCCACGTCCGCCGACTCGGCGATCCAGCTGCGGCCGGCCCGGACTGCGGCCAGGATCGCCTCGGTGCTCAGCTCCTCGGCGAAGACCACGGTGTGCGGGGTGCCGATCTGTCCCTCCAGGTGGGTGTCGCTGTTGCCCATCGCCGGCCGCCACGAGCCGGTCGTGATGTCGGCTGCGAGGCTCCGGCCCCACTCGGCCAGAGCGGCCTCGTTGTCGGCGTTCCAGGGCCGGTCCGAGGTCCACAGTCCGTTCCAGACCTCCACCGCGTCGAAGCCGGGGAAGGGGAACATGAAGTCGCCCGACGGGTAGGGCGCATGGGGGTGCGCGGCCACGCACAGGCCGCCTGCTCGATGGACCTGGTCCAGGAACCGGCCGATCCGCCCGTCCCTGACCTGGTGGTTCCAGTCGACGACCTCGCCGGGGTCGAGGCCGAGCGCGAGCCAGTGCCCGGTCCTCGTGGTCACTTCCTCGCCGAGGAGGATCAGGAAGTCATCGGTGGCCAGATGCCCCCATGCACCGGGTTCCGCAGCCGAGTTGTGCTCCGTCGTCGCGATGAAGTCGAGTCCGGCAGCGCGCGCCCGAACGGCCAGCTCCTCGGGGGTGAGTTCCCCGTCGGAGTGGACGGAGTGGACATGGCAGTCCCCTCGGTACCAGGCCGGCCCGCGTCCGGCCGCCCGCGCCGGCGGGAAGCTCGCATCCGACAATGTTTCCCCCAAGGTCCTGCCGGGCCAACGCGCAAGCAGCGCTACCGGTTCCGTCCCGCCGCTGAGCGCCGTTCCGGCCCGTTCCGCTCACCGCGGCAGCGGAAGGACAGCGCCCTCGCACGCTGCCGGTGCACCCACTGCGCCGGGGCTCGGGGCAACGGCACCGCCGTGCGCCGCGGGGGTCGTACGCGCGTCGGCCCACCGGCGTTCGCGCCTCCCGGCCCGCGCCCGGGACCGGCGACAATCCGGGCAACCGCCCTGTCGTGCGCGGACCGCCGAGCGGCGCGGGCCGCGGCCCCGGACGTGCGGAGCAGGTCCGCAGGAGGTACGCACCATGCCCCGTGACCCCGGCGCCGCCACGGCCCGCGTCCCCGCCGGCCCCCTACCGCACCGCCTGCCGCGCCGCCTGGTCGCCGGGCTGCTCCTGACGGGCGTCAGCTGGGCGCTGTACTGGACGGCCGTCACCGCGTGGACCGAGGTGTTCTTCTTCGGCCTCTGGTCCGGCTACGTCCTCATCGTGGACGGCCTGGTCCACCGGCGCACCGGCGACTCGCTCCTGGACCGCGGCCGGGCCGGCTTCGTGCTCGTCTTCGTCCTCTCCGTGCCCTTCTGGTGGGCGTTCGAGTGGTGCAACTGGCGCCTGCACAACTGGTCCTACGTCCACCCGGTCGCACAGGACCGGCTCAGCCACGTCCTGCTGTTCTCACTCTGCTTCAGCACCGTGCTGCCCGCCCTGTTCGAGACCGCCGAACTGCTGGGCTCCACCCGGCTCTTCCGCGGCTCCTGGCGCGGGCCCCGGCTGCCGCACACCACCGCGCTGTCCTGGGCGGTGACGGTGCTCGGCCTCCTCGCACTGGTGCTGATGCTGCTCTTCCCGCGCCAACTGTTCCCGCTGGTGTGGGTCTTCCCGGTGCTGGTGCTCGACCCGGTCAACTGCCGCGCTGGGCGGCCGAGTCTGTGGGGCGAGGTGGCCCGGGGCCGCTGGCGGCTGCTCTTCCTCCTCGCCCTGACCGGGCTGGGCTGCGGCCTCCTCTGGGAGTTCTGGAACGAGTGGACCGCCGGGGTGCACTGGCGGTACCACCTGCCCGCCTTTCTCTCCCACCCCCACCTCTTCCGGATGCCACTGCCCGGCTACCTCGGCTACGTGCCGTTCGCCGGTTCCGCGTACGCCTGCTACCAGAGCGCCCGCCACCTCCTCGCCCCGCGCGCCGCCGGCCCCGTCGACCTGCGGACGCCCGCCGGGCCGACCCGGTGACCGCCGCCGTCCCGGCCGAGGAACAGCCCCACCCCCACCCCACAGCCGCGGACGGGAGACCGCCATGCGCGCAGCGCGCTACCGACGCCTGGACATCGCCGAGCCCCTGGCGCAGCAGGGCTTCGAGCTGTGCCGCCGGGCCACCCGCCGGACCGGCGAGATCGAGTACGCGACCACCCTGCTGCTCCCGCTGCGGCTGCGCGTCGCGCTCTGGTCCCTGTACGGCGCGGCCCGCACCATCGACGACCTCGCCGAGGACGACAGCGACCGCACCGGCGCCGCCGAGCGCCTGGACGCCTGGAACCGGGAGTTCCAGCGGGACCTGCGCCGGGGCCGCAGCGACGACCCGGTCCGCGCCGCGCTCCTGCACACCGTACGCGGCTGGGACCTCCCGCCCGACTGGCTGCGCTCGGTGTTCGAGGGCCAGCTCGCCGACACCACCGGCCGCGAGTTCGCCACCTGGGATGACTGGTACGACTACGTCGCCATGGTCAACGCGCCGTTCGTGATCCAGACCGCCTCGATGCTCGTCCAGAACGCCGGCCTGTCCGTCAGCCTCCGCCAGGACGCCGGCACCCTCGACGTCTGGCAGAACCTCGCCCGGGCCGTCAACCTCACCGACGCCCTCGCCGACCTCGGCGAGGACGGCGCACGCCACCGGATCCGGCTCCCGGCCGAGGTCCTGGACCGTTTCGGGGTGCCGCCCCGGGACCTCCTGACCGGACGGAGCTCCGCCGCCCTCCAGGCGATGGTCCACCACCTCACCGGCACCGCACGCACCTGGTTCGACAACTCCCCCCAGCTCCCGCCCGTCCTGCACCCCGCGATCGGCACCGCCCTCACCTGCTACCTGGACCTCCACCGGCTGCTGCTGGACACCGTCGACGAGCGGGCCGCCGCCCTCCCCCGCCACCGGTTGACCATCAGCCGCCGCCGCTCCCGCCGCCTGCTGCTCACCGCCCGCGCCACCACCGCGCTCGCCTGGGCGCTCTTCCCCTCCCCGCTCGGCGACCTCTCCCTGCCCCCTCCGGCCCCGGCCGCCCCGGCCTCCCTGCCCGCCACGCCCGCCACGCTCCCCGACGACCCGCCCACGGGCGGCCCGCCCCGGCACGTCGCCGTCATCATGGACGGCAACGGCCGCTGGGCCGCCGCCCGGGGCCTGCAACGCGACCACGGACACCGGGCGGGCATGAAGGCCCTGAACGACGTCGTCGACGCAGCGCACGAGCTCGGGGTCCGCTACCTGACCGTCTACGCGTTCTCCACCGAGAACTGGAGGCGCCCCGCCGCCGAGGTCAACACCCTGCTGCACGCCCTCCCCCGGGAACTGCTCCGGGACAGCGCCGCGACCTGGCACCAGCGCGGCGTGCGGGTCCGCTGGGCGGGGCAGCGCGCGGGCCTGCCGCTGGACCTGGTCAGCGTCCTGACCTCGATGACCGAACGCACCCGCCACAACAGCGCACTCACCCTCACCCTGTGCCTCAACTACGGTGGCCGGGCCGAACTCACCGCCGCCGCGGGCCGCCTCGCCACCGAGGCCGCCGCCGGACGCCTGGACCCCCGCACCCTCTCCGAGGCCGACCTCGCCGCCCACCTCCACCTGGCCGACCTGCCCGACGTCGACCTCCTGCTGCGCACCGGCGGCGAGCACCGCCTGTCCAACTTCCTTCCCTGGCAGTCCGTCTACGCGGAACTGATGTTCCTCGACACACCCTGGCCCGAGTTCGACCGCCGGGCCCTGCGCGACGCCGTCGAGGCCTACGCCCGGCGCAGCCGCCGCTACGGCGCCGTCCCCCGGCCCGACCCCGCACCGTGACGGCGGCCGGGGGCGGGTACGTCGCCTTCGCGCACGATTCCCCCGGGCCGTTCAGCGCACCGACCTGCGCCACACCGAACCGCGCCACACCGCACCGCGCCACACCGCACCGCGCCACACCGCACCGCGCCACACCGCACCGCGCCGCACCGCACCGCGCCGCACCGGACGCATCACCGGCTAAGTCAGATGACTGATGCCCTGCGGTCGCCCTCGCTGACAGCCTCTCCGTCGAGCGGCCCCGAGCCCGCCGGGGACCACACCCCCGTGCGGGCCGTCGGCGGGCCGCGTGACTCCACGTCATCGCTCCGGAGCCACCCGTGTACCCGGGCTCACGGAGCAGAAGGGCAGCAGACATGACCGCACGACCCCGCACCCCCTCGCGGCTGCGAAGGAGCTCCAGGCTCGCCACCCTGGTGGCCGTCCTGCTCACCGCGCTGGCCGCCGTCTTCGCGACCACCGCCCCGGCCGGGGCCACCACGCCCTGGCAGGAGGCGGACCACAACGGCAGCACCCCCGACTCGCCGGCGATGGCGTACTACCGGGGGAGCAACGTCGAGGTCATCCGGGGCGGGGACAACGCCCTGTGGTTCAACGTCGACGGCGGCGGCTTCAACCACATCGGGGGCGTGACGTTCGGCGCGCCCGCGATCACCGCGTACCGCGGCGAGCTCTGGATCTGGCACACCGGGCAGAACGGCGACCTCTGGGGTCAGACCCTCGCCAACCCCGGTGATTCCAACCACCGCAACTGGTAATGGAGTTCGGCCATCCAGTTCAGCACGCAGCGGATCGGCGGCTCCAACGTGGCCGTCCGCCCCGACCTGGGACCGGCCGTCGCGGCCTCCCCGGACCTGCTGCACTTCATCGCCGTCGGCGCCAACGAGCGGATCTACCACGCCACCATGGGCGTCAACCGGAACTTCAGCCCCTGGACCGAACTGCCGGGCGGCGCCCGCACGGAGTCCGCGGCCGGTGCCTCGACCTCGCCCGACAACCGGCTGACCGTGCTCCACCGCGGCACCGACAACCGGATCTACCGCCAGGGCCTGAACTTCCAGTACTGGCACTGGGACAACAACTGGCAGCAGGTCCGGAACACCAACACCAACGCCGCCCCGTCGATCGCCTACAACGGCCACGACAACCTGATGGTCCAGGCCTGGCGCGACGCGGGCACCGGCCAGATCCTGACCTCCGAGAGCCTGACGTACGCCGCCGAGTCGACCGCCCCGCAGGGCGTGCCGAGCGGCAACAACGTCACCAGCCCGTCGGCCCCGCGGGTCGACTCCGAGCCCGACGGCGTCGGCGTGACCATCCGCGGCGGCAACTTCTACGACGTCCAGGGGCACTACTTCCGGAACAACATCATCTACCAGATCCACAACTACTACGGCTGACCGGTCCCCCCGCCGCCGCCCCGTCCCGCCGCCGTCCCGGGTCCGCCGCCCCGGGGCGGCGGCGCCCTCGTACCGCCGGCCCGGAGATCGTCCGTCCGCCATCCGGGCGGGGCCGTCCGGTCGATCTCCGGCTCCCTCCCCCGGCCCGTCATCACCAGCCTCCGACCCCATCTGACCTGGCCCTTCGCCCGGTCGTCCGGAGTCGGAGGTTTGACATTCCGATTGTCGTCCTACAGTCTTCTCGACATGTCTGCCCGTCACCCGATCGAGTGCGCCGCCATCGAGCTGGCGCTGATCGGCGTGGCCGCGCACTGCGTCTCCGACAATCACTGTCGCTGAAACCGCCTGTCCCGAAGCGTTGCGGTGACCGCCGCCTCGGGCTTCGCCCCTCCCTGCGGGCGCGGTGCCGCGCACTCTCCTGACGGCCTCACTGTCGCCCGCCTTCCTCCGTGCACTATCCGTGCACCATCGGTAGCGAAAGGCTCACTTTCCGATGTCCCGATCCGCCCTGTCCCGCCCCGCCCTCACCCCCCGCCGCCTCGCCGCGGCGATCGCCACCGTCGCCCTGGTCGCCGGAGCGGCGGCCTGCGGGCCGAAGACCGACGGCGGTGGGAGCACCGGCAAGGACGCCGCGCCCCAGCAGGGCGGCACCCTGACCGTCCTCAACCAGAACCCGCAGGACCAGTTCGACCCCGCGCGGCTCTACACCTCCGGCGGCGGCAACGTACCCTCGCTGGTCTTCCGCACCCTGACCACCCGCAACCGGGCCGACGGCGCGGCCGGCACCAAGGTCGTCCCCGACCTGGCCACCGACACCGGCACCCCCTCGGACGGCGCCAAGGTGTGGACGTTCCACCTCAAGGACGGTCTGAAGTTCGAGGACGGCTCGCCGATCACCACCGCCGACATCAAGTACGGCATCGAGCGCTCCTTCGCCCCGGAGCTCTCCGGCGGCGCACCGTACCTGCGGGACTGGCTGGTCGGCGCCGCCGACTACCAGGGCCCGTACAAGGACAGCCACGGCCTGGACGCCATCGAGACGCCGGACGAGAAGACCATCGTCTTCCACCTGAACAAGCCCGAGGGCGACTTCCCCTACCTGGCCACCCAGACCCAGTTCACCCCCGTCCCCAAGGCCAAGGACACCGGCGCGAAGTACCAGGACCACCCGGTCTCCTCCGGTCCGTACCAGGTGGTCAAGAACGAGAACGACGGCACCCACCTCGTCCTCAAGCGCAACCCCAACTGGTCGACGGCCACCGACGACCAGCGCAAGGCCTACCCCGACACCATCGACGTGCAGTCCGGCCTGGACCCGGCGGTGATCAACCAGCGGCTCGCCACCGGCACCGGCGCCGACGCGGCCGCCGTCACCACCGACACCAACCTCGGCCCCTCCGAACTCGCCCAGGTGAAGGACGACAAGGCCCTCGCCGCCCGGGTCGGCACCGGCCACTTCGGCTACGTCAACTACCTGGCGTTCAACCCCAAGGTGAAGCCCTTCGACAACCCGAAGGTCCGGCAGGCCGTCGCCTACGCGCTCAACCGCACCTCGGTCGTCAACGCGGCCGGCGGCTCCTCGCTCGCCGAGGCCGCCACCACCTTCCTGCCCGACCAGGAGACCTTCGGGTACACCCCGTACGACCCGTTCCCGGCCGGCCCGACCGGCAACCCGGAGAAGGCCAAGGAGCTGCTGAAGGAGGCCGGTTACCCCGACGGCCTGACCATCACGCTCACCCACTCCAGCTCCACCGGCAAGGGCTACGGTCCGGACCTCGCCACCGCCGTCCAGGACGGTCTGAAGGCGTCCGGGATCACCGTCCAGCTGGAGTCCCTGGACTCCACCAAGTACTCCTCGACCGTCCACACCGTCAGCACCGAGCCGGGCCTGTTCCTCTCCGGCTGGGGCGCCGACTGGCCGTCCGGCGGCCCGTTCCTCGCGCCGATCTTCGACGGCCGGCAGATCGTCACCGACGGCTACAACTTCAACTCCGGTCTGCTGAACGACCCTTCGGTGAACGACGAGATCGACCGGATCAACCAGATCACCGACCACGCCGAGGCCGCCAAGCGCTGGGGCGCCCTGGACAAGCAGATCGGTGACCAGGCCCTCACCGTCCCGCTGTTCCACCCCGTCTACAAGCGCCTCTCCGGCAAGGACGTCCGCAACATCGTGATCAGCGACTGGACCGGGGTGCTCGACGTCTCCCAGGTCGCGGTCAAGTAGCGGACGGGATCGGACGGGATCGAACGGATCGATCGGACCACCATGGCTACAGCACCACAGCAGCCCGGCACCGGGGAGGCCCGCGCGGCCGCCCCGGCCGCCGGGGGCCGGCAGGTGTGGCGGCGGCTGCTCGCGCGGCGCGCCGCCCGCGCGGCCGGCCTCGTCATCGTCCTGCTCGTCCTGGTCGCGGCGGCGGCGCCGCTGCTCAGCGCCCTCGAGGGGCAGGACCCCACCGGCTTCCACAACGACCTGATCGACTCGGCCGCCGGCGGCGTCCCCACCGGCTCCTTCGGCGGCGTCAGCGCCGACCACTGGCTCGGCGTCGAACCGGGCACCGGGCGGGACGTGTTCGCCCGGCTCGTGTACGGCGCGCAGATCTCGCTGCTGGTCGCCGTCGGCGCCACCCTCGTCCAGGTCACCCTGGGCGTCCTGCTCGGCCTCGCCGCCGGCCTCGGCAGCCGGCTGCTCGACCAGCTGATCGGCAACACCACCGAGGTGATGCTCGCGCTGCCCTCGCTGGTCTTCGCGATCTCGCTGATGGCCGTCGTGCCCTCGGACTTCCCCCGCCCGCTGCTGCTGACCCTGGTCATCGGACTGCTGGGCTGGGGCGGCACCGCGCGGATCGTCCGGGCGCAGACGCTCAGCCTCCGTCAGCTCGACTACGTGGCCGCGGCCCGGCTGGCCGGGGCGGGCCGGTGGCGGATCGCCCGCCGGGAGCTGCTGCCCTCGCTGGCCGCGCCGGTCATCACCTACGCGATGCTCCTGCTGCCCTCCAACGTGATGGCCGAGGCCGGACTCTCCTTCCTCGGGGTGGGCGTCAAGCCGCCCACCTCCTCCTGGGGGCAGATGCTCTCCGGCGCGACCACCTGGTTCCGCGCCGACCCGATGTACGTCCTGCTGCCGTCGGCACTGCTGTTCGCCACCGTGCTCGCCTTCACCGTGCTCGGCGACGCCGTGCGCACCGAGCTCGACCCCCGCGCCGCCTCCCGGCTCCGGGTCGGCACCGCGAAGGACGGCACCGCGAAGGGCGGCACCGCGAAGGACGGCGCCGGGGGCACCACCGCCGCGGCAACCGCGGGCAGCACCGCCGACACCGAGGGCACGACCGCCGGCACCACCGGGGAGGCCGCCGCATGATCCGCTTCCTGTTCCGCAAGGCCCTCGGCATGATCGGCGTACTGCTCGCCCTCTCGCTGATCGTCTACGCGGTCTTCTACATCGCCCCCGGCGACCCGGCCCAGCTGGCCTGCGGCGAGAAGTGCAGCCCCGCCCAGGTCCTCCAGGTGCGCGAACGCCTCGGCCTCGACGCGCCGGTGTACCTGCAGTACGCCCACTTCCTCCAAGGCCTGTTCGCCGGCCGCGACTTCAGCGCCGGGACCGGCCTGCTGCACTGCCCGGCGCCCTGCCTCGGCGTCTCCTACCGCAGCGGCGAGCAGGTCACCGACATGATCACCGCCCGGCTCCCGGTGACCGCCTCACTCGCGTTCGGCGCGATGGTGATCTGGCTGGTCCTCGGGGTCGGCACCGGCCTGCTCTCCGCGCTGCGCCGGGGCCGGCTCAGCGAGCGCCTGCTGACCGGGCTGACGCTGGCCGGCACCTCCGTCCCGGTGTTCGTCATCGGCCTGGTGCTGCTCATCGTGCTCTGCGCCCAGCTCCAGTGGCTGCCGTTCCCGACCTACGTACCGCTCACCGAGGACCCCCAGCAGTGGTTCTGGGGACTGCTGCTGCCCTGGGTGTCGCTCGCGCTCATCGAGTCCGCCAAGTACGCCCGGCTGACCCGCTCCTCGATGCTGGAGACGCTCGCCGACGACCACATCCGGACCTTCCGGGCGTACGGCGTCAGCGAGCGGCAGTTGGTGACCCGGCACGCGCTGCGCGGCGCGCTCGCCCCGGTGATCGCGCTCAGCGCCATCGACCTCGGGACGCTGTTCGGCTCCGCCGTGCTCACCGAGACGCTCTTCGGCCTGCCGGGGCTCGGCAAGCTGCTGGTCACCTCGGTCGGCCTGATCGACCTGCCGACCGTCGTCGGCCTCACCCTCGTCACCGGGTTCTTCGTGGCCCTCGCCAACGTCATCGCGGACGTGCTCTACGCGGTGACCGACCGAAGGGTGGTCCTGACGTGAGCGCCGAAGCCCCCGCCACCGCCGCCACCGGACCCCTGGTCGACGTCCGCGACCTGGTCGTCGACTTCCCGACCGATTCCCCCAGCGGCACCGGTCACCTGCGCGCCGTCGACGGCGTCGGCTTCACCCTGGCGGCCGGGGAGGCGCTCGGCATCGTCGGCGAGTCCGGCTCCGGCAAGAGCACCGTCGCCTACGCGCTGCTCGGCCTGCACCGCGGCACCGGCGCCCGGATCGGCGGCTCGGTCCGGGTCGCCGGCGTCGACGCCGTCACCGCCGAGGGCGCCGAACTCCGGCGCCTGCGCGGCTCGCTGGCCGCCATGGTGTTCCAGGACCCGCTGTCCGCGCTCGACCCGTACTACGCCGTCGGCGACCAGATCGCCGAGGTCGTCCGGGTGCACCGGCCGGTCTCCCGCCGGGCCGCCCGGGAGCGGGCCGTCCAGGTGCTCGACCGGGTCGGCATCCCCGACGCGGCCCGCCGCTCGCGCTCGCGCCCGCACGAGTTCAGCGGCGGCATGCGCCAACGGGTGCTGATCGCGATGGCCCTGGCGTGCGAGCCGCGCCTGCTGGTCGCCGACGAGCCCACCACCGCCCTGGACGTCACCGTCCAGGCCCAGGTCCTTGACCTGCTGCACGAGCTGCGCGCCGAGACCGGGGCCGGGCTGGTGCTGGTCACCCACGACCTGGGCGTGGTCGCCGGGAGCGTCGACCGGGTGCTGGTGATGAAGGACGGCAGGGTGGTGGAACACGGCCCGGTCACCGAGGTGCTGGGCGCCCCGCGCGAGCCGTACACCCGGGCGCTGCTCTCCGCGGTGCCCCGGGTCAACGCTCCGCAGACCGCACCGCAGGCCGCACCGCGGGCGGCCGGAGCCGACGTCCTGCTCGAGGCCACCGACCTGCGCAAGGACTTCGGCACCCGCGGCGGCGGCCTCGTCCGGCGCGGCGCCCCGGTGCCCGCGGTGGACGGCGTCTCGCTCACCGTCCGGGCCGGCGAGACCCTGGGCATCGTCGGCGAGTCCGGCTCCGGCAAGACCACCCTCGGGCGGATGCTCGTCCGGCTGCTGGAGCCGACCGGCGGCCGGCTGCACTACCGCGGCCGGGAGATCGGCACGCTCGGGGAGAAGGAACTGCGCCCGCTGCGGCGCGAGCTCCAGATGGTCTTCCAGGATCCGGTCTCCTCGCTCAATCCGCGCCGCAGCATCGGCGATTCCGTCGCCGACCCGCTGCGGATCGCCGGTGAGGGAGACGAGCGGCGGATCCGCGCCCGGGTCGGCGAGTTGCTCGAGCGGGTGGGGCTGGACCCCGACTGGTACCACCGCTACCCGCACGAGTTCTCCGGCGGCCAACGCCAGCGGGTCGGCATCGCCCGGGCCCTCGCGCCCCGGCCGAAGCTGATCGTCTGCGACGAGCCGGTCTCCGCGCTGGACGTCACCACCCAGGCCCAGGTGATCGACCTGCTGGGCGAGTTGCAGCGCGACCTCGGCCTCGCCCTGGTGTTCGTCGCCCACGACCTCGCCGTGGTCCGCCAGGTCAGCGACCGGGTCGCCGTGATGCGGGCCGGCCGGATCGTCGAACAGGGCGACGCCGCCACGGTGTACGACTCCCCGCAACACCCGTACACCAAGGGCCTGCTGGCCGCCGTCCCGGTCCTCGACCCGGCCGAGGCCACCGCCCGCCGCCACGCCCGCCTGGCCGCCACCGGAGTCTGACCGCCGTCGGCCGATCGCCCCGGGTCTCCCCGCACCCTGCGGGGAGACCCGGGGCGTACCGGCGCCCGCCGACCGACGCCCGCAGCCTGTCCGCGCTCGGGCCCTTGCCCCGGGCGTCATAACTGTTATGGTTACAACAGGACAGGGGGGTGGAGGCCGCAATGAGCGCCAACAGCAGGTTGACCGTCGCGGCGCACGCCCTGACCTGGATCGGGCTGTACCAGCGCCGTGGCCACGAGGTCGCCACCTCCGAGCAGATCGCGACCAGCGTCAACACCAACCCGGTGGTGATCCGGCGCCTGCTGGCCCAGCTGCGCAAGGCCGGGCTGACCGACTCGCGGAGGGGCGCCGGCGCCGGCTGGACGCTGCTGCGGGAGCTGTCGGAGATCACCTTGCTCGACGTGTACGAGGCGGTGGAGCCGGGGCCGGTCTTCGCGCTGCACCCCGCCGCCCCCGACCCCGCGTGCGTCGTGGGCCACGGCATCGGGCCGGTGCTGGGCGCCGTCTACGACGGGGTCGAGACCGCCCTTCGCGCCGAGTTGGCGAGGACCACGCTGGAGGCCGTCCTGCGCGACGTCCTGAAGGCCGCCTAGCGCCACCCCCGGGCCGGGCGGAACCGTCCGGCCGTGACCGCGGGGCACTTCTTGCCGCCCACAATGTAACAATAGTGGTTACATCAACGACCAGGAGAGAACCACCATGGGACAGCTGGAGCACAGGACCGCCCTCGTGACCGGAGCCTCCACCGGCATCGGCCTCGCCATCGCCCGCCGGTTCGCCGAGGAGGGGGCCACCGTCTACCTCACCGGCCGCCGCGAGGCCGAACTCGCCGACGCCGTCGCACAGATCGGCGACCGGGCGATCGGCATCCGCGGCGACGTGTCGCGCCTCGACGACCTCGACCGGCTGTTCGCCGAGATCACCGAACGCAGCGGCCGTCTCGACGTCGTGGTGGCCAACGCCGGGGTCGGCGGCTCCGGTCCGCTCGGCACGATCACCGAGCAGGAGTACGAGCGCACCACCTCCGTCAACCTCAAGGGCACGGTCTTCACCGTCCAGAAGGCGCTCCCCCTGCTGTCGCCCGGCGCCTCGGTCATCCTGCTCTCCTCCAGCGCGGCGCTGCGCGCCGTGCCGGGCCTGGGCCTCTACGCCGCCACCAAGGCCGCGATCCGCAGCCTCGCCCGCACCTGGGCCGCCGAACTCGCGGGCCGCGGCATCCGGGTCAACGCCCTCACCCCCGGTCCGGTCTCCACCCCCGGCGCCGACGAACTGCGGGCCGCACTCCCCCAGGAGGCCCGAACCGACGGGCCCGCCGCACCGACCCCGCTCGGCCGGGCCGGACACCCCGAGGAGGTCGCCGCCACCGCCCTCCACCTGGCCGGCGACCAGAGCTCCTTCACCACCGGCGCGGAACTCTTCGTCGACGGCGGTGCCACCCAGCTGTAGCACCGCACCGAGGGCGATCGCCCGACAGCGGGGGACACCGGTCGGCCGTCAGGCCTCCGGTGTCTCCCGCCGACACCGGGCGGGCGGACGCCGGTTGACGCGCCGGCCCCGCGGATGATCGGCTCCCGGCATGGACGACAGCACCGCCGACCCCCGACCGCCCGCCGAGGCGGTCGCCCTCCTGGAGGCCCTGCTCGGGGCGGACACACCTGCCGACCGCGCCCTGCGCGCCCAGATCCCCCACCTACGGGTCACCGGCGGCTGTGCCTGCCCCTGCGCCGGCCTCGACTTCGACCTGGACGACACCGCCCCCGTCCCCTCCGTCCCCGTCCCGGGGCGCCCCGCCGCCGAGGCCACCGTGGTCGACGCCGACGGCGAACCGATCGGTGGCGTCCTGGTGTTCGCCACCGAGGGGCGGCTGTCCGCCCTGGAGGTCTACACCTGGGCCGACGAGCCGATGACCCGCCTGCCCTCCCCCGACCGGCTCCGGCCCTGACCCCGATACCCCGGGGCCGGTCCGAGTGCCCACCCGGCGCGGCCGATGCGTCAACTCCGCACGGCGGGCTCGGGATTGTGCAACAGGAGGTCCCGGCCGAGCTGGGTGAGGGCGTGGCGGACCTCCGTCCCGGCCCGCTCGGTGGTGATCGCCCCGGCGGCCCGCAGGACGGTCGCGTGGGCCGACGCGGTCGCCGGGCTGAGGCCGATGCGGTCACTGAGCAGGGTCGTGGTGCACGGGCCCCGCCCGATCGAGCGCAGCGCCCGGGCCCGCGTCCCGCCGATGAGCAGGGCCAGTCCGTCCACCCTGCGCACCGCGGCCGGGTCCGGGTGCGGAACGCAGACCGGGTACAGCAGGACGGGCGGTTGCCGCCCCTCCAGACCGGCCGCGACTCCGGTCAGGAAGAAGTTCGGGCGCAGCTCCAACCCCCGGCCCCCCAGGTCGAACTCCTCGTCCGCGGCCTGGACCGGGATCCGCAGGACGCCCTCGGGCCGCCAGAGCGCCTGCGCGTGGAGGGCGCCGAGCATGGCGCCGGGCCCGGCCTCGGCCGCCGACCGCGCGTGCTGGGCGATGTCCGCCCTCAGGACCCGCTGGATGTCCGGCCAGTCCGGGGCGAGGCAGGACCGGAACAGCGCCCAGACACCGTCGGCGACCCGGCGCAGCGGGCGCGCGCCGCCCTCCCGCAAGTCCCGGACGATGGGGGCGAGTTCCCGTCCGTCGCCGTGGAAGGCGAGGTCCTGGCGCAGGGTGCCGTCGGTGACGGCGAGCAGGGCGTCGAGTTCGTCGGTGAGCGTGCGGCGCCCGGCGTCGGCGTCGACCGCGAGGAAGTCCGGGACGGCCCTGAGGCTGGCGTTGACGAGTTCCAGGAACGGGGTGGCCTGGTACGGCACGCGCTGCCGCACCCGCCGCCACCACCGGTCGCGGGCGCCCGACGGGCCGACGCAGTGGTGCCCTGCTCCGGCGGTCCCGCCGAGGATCTGGTCCATCGGCGAGATGGTGAACCTGGTCCGGGCCAGGTCCGACACGGTGAAACGAAGGTCGAGCATCTCTCCCCCGAGTGCCTGCGGTCGGCAAGTCGACGGCGGGCAGCATGAGGTGCTCCGTACAAGTTTGACTCGAATTCGCGGCTATTCAGCTCTCCTCTAACAGCTCGCGCCCCTGTCCCCCTGGCCCCCACCATCGCAGTGGGCCGGGACGACGCAGCTGAGTCCGCCCCCGGCACCGCACCCCAGGACGTCCTTCGAAAGGATTCCCATGCAGATCCGCAGGAAGCTCCTCGCCGTCGCCGCCACCGCCGGCCTCGCCCTCACCGGGGTGGCCGTGGCCGGCCCGGCGAACGCCATCGGCCAGGTGGGCTGCCCGACCCACGGACTGACCGTCGCCAGCGGCTCGGAGAGCACCTTCTGTGCAGCGGGCTCCATCGGCTACAAGACCATCAGCGACCTGACCGACGGCTACAAGGGCCAGGTCAGCGATGTCGTCTACGAACAGACCGACTGGAACTGGGCCGCCTTCTACAACTCCACCGGCCCGCTCAAGATGAAGCCCGGGGGCAGCCAGTCCCTCCCGCACGTGATGACCTACGCGCTGGAGATCGACAACCCGAACTGGACGTGATCCCGGGCCGTCCCGGCCTGTGAACCCGGCACCCGCCACCGACCCCTGGTCCCGTGTGGCGGGTGCCGCTCCCGGAGGACGAACATGAAGCGCTCCACCACAGCGGGCCTGGTCATCGCCCTGGCGGCGGCCCTCGCCGCCTGCGGCGCGGAGGACACCCGGCCGGCCCCGCCGCAGCTGGGCGAGATCTCCACCGTCACCGCGATCGGCCAGGTCGTACGGCCGATCGACGTCTACCTGCCCACCTCCGCCCAGAGCGCGGTCGTGCAACGGGCCGTCTACGCGGCGAGCGCGCACTGCCTCCGGCAGCTGGGCATCTCGGAGGCGCCCTGGCCGGACCCGGGCCCGGACGCGGCCGCCGACCAGGACGTCCGCTCGCAGCTCTACGGCTACTTCTCCCCCGGCCGGGTGGCGACCACCGGCTACGACGCCGTCACCGCCGCGGACGACCGCCCGGCGCCCTCGGCCGCCACCCAGCAGGTCCTCGCCGGACGGGACGGCAGCGGCGCCCCGCTGACGGAGTACCAGGGCAGGCCCGTGCCCGAGGGCGGCTGCCTGCGGGCGGCGCTGGACGCCGTCGGCGGATCGATGGCCACCACCCCGGACCCGGCCGCCCTCCCGGGCGGCGGCCCGAAGGAACCGCTCACCGACCCCCGGATCGTGGCCGCCGACCGGCAGTGGAGCGGCTGCATGAAGTCCCGCGGGTTCAGCTACGCCACCCCGGCGGACGCCTTCATGGACCCGCGCTGGCGCGACCGGCGACCGGCTCCCGGGGCCGCCGTCACCCACAGCCCGGTCGAGCTCGCCACCGCGACCGCCGACGACGCCTGCAAGCGGTCGACCAACCTCATGGGGATCGCGGTGGCCGTCCAGACCGCCTACGACAAGCAGTACATCGCGGCCCACGCGGACGACCTGGCGGCGTTCACCCGCCGTGTCCGGCAGCACATCGCCGACTGCGAGAAGCTCATCGCCACGGACGGCGCCGGATAGCGGCCGGGGCGCCGGACAGTCGCCACGGAGCCGGTCGGCGCCCCCGGCGCGGCCCGGCGGGAGGCGCTTTCCGGCATGGGTGGAATCGCGGCGCGGCGCGTTTCGCCCGCCGGGCAGCGGTCCGGGAGGGTGGGGTCCGACCGTCCTCCCCACCCGACCCGAAGGGACCTGCCATGATCTTCATCACCGTGAAGTTCCCCGTCCGCCCCGAGCTCAGCGCGCAGTGGCTGGACATCGTCCGCGACTTCACCGAGTCGACCCGCGCCGAGCCGGGCAACCTGTTCTTCGACTGGTCCCGCAGTGTGGCCGACCCGGACGAGTACGTGCTGGTCGAGGGCTTCCGGGACGGCGAGGCCGGACGGGAGCACGTGGAGTCGGCGCACTTCCGGCAGGCGATGGAGACGCTGGCCGGCGCGGTCGCCGCCAAGCCGAAGATCATCAGCGTCGACCTCCCCGACCGGTCCGACTGGGACCTGATGGGCGAGATCACGCCGCGCGAGGTCTGAGGCCGCGCGAGGCCCGGGGCCGCAGCGGCCCGGAGGCCCGGGGGCCGGTGGCCGCTCCGGCGCAGGTCACCGGCAGACTGGAGGGGTCACGCAGGACGACCCCGAGGAGCATCCGTCATGGCCGGTCAGACCGGGCCGCGCGCCGCCGACCGCACCCTGGAGGTGCTGGAACTCGTCGCGCGGGCGAGCGGGCCGCTCTCGGCCAAGGCCCTCGCCCGCAGCCTCGGCTGCGCCCTGTCGACCGCCTACACCCTGCTCGCCCCGCTCACCGAGCGCGGCTACCTGGTCCGCACCGACGGCGGTTACACCCTCGGCTACCAGGTCGCCGCGCTGCACCGCGCCTTCCTGCGGCAGACCGGCCTGGGCAGCGGCATCGACGGGGTGCTCGCCCGGATGCGGCGGACCACCCGGGCCTCCGCGAACTACGTGGCCTACCAGGGCGACGGCCTGGTGATCGCCGACGTGCGGACCGTGGCCGCCGAGGGCGACGAGCGGCCCGAGCTCGCGACCGGCGTCGACCCCCGCTCGCACGCCTACGCGCACGGCAAGATCGCACTGGCCGCCGCCGGGCCGGCCGCCCGGCGCCGCTACCTGGAACAGCCGGGGCTGCGCCGGTTCACCCCGCGGACCATCGCCTCCGTCGAGCAGCTCGACGAGGAACTGCGGCGGATCCGCCGCACCGGCGTCGCGCTGGACGTCGAGGAGGCCCGGCCGGGGCTGGCCTGCCTGGCGGCGCCCGTCCTGGGGGCCGACGGCGGCGTGGTCGGCAGCGTCTCGCTGTCCGTCCGCCCGGAGGACCTGCGGGCCCGCCGCCGGGAGCTGATCGCCGCCGTCAAGCGGGCCGCCGAGGAGGCCGCCGAGGCCGGTCAGCCGGCCGGGTAGCCCGGCCGCGTCACCGGAATGCGGGACGGCGGCAGCCGGGCCAACTGGGGTGAATGAGGCTGCGATCCCATTCACCTCAGCTAGCCCGGCTGCCGCACAGCATCGTCCTCCGCGGCGATCCCCGTCAAGTACCGCGCACCACGGTGATGTTGGTCGGGTACCGGCCGGCGTGCCACGGCTCCCCAACGCTCCAGCGCAGGCTTTCCCCCGACTTTTCCACGGCTTTCCCACCACCCGGACGTCCGCTGCCCGGACGGTGCACCGTCTCCCTCACCGGAATGCAGCAACGGGGGCCGGAACGCCCGGCACCCCACGGGCACCGCCCGCTCCGGCCCCGTTCCCCTCCCCCGCGCGGACGCCGGCGCCACCGAACCGCCCGGACCACGAGTTGCCGCCCACCGCGCCGCCCTTCAGGCTGAGCGCAAACAGACAGATGCGGAGCCGTTCGGCTCCGCCTTTGTCCGAGGAGGCGCTGTGGCCGGATATTTCGCGACCTCTCAGGAAACCTTGGTCGGCGACGCCCTGGCCGGCTTCGCCACCGTGCACCGCGGGCTCGTCGTGCACGACGCCGAGGACGGCTACCTGCACTCCCGGCACCGCTCCGCCGCGCGCCGGGTCGGGCTGCTCTCCGGGGGCGGATCCGGGCACGAGCCGATGCACATCGGCTTCGTCGGCGCCGGGATGCTGGACGCGGCCTGCCCGGGGCAGGTGTTCGCCTCCCCGCACAACCGCCAGCTCTTCAAGGCGTCCTGCGCGGTCGCGGGCCCGGAGGGCGTGCTGCACGTCGTCAAGAACTACACCGGGGACCGGATCAACTTCGGCATCGCGGCCGAACGGCTGGCGCACGCGGGGATCCCGTGCGCCCGGGTCCTGGTGGACGACGACCTCGCCTCCGAGTCCGGGGACATCGCGGTGGGCCGCCGGGGCACCGCCGGGACGGTGCTGGTGGAGAAGGTCCTCGGCGCCGCCGCGGACCGCGGCCTCGGGCTGGCCGAACTGACCGCGCTCGGCGGCCGGTTGGTCGACCGCTGCCGGAGCATGGCGGTCGCCGCCGCCGCCCACACCTCCCCCGCCACCGGGCTGGCCGCCTACCTCCCGCCGCCCGGGACGATCGAGTTCGGGGTGGGCATCCACGGGGAGCGCGCCGCCCGTTCGGTGCCCAGCGGGCCCCTGGACGAGCTGGTCGACTGGATGGCCGGGGCGCTCGTCACGGCGCTGCGACCGGGCACCGACGAGCCGGTGATCGCCCTGGTGAACGGGCTGGGCGCGGTGACCGACCTCGAACTGTACGCGGTGGCGCGCGAGTTGCTGCGCACGCTGGAGCGGCAGGGGGTACGGGTCGCCCGCAGCCTGGTGGGCGACTTCTCGACCGCGCTGGACACCCGGGGCTTCTCGGTCTCGCTCCTGGTCGGCGACGACCGGATCCTCGGCCTGTACGACGCGCCGGTGCACACCCCCGCCCTGCGGTGGACCGGCCCTACGGCGATGGAGGCAGTACGGTGACGACCTTCGACGAAGCGTTCACCCGGGCGTGGATCACCCGTTTCGCCGACTCGGTGGCGGCCACCGAGCCCGAACTCACCGCGCTGGACCAGCAGTCGGGGGACGGCGACTTCGGGGTCAACCTGCTCGCCGGGGTCTCCTGCGCGATGACGGCACTCGGCGGGCTGCCGCCGGGCCCGGCCCTGCCCGTCGGGCGTCCGCTCCAGGTCGCCGCGACCGCCTTCCTGGACGAGGTCGGCGGAACCAGCGGCCCGCTCTTCGGGCTGCTGCTGCACCACCTCGCCGAGGCCGCCGTCCACCCCGCCCTCACCGCACCGGACCTGGCCCGCGGCACGGCCGCCGGTCTGGCCGCGATCCAGCGCGTCGGCGAGGCCGTGCCCGGGGACAAGACGCTCGTCGACGCGCTGGCGCCGGCCGCGGCGGCCCTGGAGCTGTGCTCGCGGGACACCCCGGTGGACGCCGCCCTGCTGCTGGCGGCGGACGCCGCCTTCGGGGGCGTCCGCGCCACCAGGGCCCTGCGGGCCCGCCGGGGCCGGGCCAGCTACCTCGGGGAGCGGGCGTCCGGCCTCCCCGATCCGGGGGCCGTGGGCGTGGGGCTGTTCTTCGCCTCGGCGGTGCGGCCGCTCACCTCGCTGACCCCGGTGCTGACGGACGACGGCGTCGGCTGCGAGGAACCGGACGCCCCGGTCGCGGCGGGCTGACCGCACGGGCCCGGGTGCGCGGAGGGCTCTCACCCCCGCGCACCCGGGCCCGTTTCGGACCCTCCGGGCTCAGCCCGCCGGGCAGCGGGACGGCCGGGAGGCCGCCCAGGCGAGCACCGACGGGTCGGCCAGGCTGGTGACCCAGAGGTCGACCGCGGCCCGCTCCTCGTCGCTGGGCCGGGGTCCCACGCCGAGGACCCGCAGGCCCGCGCCGACGGCCGACCGGATCCCGCAGGCGGAGTCCTCCACCGCGAGGGCGTCCGCCGGCACCGCGCCGCAGAGCTCCACGGCGGCCAGGTAGAGCGCCGGGTCCGGCTTGGGCCGCAGGCAGTCCTCCGGCACCAGCACGTGCCCGAAGAGCGGCAGCAGGCCCGCGTGGTCCAGGCTGGACTCGACCACGTCGCGGGGGCAGTTGCTGGCCACCGCCAGCGGGGCGAACTCCGCGGCGGCGCGCACCAGCTCCGGGGCGCCGGGGCAGGTGACCGGGTTCTCGGCGACGAGCTTGCGGAAGCTCTCCAGGAGCTGACGGGTCATCTCCTCGGCCAGCCCGGGCCGGCCGGCCGTCTCGGCCATCAGCCGACCGCACTGGGTGTAGTGCAGGCCCTTGGCGCGGTCCGAGAAGGAGGCGTCCGGGGCGACGCCGTAGCTGTGCAGCACCAGGCTCCTGGCGTCCTGCCAGTGGCTCTCGCTGTCCATGAGGGTGCCGTCGCAGTCGAAGACGACGGCCGTGGGGGTCCAGCTGAGGATCGATTCTTTCGCCATGCCTCTACCGTTCGATGAAAGGGAGGAGTACGGGCGAGCGAAGGCCGTGACCGATCGCGCAGGCGTGAGGGGCGACGCGGCGAGCTCGCGGTTCCCGGACGCGGGCCCGCCGTGGGAGAACGGACCGTCGACCGCCGGGGTGGCCGGACATGTCCGGCCGGACCGGTTCCGGATCCACCCGTCGGGCGGATCCGGAACATAACGTTCCCAACGTTATGACCGTTACGCTTTGCGGTCAAAGCGATTCCCAGCGTGTTCGGGATGCGGATCAGGAGTACCTCAGCACCCCGACGGCGGTCGGACCGGCGCCCTGGCGGATCCGGAACACCCCCGTCGTCCCGTACACCGCGCACTGGACCGCCGCCGGCGGCCGGTACTCGGTGAAGCGCAGGGCCCGGAGCACGCAGGCGACCGGCCGGCGGAGCCACCCCGCGCTCTGCACCGCCACCGCCTGCCGGGCCGCCTCCAGCAGGGCGACGCCGGGCACGTGGTCACTCGTGTGGTCGAAGAAGTACGGGTGCCGGGGGTCGGCCGGGTCGAGCCGGGCGCCGTCCGGGCCGAGGGCGAGCAGCACGTCGTGCGGGGAGGCCACCCCCAGGACGTCCGGGTCCGGCCGGGTGCCGGAGCCCCCGACCGGGGCGTGCGGCCCCGGCACCGGACCACGCAGGGCCGCGTACCGGTCGGTGTCCAGGATCCGCGCCCCGCCGCCCGCCGTGGCGAACAGCCGTCCGTCGGCGTGGAATCCGGCGCGCAGCCGCAGGCCCGACAGCGCGCCGGAGGCCGCGTCCCGCCGCAGCCCGTCCATCGCGACCGAGCAGGTCACCTCGGTGGCGCCGTGCCGCGCCACCGGTTCGGCCCGCGGGTCGATCGCGTAGTGCACGTCGGTGATCAGGAAGTGCGGCCCGGGCGGGGTGACGCAGAACCGCAGCGGCAGGTAGATGCCCAGCTGGCGGAGGGTCTCCACGATCATCAGGGGGCTGTGGGCGCCGCGACCGCCGCGCGGGAAGGTCGGGTGGGAGAGCGGCCACTGCACCGCCGCCGCGAACCGTCCGGCGCCGAACTCCCGTACGTCCGTCAGAAGCACTTCCGCCACCGAGACCCGGTGCACCAGCTCACGCGGGACCGTCCGCGACCAGCTGAGCGGCGGAGCCGCTCCGGTCACCGGGAAGGACTCGTCCGCCGCGACCGCGAAATCCCCATCAGACATATGAATAGCACATATCAAGCCTTTCGAAAATGCATGTGGAATACGCCTGCGCACGACCCGGAAGCCGCTATTTTTGCCCCATCAGCGGGCGGACCGACCGAGGCAGAGAACACGTGCAAGAACGGGCTACGACGACGCGAACGGCCATCCTGGAGGCCGCCGCACGGCTCTTCGACGAAAAGGGCTACGCCGCGACGAGCATCAGCGAGATCAGTGCGCTCTCCGGACGCACCAGCGGCGCCGTCTACTTCCACTACACCAGCAAGGAGAACCTGGCCCGGGCCGTCGTCGAGGCCCACTTCGCCGCCTGGCCCCCGCTCATCGGCGGCGCGGATTCCGCCGGGTGCCCGATGGAGCGGCTGGTGCTGTTGAGCTTCCTGGTGGCCCGGGCGTTCCGCGACGACGTGGTGGTACGGGCCGGCGCCCGGCTCTGGTCCGAGCGGAAGGCCATCGACGCCGTCCTGCCGGTGCCCTTCGTGGGCTGGATCGAGACGGTCACCGCACTGCTCCGGGACGCCCGCCTCCGGGGCGACCTGTCGCCGGGCGTCGATCCGCAGGCCGCCGGCCGGTCCGTGGTCTGCGCCTTCTACGGGCTGCACACCGTCTCCGACGCGCTGGACGGGCGGCGCCGGATCGAGGCCCACCTGGTGGACCTCTGGCACCTGCTGCTGCCCGCCCTCCAGCCCGGGCCGGACCCGGCGGCCCTGCTCACCCGTGTCCGGGACCGCCTGCCGGTCGCCCGCGGCTGACTCCGACCGCCACCGGCCGCTACCGGCCGGGCCCCGCAGCCCCGTCCGGGCCCTCCTCCCGGAGCGGGTGCCGGGCGTCGGCGACCAGCCGACGGATCACCGTGTCGAGGTCGGTGCCCAGCCGCTGGGCCACCCGGGTGAGCAGGGACAGCGCGGTGTGCGCCGTCACTCCGAACCGCTCCATGGTGAGGCCGATGGCGACGCCGGTCGTATGGCTCCGGTCGAACAGGTCGGTGACCGACCGGGCCAGCGCGGTGCGGTCCAACTCGATCGACGCCTGGAGGGCGAGGAAGGCGACCAGCCCCTCCGAGGGCGCGCCCACCACGTCCGAGGAGGAGCGCAGGTAGGCGCTGTACGCGGTGCACCCGTACGGGTGGGCCCGCAGGTGCGCGGTGACGACCGATCGCGCCCCGCAGCGCCGGGCCCGGTCCGTGAACCGGCCGGGGCGCCCGGTGTCGAGCAGGACCACGACCTGGCCGTCCCCCTGCCGGCGGATCCGCGGCAGCGGGCCCGAGCCGGCCTCGCCCTGCGCGCGCTCCAGCGTCAGCAGCTGCGGGGAGCTCGCGGCCAGGACCTCCACCGTCCCGTCGTCGTGCCAGGTGCTCACGGCCGCGCCCACGCAGTCCGGCACGGTGACCCGGGACAGCTGGACCAGTTCCTTCAGGGTGGCGGTGGGCCGGTGCCGCTGCCCGTCGCTCACCGCGAGTTCACCCAGGGAGGCGAGCAGCCCGCCGGTGCCGTCCGCCGCACCCTCGGTGGGGGCGGCGCCGGGGCCCGCCGCCGGGGCGGCGGACGGGCGCGCCCGGGTGAGCAGGGCCCGGGCCCGGGCGACGGCGCGGGCGCCGTTCTTCTCCCCGGTGTAGACCCCGAGCGTGTAGCAGACGTCGCGCAGTCGCTGCCGGGCCTCGGCCGAGCGCTGGGCGGTCAATGCCTCGTACTCCGCGACCAGCCGGGCCAGCGCGGTGGGATCCACGATCGCCATGAACACCTCCTGGTGTCCCGGTCAGTATGGACCCGTCCGCACCGCCGCCCGCGAGGTCTCTGCCGCCGTCCGAGCGACGGCCCCGCCCCGGCCGCCGGTGCCGGGCTCAGTCGGCCGCGCCCCGGTCGACCGGGCCCGGGACGAGGGGCGCCATCACGTGCTGGGTCGGGTTGGTGCCGTAGTCGTCGGCGGGGCCGTCGTCGTCGGAGTTCACCGAGGCGGTGACCGAGCTGGTCGCCCAGGACACCACGCCCAGGATCAGGAAGACCACCACCAGGCCGCGCCCGGCGCCGCTCAGCACCAGCGGCCGGGTGGCCGACACCCGCTCGGGCTCGCTGCCCGGCTCCTCGCCGAACAGGCGCTTGGGGTAGGCCGAGGTGAGCATCAGCAGGTAGGCCGTGTACCGCAGCTGGTAGCGCAGGATGGCGGTGGTCGCCTCGTACAGCGGCTGCGGCATCCGGCCGAGGACGAGCACCACCAGCCAGATGATGAACGACACCATCCACCACCCCGCGTGCAGCAGCCCCTGCACGATCGACGCCGGGATGACCAGGATGATCCGGAACAGCACGGCCAGCCGGTTCAGCTCCCCCGGGCGCAGCCCGACCTGCACGGGGTGCTGGGGCGCCCGGAACCGGAACGGCGGGTAGTGGTCCGTGGTGAGCATCAGGTAGGCGTTCACCCTCACCTCGTACGGCACGTACGAGGTGAGGTAGGCGGCGGCGAACCCGGGGAGCCGGCCGAGGATCAGCGCGCCGAACCAGCCGATCACCGTGACGAAGAACGCCACCACCGACAGCACCCAGACCACCACGAACTGCGGGATCAGCAGCAGCAGGCGCAGCAGCACCGTCCAGCGGTCCTGGCGACCGACCGCCGGCATGTCCAGTACGGGAAGCCACTCACGGCTGACGGGGGCGGGGGGAGCCTGCCACATCCGGGCCTCCACGGTCTCGGGACGACGGGACCCGGCGGTCCGTCACCGCCGGGTCCCTCCGAAGATCGCAGTCCGCCGACCGCACCGCGCGTCACGTTGCTCCGGACGGGTGCGCCGGGCGCTGTCGGGCGCCCGGAGCTGTCGGGGCGTCGGCCTGACCGCGGGTCGGCCCGCCGGGTCGGCCCGCGGCCCGGGCCTGGGGAAATCCCCACCCCCGGTACGCCGGTTGGCCGGATCGTCCGGACGATCTTGGAACGCGAGGCTGGGGGCCTCAGGAAGTTCCCACGTCAAGGAGGATCCCCGATGTTCGACAGGACGTTCGTGCGGCGTCGTGCCACCCGTCTCGCCACCGTGACCGCGGTCGCCCTCGGGTGCGCCGTCGCCACCGCCGGCAGCGCCTCGGCGATCGTCAACGGGACGGACGCCGACCGGCCCTACCCGTTCATGGCCTCCGTCCCGGTGTCGGCCCCGGGCCTGCCCGACGGCGTCTGCGGCGGCTCGCTGATCGACCGCCAGTGGGTGCTGACGGCGGCCCACTGCGTCGACCGGGCCCTGGTCACGCCGGCCGGCACGGTCCGGATCGGCAGCTCCGAGCGCAAGGCCGGCGGCACCGTCCGCGCGATCGCCGGCACCTTCACCCACCCCGGCTACCGGCAGGGCGGGGGCACCGGGCCCAACCTGGACGACGTCGCACTGATCCGGCTGGACCGGCCGGTCCGGGAGCGGCCCGTCCCCGTCGCCGAGCGGCCCGGCGCTCCCGGCACCCCGACCCGGCTGCTCGGCTTCGGAACCGTCGTCGACACCGACGCGCTCGGCGGGCTGCGCTTCCCCGACCACCTCCAGCAGCTCGACACCCGACGGGCGGCCGAGTCCGAGTGCGACCCGGGCTACGCGGGCCCCACCCGGCTGTGCACCGTCAGCCGGGTGCCGAACGCGATGGCCTGCTTCGGCGACTCCGGCGGGCCGCAGCTCCAGCGCGGCCGGGGCGGGCGCTGGGAGCTGATCGGCGTCACCTCCGGTCCCGGCGTCGGCGGGCACGTGCCGTGCGCCTCCGGCCCCGGCCTGTACAGCAGCGCGCCGGCCTACGCGGACTGGATCCGGGCGACGATCCGCGCGAACGGCTGACCCGGCGGGCCGGAACGCCGGAAGCGCCCGGCCGGACGGGTGTCCGTCCGGCCGGGCGCTCCGGGCGGTCAGTCCGCCAGCTGCCCGGCCAGGTCGGCCAGCAGGGCGTCCAGCCAGGACCGCACCGTCGCCGGCTCGAACAGGTCGGCGTCGTACTCGACCATCCCCGCGTAGCCGTCCGCGTCCGGGATCAGGACCAGCAGCAGGTCGGAGCGGGTCGAGGGGCCCGGCACGTCCTCGACCTCGGCGGTCAGCCCGGGCAGGTCGAGGGCGACGGCCGGGGTGCTCAGCAGGGTGAGCTGGACCTGCGGGTACGACGCCGGCAACCGGACGCCGCGCTCGCGCAGCTGGTCCACCAACTGGCCGACGGGCACCGTGGCGTGGTCGAGCGCCGTGGCGACCGCCGTCGCGGCGGCGTCCACCAGGGCGGCGAACCCGCCCGGGAGCCGGGTGGGCAGCCGGATCGGCAGGCCGAAGGTGAGCAGGCCGACCAGCCGCTCGTCGATCGGCCGGGTGCGGTTGGCGTGGGCGAGCAGCACCAGGGTCTCCGCCGCCCCGGTCAGCTCGCCCAGCAGTCGGGCGTAGCCGGCCAGCAGCACGGCCGAGGCGGTGGTGGAGCGCCCGGCGGCGTACCGGTGCACCGCCTCGGCGAGGGCCGCCGGGACGCGGAAGCCGAGCGTGCCGCCGCTCCCGGAGCGCTGTTCGGGGCGGGGCCGGGCGGTGGGCAGGGCCACCTCCAGCGGGACGCCGCCCAGCACCCCCGTCCAGTGGTCGAGGGCCTCGGCGACGGCGGCCGGGGTGACCACGGTCCGTTCCCAGCAGGCGTGGTCGGTCATCCGCCCCGGCTCCGGCAGCGGGCCGGTGGGGTGGTACAGCGCGCCCAGGTCGCCCAGCAGGGTGGCCAGCGACCAGCCGTCCACCACGATGTGGTGGAGCGTGAGCAGCAGCACCCACACCTCGTCGGCCGACCGCAGCAGCCGGGCCCGGAGCAGCCGGGAGCCGTCCAGGTCGAACGGCAGGGCGCCCTCGGCCCGGGCGGCCTCGGCGAGGGCCGCGTCCCGGGCGGCGGGGGCGAGTGCCCGCAGGTCGTCGTACGGCAGCTCGGTCGGGGTGTTCGGCAGCACCTGTTGGAGCACGCCCAGGTCGGTGTCCCGGTAGCGGGTCCGCAGGCTCTCGTGGCGGTCGGTCAGCGCCGTCAGGGCGGCGGCCAGCCGTTCGGGGTCCAGCGGCCCGCGCAGGGTGATGCGCTGGGTGATGTTCCACACCGCCGGGTCGGCGGAGCGGCGGTGGGTGCCGTACAGCCGGCGCTGGGCCAGCCCGGCCGGCGCGGCGGAGAGCGCCGCGCCGGAGCCGGTCAGCACGGCCAGCAGCCGGTCCCGGTGCGCCCGGACCAGCCCGGCCGCCTCCTCGTCCAGCGCGCCGGGCGGGGCGAGGTAGCCGAGCCGGTCGCCGGTGGTGCGCAGCACGATCCCGCGCTCGTCGAGCAGCCGGACCAGCCGGCCCCAGTCCTCCTCCGCGGCGGCCCCGGCGGCGGTCCCGGCCGTCGCGGTCGTGCTGGGGGTTCCGGTCGTCCCGGTCGTCCCGGTCAGGCCGGGGGTCCTGGTGGTCCCGGGGGTCACAGCGTGCCCTCCTCGTAGGCCGGGGCCGGGCGGTCCTGGGCGGACGGCAGGTGGGCGGCCATCCCCCGGATGGTGGGGCGGCGGAAGAAGTCCAGCACCCCGATCCGCAGCCCGGTCGTCTCGCGGACCCGGTTCAGCAGTCGGGTGGCGGCCAGCGAGTGGCCGCCGAGGTCGAAGAAGGAGGTCTCCACGCCCGCGGGGCGGCCGAGTTCGTCCTCCCAGAGCCGCTGCACGGTGCGTTCCAGCTCGGTGGCCGGGGCGACGGCGGCCAGGCCGGCGCCCAGCGGCAGCGGTTCCGGCAGCGCGGCGGTGTCGAGCTTGCCGTTCATGGTGAACGGCAGGTCCGGGACGGCGGCCCAGAGGCCCGGCACCATGTGCTCGGGCAGCAGGTCGGCGAGCCGGTCGCGGACCCGGGGCAGGTCCTCGGCCGCGCACTGCACGTACCCGGCCAGGGTGGTGCCCGCCGCGGTACGGCGTCCGGTCACTGCCGCGCCGCGCACGCCCGGTACGGTCCGCAGCACGGTCTCCACCTCGCCCGGCTCGATCCGGTAGCCGCGCACCTTGACCTGGCGGTCGGCCCGGCCGAGGTACTCCAGGGTGCCGTCCGGCCGCCACCGGCCGAGGTCGCCGGTGCGGTAGCGGCGGCCGTCCGGGGTGTCGGTGAAGACGGCGGCGGTCTCCTGCTCGCGGTCGGCGTAACCGAGGCCGACCTGGCGGCCGAGCACGTGGACCTCGCCGACGGCTCCGGCCGGGACGGGGCGTCCGGCGGCGTCCAGCAGCACGATCCGGCTGCCCGGCACCGGGCGCCCGACCGAGGCGTGGTCCGGTCCGTCCGGCGGGACCTCACCGGCCGTGACCCCGTGGGTCTCGGTGGGGCCGTAGTGGTTCAGCAGCCGGCAGCCGGGGTTGCGCGTCAGGAAGCCGCGCAGTCCGGTGGTGAGCATCAACTGCTCCCCGCCTTGGATCAGTTCGCGCAGGTGGGGCACCGGCTCGGCGCCGAGTGCGGCGACCAGCGCGACCAGCGGGGTGTAGGGCAGGTGCAGCCGCTCGGCCCGGGTGGCGCGGACCACGGCGGCCAGCGCGGTGATGTCGTAGCGGGTCTCCTCCTCGATCAGCAGGAGGGTGCCGCCGCCGGCCAGCGTGGTCAGCGTCTCCTGGACGCTGACGTCGAAGCCGCAGGAGGCGTACTGCAGGGTGCGGGCGGCCGGGTGCTCGGCGACGTTCCACTCGATCAGGGTGGCCAGGCCGAGGGTGTGCATCAGCACGCCCTTGGGCCGCCCGGTGGAGCCGGAGGTGTACAGCAGATACGCGGCGGCCTGCGCCGAGGGGGCGGGCAGCGGCGGGAGTTCGGCCCCGGCGGCTCCGACGGCCCCGGTGACCGCGACGGCGTCGCCCGCCGCCCCGGCGGACCGCGCGTCGGTCTGCACGGTCGGCAGCGCGATGCCCATCAGGTCCGTGCCCGGCGCGGTGACCAGCACGGTCGGGGCACTGTCCGCGGCGATCAGCCGGCAGCGCTCCGCGCCCTGCACCGGGTCGATCGGCACCAGGACGGCGCCCAGTCGCAGCACCGCCAGCATGGTGGCCACCTGGTCCACCGAGCGCGGCAGCAGCACCGCGACCCGGCTGCCCTCCCGCACCCCGGCGGCCAGCAGCAGCCGGGCCAGTTCGTCGGCCCGGGCGGCCAGCGTCCGGTAGTCGGTGGTGCTGCCGTCGGCCGCGACCACCGCGACGGTGTCCGGCCGGGCGGCGACGGTGGCGGCCACCATGGCCAGCGGGTGGGCGGGGGCCGAACCGGCCTCGGGGCCGCACTCCAGGGCCGGGTCGGCCGGGGCCGCGGTCAGCTCGACCAGCGGTCGGGCCGGGTCGGCGACGGCGGCGGCGAGCAGCCGCTCGAAGGCCTCGAACAGCCGGTCCACCGTGGCCCGGTCGAACAGGGCCTCGGCGTACTCGACGTGGCAGCGGATGCCGTCCGGCAGGTTGGTGAGGAACAGCGACAGGTCGAAGGCGGAGCGGTCCACCACGTGGTCCAGCGGACGGGCCGTCACCCCGGGCAGGTCCAGTTCGAAGACCGCGTAGTTCTCGAACTCGACCATGATCTGGAAGAGCGGGTTGCGGCTGGTGTCCCGCTCCGGGTTCAGCTCCTGCACCAGGACCTCGAAGGGCAGTTGCTGGTGCTCGTAGGCGTCCAGCGCGCCGGAGCGGACCCGGTCCAGCGCCTCGGCGAAGTCCGGCTCGCCGGAGAGGTCGAGCCGCAGCACCAGCGTGTTGACGAAGAAGCCGACCAGGTCCTCCGTGCCGTCCGCCCGGTTGGCCAGCGGAGTGCCGAGCACCACCTCGTCCTGGCCGGCGTAGCGCTGGAGCACCCCGGCGAAGGCGGTGAGCAGCACCATGAACAGGGTCGAGCGCCGGGTCCTGGCCAACTTCCGGATGTCCGCCGAGAGTTCGGCGGGAAGGTGGCGGACGTAGGAGCGGCCGCGGCCGTCCGGGACCGGCGGGCGGGGCCGGTCGGTGGGCAGGGTCAGCGCCGGCAGGTCACCGCCGAGCACCTTGCGCCAGTAGTCGAGGCTCTCCTGGTAGGCCCCGGCGGCCACCGCCGCCCGCTCCCGGGCGGCCTCGGCGGCCGGGGTGGTGGTCAGCGCGGGCAGCCGGGCGGGGCGCCGCTCCTGGGCGGCCCGGTACAGCTCCCCCAGCTCCCGGGTGATCACCACGGTGGACAGGGTGTCGATCACGATGTGGTGCATCGCCAGCACCAGGACGTGCCGGTCGGGCCCGGTCGCCAGCAGCCGGGCGCGGAACAGCGGGCCCTCGGCGAGGTCGAAGCGGTGGGCGCCCTCGGCGGCGACCGCGGCGGCCACGGCGGCCTGCGCGGCCTCCGCCGTACCACCGGCCACCGGCACCCGCTCCAGCACCCGGCCCCGCGGTGCCGGCAGCACCTGCTGGAACGGCTCGCCGTCCTCCTCCCGGAAGACGGTGCGCAGCCCGACGTGCCGTTCGAGCAGTGCGCGCAGTGCGGCGTCCAGCGCGTCCGGGTCGAGCGGGCCCTCCAGTTCGACGGCCTTGACCTCGTTGTACTGCGCGGCGTCGGGCATGAAGCGGTGCAGGAACCACATCCGCTGCTGCGCGTAGGAGAGCGGGGCGCCGCGGTCGGTGGCGCGGCGCAGCACGTCGAGCTGCGGCAGGCCGGCGGCCACCAGGTCGGGGGCGATGCCGAAGTCGACGAAGCAGGCGATCTCGTCCGCGCCGGCCGCCCGCAGCTCGGCGAGCACGGACCGGACGCTCTCCGGGGTGCCGATCAGGGCCCGCGAGGCGCAGTAGCGCTCGTAGGCGCGCTCCAGCACGAACTCGAGGTCCTCCTCCCGGGTGTTCTCGAAGTCCAGGGTCAGACCGAGGCTGTTGGCCATCTGCCCGAACAGCGAGAGGGAGGAGCGCAGGTAGTGGCAGAACGGGCGGTAGGCCTGCTCACGGGCGGTGTCCAGGTCGGTGCCCAGGTAGGTGTGCACCAGGACGACCACCCGGCCGGCCTCCGGGTCCAGGCCGTGCTCGGCCCGGGTGCGCCGGTAGACGGCGACGTTCTCGGCGAGTTGGGCGACGTCCTGGGTCATCAGGTTGGTGATCACGCCCAGGTCGTGCCGGGCGGCCTCGCGGAAGCTGTCCGGGTTGCCGACGATCGCGGTGAACATCGGCGGCTCCTCCTGCAGGGGGCGCGGGTGCAGGGTCACCTCGATCGGCTCGCCCTTGCCGTTGCGGCCGCGGTAGGGCTCACCGCGCCACAGCGCCCGCACCGTGTCGATCTGACGGTGCATCAACTCCTTGTGGCCGCCGTAGTTCTCGGGGAAGAACAGGAAGTCGTTGGGGTGCCAGCCGCTGGCGCAGCCCAGGCCGACCCGGCCGCCCGACAGGTTGTCCACCACCGACCACTCCTCGGCGACCCGGACGGGGTGGTGCAGCGGCAGCACCGCACAGCCGGCGTTCAGCCGGATCCGGCTGGTCTCCCGGGCCAGCGCCGCGGCCAGCACCGAGGGGTTGGGGAAGATCCCGCCGAAGGAGTGGAAGTGGCGCTCGGGGAGCCAGACCGCGTGGAAGTCGTTCCGGTCGGCGAAGCGGGCGCTCTCCAGGACGATGCGGTACTTCTCGTCCTCCGGGGAGTCCAGCGGGTAGTCGCCGAAGAAGTAGAGGCTGAAGTCCACCGGGCGCTGGGGGTCGCTGACCGGCTGGTACGACGTGCGGACCGGCCCGGTCCGCGCGGTGTCCACCGTGCCGTCCACGGCGGTGTCCGCCGTGCCGGGCTCGGGCAGCGCGGCGGCCGGGCGCGGGGCCGGGAGCCGCACCCCGGGCGGGGCCGGGAAGAAGCCGCCGCGGCGCAGACCGCGCAGCGACTCCCGGACGGCGTCGACCACGAACTCCAGGTCGCCGTCGGTGTGGGCGGTGGAGAGGAAGAAGTTGCGCCACTCCCAGACGTAGACCCCGCGGGTCAGCAGTTCCGGGAAGAACAGTTCCACGTCGGCCCGGGGCTCGAACCGGAACAGCGAGCCGAAGTGGGCCAGCCGCAGCGGGAACTCCTCCTCCTCGAAGAAGCCGTTGAGGGTCGCGGCCAGTTCGTCGGTGCGGGCGTTCAGCCGCTCCTGGAGGCCGGGGCCGGCCTCCTTGAGGTGGCGCAGCACGGCGCCCGCCGCGGTCATCGCCAGCGGGTGCTGGATGTAGGTGCCGCCGAAGAAGGTGGTGTCCTTGGGCGGGTAGCTGTCGTCCCCGTAGTCCCAGTGGCCGCCGTCGATCCCGTCCAGGAGGTCGGCCCGCCCGGCGATCGCGCCGATCGGGTAGCCGCCGCCGAGCACCTTGCCGTAGGTGGAGAGGTCGGGGGTGACGCCCCAGAAGCCCTCGGCGCCGCGCAGGTGGGGCCGGAAGCCGGTGAGCATCTGGTCGAAGAGCAGCACGATGCCGCGGCGGGCGGTCAGTTCGCGCAGCGAGCGCACGAAGTCGACGGGCTGGCGCCCCGGGTGGCGGCTCTGCACCGGCTCGACCAGCACGGCGGCGATCCGGTCGCCGAGCTCCTCGATGACCTGGAGGCTCTGCGGGTCGCCGTACTTCAGCACGATCAGGTCGGCGACCGCGCTGCCGGGGATGCCGCTGGACACCGGGACGGTCTCCCGGTCGGCGCCGCGGCCCAGGGTCCGGCCCAGGGTGTGGTCGAAGTGCCCGTGGTAGGAGCCCTCGAACATGACGATCTTGTCCCGGCCGGTGTACGCCCGGGCCAGTCGGATCGCCCCGGCGTTCGCCTCGGTGCCGGAGTTGGCGAACGCGACCCGCTCGGTGCCGGTCAGCTCGGCCAGCAGCTCGGCGGCCTCGCCGGTCTCCGGGCCGCGCGGGCCCAGCCGCAGCCCGCCGGACAGGTGCTCGCGGACGGCCTCGGAGACGAACTCCGGGTCGTGGCCGAAGAGCAGCACGCCGAAGCCCATGGTGATGTCGACGTAGGTGTTGCCGTCGAGGTCCTCCAGCCGCGAGCCCCGGGCCCGGCGGGCGGCCAGCGGGTAGAGCATCTCCTTGGTCGAGGAGCGGAAGCCGACCACGGCGCGGCTGTCCGCGAGGGTGCGCCGGTGGCGTCGGGTGACGACCTTGGAGGCGGCGGTCCGGGCGGTGAAGCGGGCGACCAGCTCGTCCACGTGGGCGCGCTGCTGCTCGCTCAGACCGCCGGAGGCCATGCCGGACTCCCGGGAGACGGTCACCCGGGGGCCGTGCACCTGCGGGGCGGCCGGCAGGGGTGCGGGGGCCGGGGTGCCGACGGCGGGTGCGGGGGCGGGCGCTGCGGCTTCGGCCGCCGGGACGGGGACGGAAGCGGCGACGGGCGGCAGGGCGACGGGGGACGCCGCCTGGACGGCTGCGGACGGCGGGACGGCTGCAGCCGGCGCCGGCCCGGTCCCGGCCAGCAGGCCCAGCTGGTCGCGCATCAGGTCGGAGAACTGGCCGAGCAGCGCGAGCTGGCGCTCGATCAGGCCGGTGCCGTCGGTCACGGGGGTCACAGGGGCCACGGCGGCCGGTTGCGGCAGTGCCACCGCGGCGGCCGGGAAGGGCACTGCGGGCGGCGTGGGAACGGCGGGGACAGCGGGCAGGGCCGGGACGGCGGGAGCGGGGGCGGAGGTGGGGACAGCAGGGGCCGCCACCGCGACCGGGGCGACCGGGGCCGGCGTCGGGGCCGCTGCGGGTTCGGCGGCGGCTGCGACGACCGCGGCCGCGACCGGCTCCGGTGCCACGGCGGGCAGCAGCGCGTCCCGGACGGCGGGCTCCAGCCGACCGGCGATCAGCCCGGCCAGCCGGGCCGGGGTGTCCGCCTCCTCGAACAGTTCGCGCATCGAGACCCGCACCCGGAAGGCGCGCTCCAGGTCCCGGATCATGTTGATCATCGCGAGCGAGTCGGCGCCCAGGTCGAAGAAGGGGTCCTCGGCGCCGACCTCCGCCTCGTCGTATCCCAGCTGCCGCGCGGTCTGCTCCAGCACCTGGCGCAGCACGGCCTCCTCGGCCTGCTGCTCGGGGCTCACGACGGGTGCGTCGGCGACGGCGGCGACGGCGGAGACGGCCGGGTCGGCAACTGCGGCGACGGATGCGGCGGCCGGTGCCGGCTCGGCGGCCGGGGCGGTCGGTCGGGGCGGCGGTGCCTGGTGCATGGCGGGGTCCTCGGTGGTCGGCCGGTCGGGGGCGGTGAACCAGTAGCGGCGGCGCTGGAAGACGGTGGTCGGCAGGGGCACCCGGCGGGCCGGACCGTCCGGCCAGGCGCGGGCGGCGGCGAAGCGCGTCCAGTCGATCGGGACGCCGTGCGACCAGAGCGCGGCGGCCGCGGCGTCGAACTGCTGCTCCTGGGGCGCGCCGCGCCGGGCCCCGGCCACGAAGTGGCGGTGCGGCAGCTCCCGGCGGCCCATGCCGGTGAGCGTCGGGTGCGGCCCGACCTCCAGGTGGAGTTCGTGGCCCAGGCCGTCCAGGGCGGCCAGCACCCGGTCGAAGCGCGCGGTCTCCCGGGTCTGGCGGACGAAGTAGTCCGGCCTGGGCACGGTGCCGGGGGCGAGCACCTCGCCGCCCAGGTTGCTCACCAGCGGGACGGTCAGCGGCCGCAGCCGCAGTCGGGCGAGCTGTTCGCGGAACGGGGCGAGCACCGGGTCGAGCAGCCGGGAGTGGAACGCCCGGTCGGTGCCGAGCCGTTCGGTGGTCACGCCCTCGGCGGTCAGGACGGCCTCGGCGTCCGCGATCCCGCCCGGCGGGCCGGCCAGCACGCACTGGCCGACGCCGTTGACCACGGCCAGTTCCACCCCGGGCAGCCGGTCGGCGAGTCCGGCGAGCCGCTGCGGACCGGCCATCACCGCCGTCATGGCGCCGGGCGCGGTCGCCCGGTGCATCAGCCGGCCGCGCAGCCCGGTGAGGAACATCCCGTCGGCGAGGTCGAGCGCGCCGGCCGCGTGGAAGGCCGCGTACTCGCCCGCGCTGTGCCCGGCGACGGCGGCCGGGCGCAGCCCGAGCTCCTGCCAGAGCCGCAGGTACGCCGCCTGGAGGGCGAACAGCGCGGGCTGCGCGGCCTCCGTCGTCCAGGTGTCCTCGACGCCCTCGGGCGCCGCGTCGAGCAGCAGCGGCAGCAGCGGTTCGTCCCAGGCCTCGCGGTGCAGCCGGTCGCACTCCTCCAGCACGGCCCGGAACACCGGGAAGGCGCGGTGGAGTTCGGCGGCCATGCCCCGGTACTGGGCGCCCTGACCGGTGAACAGCAGCACCGGCCGGACGTCGGCGCGCGGGGCCTCCCGGCGCACCGGGACGGCCCCGGTGGTGCGGCCCGCCAGGTGGGCCTCCAGGCCGCGCAGCAGGTCGGCGGGGCCGGTGCCGGTGACGGCGAGGCGGTGGCGCAGCGCCCGGCGCCCGCCGCCGAGGGTGAGCGGCAGGTCGCCGGGGGCGGGCGCGGGCCCGGCGGCGAGCCGGTCGCGGACCAGGGCGGCCAGGTCGGCGAGGCCCTGCTCGGTGCGGGCGGACAGCGGCAGCACGGTCGGGGCCTGCCGGGGGCCGTCGGGACCGGTGGGTCGGGCCTCCGCGGGCGCCTCCTCCAGCACCAGGTGGGCGTTGGTGCCGCCGACGCCCAGCGCGCTGACCCCGGCCCGGCGCGGGGTGGGGCCGGCCGGCCAGTCGCGCGGCTCCGCGGAGAGCCGGAACGGGCTCCCGGCCAGCTCCAGTGCGGGGTTGGGGCGCTCGAAGTTGACCAGCGGCGGGATCGTGCCGTTCCGCAGCACCAGCAGGGCCTTGATCAGCCCGGCCATTCCGGCGCAGGTGTCCAGGTGGCCGATGCTGGGCTTCACCGAGCCGAGCGAGCAGAAGTCGGCGGCCCCGGTCCGGGCGCGGAACGCCTGGGTCAGCGCCCGGAACTCGATCGGGTCGCCCAGCGGGGTGCCGGTGCCGTGCGCCTCGATGTAGCCGACGCTGTCGGCGGGCACCCCGGCCAGGTCGAGGGCCCGGCCGACCACCGCCGCCTGGCCGTCCACGCTGGGCGCGGTGTAGCCGACCTTCTGCCCGCCGTCGTTGTTGACGGCGGAGGCGAGGATCACGCCGTGGACGGTGTCGCCGTCGGCCAGGGCCCGGTCCAGCCGCTTGAGCAGCACGGCCGCGACCCCGTTGCCGCCGACGGTGCCACCGGCCGCCGCGTCGAAGGCCCGGCAGGCGCCGTCGGGGGCGAGGATCGACCCCTCCTCGTAGCGGTACCCGGCGGCCTGCGGGATGTGCAGGGCGGCGGCCCCGGCCAGGGCCAGGTCGCAGTCCCCGGCCAGCAGCGACTGGGCCGCCAGGTGCACCGCGACCAGCGAGGTGGAACAGGCGGTCTGCACGCCGATCGCCGGGCCGGTCAGGCCCAGCCGGAAGGCGACCCGGGTCGCGGCGAAGTCGGCCTGGTTGCCGATCGCCGTCTGCAGCGCGGGCACCGGCTCGGCCGGGTCGACGCTGGCGGCCAGGGTGTGCTGGTAGTAGGTGCGCAGGGCGTACAGGGTCATCCCGGTGCCGGCGAAGACGCCGACCCGGCGCTGCGGGTCGGGCGCGTCGTAACCGCCGTCCTCCAGGGCCTGCCGGCAGATCTCCAGCAGCAGGCGCTGCTGGGGGTCCATCAGCGCGGCCTCGGCGCCGCTGATGCCGAAGTCCTCGGCGTCGAACCGGTCGGTGTCGGGCAGCGCCCCGGTGACCGGGACGAAGTCGGGATGGCGGTACTCCTCCGGGCGCAGGCCGGCGGCCGCGAGTTCCTCCTCGGTGAACCGGGTGGTGCTGCGGACCCCTTCGACGATGTTGCGCCAGTACTGGTCGGGGGTGTCGGCGCCGGGGAAGCGCAGGGCCAGGCCGACGACGGCCACCCGGCGGTCGCCGCCGTCCGGGCCGGCCGGGGCGCCGGTCGGGGCCGGAGCCGGGGTGGCGGCGGTGGCGGCGGGCTCGGCGGGCGCTCCCGTCAGGTGGGCGATCAGGGCGTCCACGGTGGGGTGGCGGAACAGTTCGGTGGGTGCCGGGGGTGCCGGCAGGGCCGCGCTCAGCGCACCGTGCACCCGCATCAACTGGAGTGACCCGATGCCGAGTTCGACCAGCGGGCGGGCCGGGTCGAGCGGCTCGTCGAGGACCGCCTCGAAGGCGTCCAGGACGGTCCGGCGCAGGTCGGCGGCGGCGGGAGCAGCGACGGCAGGCGCGGGGACGGAACCGGCGACGGCCCCGGCGGCGGGCACGGACGCGGGCACGGGTACGCCGGTGGGCACCGGGCCGGCCTGCGGCTGCCGCGCCCGGTCCTCGGCCGGCCGCCCGGCCGGTGCCTCGGGGACCGGCCGGGGCGCGGTGGCCAGCAGGTGGCGCCGCGCCGCCGGGGCGCTCGGGTCGGGCCCGGCGTACCAGCGGCCGGGGGCACCGGCCAGCAGTAGGGTCGCCAGCCGACGGCCGTGCGCGGCGCTCAGCACGGCGATGCCCCGGGCGGCGGAGGCCTGTTCGTGGTCGGTGACGCGGTTCATGCCGACCCGGCTCCACAGGCCCCAGGAGATGCTCCAGGCCGGGGTGCCGGTCTCCCGGTGTAGCCGCTCGACCGCGGTCTCCAGGTAGCGGTTGGCGGCGGCGTACGCGGTGGAGCCGACGACCGCCTGGAAGCCGACCATCGAGGAGAAGCCGACGAACTGGGCGCCGGGCCGCTGCCGGACGAGCTCGACGAGGTGGTCCGTGCCGGTCGTCTTGGCGCGGACGGCCTCGCGCCAGCCGTCCGGGTCCGTGCCGGAGAGCAGGGCGATCCGGTAGGCGCCGGCCAGGTGGAGCACACCGTCCAACGGTGCCTGCCAGTCCCGTTCGGCCTCGGCGACCACCGCCGCCAGCTGCGCGCGGTCCGTCACGTCGGCCCGGCGGTAGTCGACCCGGCCGCCGTAGCCGGCCAGCCGGTGCAGCGCGGCGCGGCGTTCGGCGGCCTCGGCGGTCGGCGCGTCCAGGTCGGTGCGGCCGATCACCAGCAGCCGGGAGCCGTGGTCGCGCAGCAGGCCGGGCAGCAGCTCGGCGGCGATCCCGCCGAGCCCACCGGTGACCAGGTAGTGGGCGCCGGGCGAGAACAGCGAGCAGCCCGCCGCGTCGGCCGCGGACTCGGCATCGGGCGCGGGCGCGGCCGCGACATCGGGCGCGGGCGCGGCCGGGCCGAGCCGGGGCACCCACGGCCGGCCCGCGCGCCAGGCGCACTCGGGCTCCGGCCGGGGTTCGGCCAGCAGGGCGAGCAGTGCGGCGGCCTGCTCGGCGGGCGGCAGACCGACCGGCAGGTCGATGTGCCGGGCGGCGGGCACCAGTTGCTCGGCCCTGGCCCCGGCGGTCAGCGCCGCCGTCAACGCCGCGGCCGGGTCCGGGAGTTCGCCGGGCAGTACGGCGTGCAGTCCGGTGCTGACGGTGACCAGCTCACCGCTCGGCGGCCGGTCCGCGAGGGCCCGCAGCAGGGCGAGCAGCGCTTCGTCCGGCGGCGCGGCGTCGACGGACCCCGCCGCGTCCGGGGCGGCCGCCCCCCACAGGTGGAGCACCCGCCCGGGACGCTCCGCGCCGAGCGCCCGCAGCCACTGCCGGGGGTCGACGGTCGGCGCCGCGTCCACCACCACGGCCCCCGGCAGGGCTGCCTGCAGCGCCTCCACCAGGGTGCCGGGTCCGGCCGGTCCGAGCAGCAGGGTCGGTCCCGTCGGTGCGTCGGGGGAAGCCGGCGTGGCCGGGGAGGGCGGCACCGGACGGGGTTCCCAGACCGTTCGGCGCACGCAGTCCGGCAGGGTGCGGGAGTTGGCCTCGGCCAGGTCCAACGCCACGATGTGCTCGTCGAGTTCGCCGTCGAGCAGGCGCCCGCGCAGCGCGGTGCGCTGGATCTTGCCGCTGGTGGTGCGCGGGAACTCGGCCGCCGGTACCGGCAGCACCAGGGCCGGGGCGGGCTGCCGGCGCGCGGCCAGCACCCGGCGGACCTCGGCGGCCACCGGGGCGGCGGGGGCCTCGGGGTCGTCGGGCACGTAGGCGATCACCAGTTGCTCGGTGCCGGTGCGTTCGTCCGGGACGCCGAAGGCGGCGACGTGCCCGGACCGCACCTCGGGCACCGAGGCGACCACGTCCTCCAGTTCGTGGCAGAAGTGGTGCACCCCGTTGACGATGATGATCTCCTTGCGACGGCCGGTGAGCACCACCTCCCCGTCGACCAGGAAGGCGAGGTCCCCGGTGTCGAACCAGCCGTCCCCGACGAAGGACTCGCGGTCGGCGGCCGGGTTGTTCAGGTAACCAGGCGTCACCCGGCCGGAGTTGACCTGGAGCCGGCCGACCCGGAGCTCGGGCAGCGCCCGGCCGTCCTCGCCCGCCACCCGTATCCGGGTGCCGGGGGCGGGGCGGCCCATGCTCAGGAAGGCGGTGCCCCGCTCCGGGGAGTCCGGGGCCACCGGCTCCAGTCGGCCGCTCAGCGAGTCGGTGCGCACCAGGCGGCGGGCGCCGTCCTCGTGGTAGCGCTTGTAGGCGATGGCGGTGCAGGTCTCGGCCATGCCCCAGCCGAGCAGCAGGTGCTCCGCCCGCACCCCGAACGGCCCGGTGGCGGCCAGGAACTCGTCCAGCACCGCCGAGGTGCACTGCTCCCCCGCGTTGATCAGGGACTTGACCGCGGAGAGGTCCCAGTGCCGGCCCGGGCCGGCCGCCCGTACCGCCTCGGCGACCAGCCGGTAGCCGAAGTTGGGCGACCAGGAGTGCGCGCCCCGGTAACGCTCCAGGGTGTCCAGCCACACCAGCGGATCGGCGAGCACCAGCTCGGTGGGCACCTGCACCTGGTCGGCGGCCAGTGCCACGTCCCGCAGGTGGAACATCAGCAGCCCGGCGACGTGGTCCAGCGGCAGCCAGTTGACCGTGACGTCGTCGGAGGTGGTGCCCTGGGCGACCGCGCCGTCCACGTACTCCAGGATGCCGCGGTGGGTGATCTGCACCGCCTTGGAACGGCCGGTGCTGCCCGAGGAGAGCTGGAGGATCGCGACGTCGCCCGGCTCCGGGGCGTGCTCGGCACCGCCCGCGGCAGGCGGGGCGGCGGCGTCCGACGGCACGGCGGGGTCGGCGGGGTCGGCGGGGTCGGCGGGCCGGTCGACCGCGATCACCCGCAGGCCGGGCGCCGGGTAGAGCTCCCCGAGCCGGGCGAGGCCCGCCACGGCCGGACCGGAGGCGAGCACCGGCGGCTCCTCCAGGGTCTGCCAGGCGTGCCAGAGCTTCTCCAGGACGGGGTTGGGCTGGTCGTACGCGGGCGGGCGGGCCACCGTGACCGGCTGCATCCCGCCCAGCAGGCACCCCCACAGCGCGGGGAAGTAGTGCTCCGGGTCCGGGACTTGGAGGATCACCCGGTCGCCCGGGCGCAGCCCGGCGGCGGTCAGCAGGGCGAGGGTCTCCCTGGAGCGTTCCAGCAGCCGGCGGTAGGTCAGTCTGGTCGCCTCGCCGTCGGCCCGGACCAGGTGGAGTCCGCGCCCGGGGTGCCGCTCGGCGGCGCGCAGCAGGGCCTCGGGCAGGGTGCGCGGAGCGTCCGGCGCCGGTTCGGGCAGCGGAGTGCCGACCGTCTCGGTCCCGGTGTCCTCCTCGCCGCGAGCGCCGGGGTCGCCGGGTTCTCCGAGGCTACCGGGGTCTCCGGGGCTACCGGGGCTACCGGGGGCGGCGACAGGGGCCGGCCCGGAAGCCGTTCCGGGCGTGCCGAACGGCCGCCAGTGCGCGGTGAGTTCGCGCAGGTGGCGGAGGGCCGGCCCGGGCTCGGCCGGCGGGCGGGCCGCGGCGGCGGCGAGGGCGGCGCGGTCGGGCTCGCCCTCCGGAGTGCGGACGAGGCCGTCCAGGAGGTGCACCTCGGCGGCCGGGTCGGCGTCCAGCAGGGCCGCGGTGGCCCGGCGGCGCAGCGCGGCGGGGTCGGCGTCGACGGCGGGCACCAGGTAGGCCAGCAGGCCGTGGCGGCCGTCGGCGCGCTCGACCGGCAGCAGCGCGCAGTCGGCGACCTCCGGACGCAGCAGCAGCCGGGCCTCCAGGGCGCGCAGCCCGGCGCGGTCGGGACCGGTGGAGCTCATCAGCTACGGCACCTTTCGGATCGGTGCGGGGCGTGCGCGGGTACGGCGGCCCCGTGGTGCGGAGGGTGGGCGGATCGGGGTGGCCTGCGGCCTTGTGGGCGTCGGCGGATCCGGTGGCGCGGTACTTGCGGGTGCGGGGTCCAGCGCTTGCGGGTTCAGCGGGTGCGGGGTCAAGCGGGTGCGGGGTCCGGCGCTTGCAGGTCCAGCGGGTGCGGGTTCAGCGTTTGCGGGAGCGGGCGACCAGGACCAGGAAGCCGAGCGCGAGCACGATCGGCACGGCGTGCGAGACGCCGACCACGGTCAGCGGGCTGAGCAGCGCCAGCAGCGATCCGCTCAGCAGCATCCCGGTGCCCATGCCGACGTTCTCGGCGGAGGCGAGCAACCCGAAGGCCTGGCCGCGCCGTTCGTCGGCGAGGGCCTGGATCCTGGTGGTGTACGAGATCTCGGTGAAGCCGTCGCCGAACCCCGCGCCGATCGCGACCAGCAGGAACAGCGGGGTCGGCAGTCCGGTGAAGACCAGGATGAAGCAGCCGGACATCACGCAGGTGCCCAGGGCGAAGGCCCGCTCGCCCGGTTCGATGCCGCGGCGCAGCAGGAGCCGGGAGACCAGTTGCTGGGCGCTCAGGTTGCCCACCGCCCAGGTGGCCCAGAACATGCCCAGCAGGGCGGCGGGGTTGCCGGGGTCGTGCTGGTTGGCGAAGACGGGCAGGCTGATGTTGTGGGCGGCCGAGCCGAAGGCGTCCAGCAGCCGGATTCCGGCCATCGCGCCGACCACGGGGGCGGCCCGCAGCACGACCAGGGCTTGCCACCGACTGCCGGATCGTTTCGCCTCACTGCCGTCACCACTGCCGGTGACACCGGCCGATCCGGCCGACCCTGCCGAGTCGGCCGGATCGACGGGCTCGGGCCGGGTGCGCAGCGGCAGCCGGAGCACCACGACGGCGAACACCACGAAGCTGGAGGCGTCGATGAGCAGCGCCGCCCGGAACCCGGCCCAGGCGACCACCACGCCGGCGGAGGCGAAGCCGAGCACCATGGCGGCCGAACGGCAGCTGGCCATCAGGCTGTTGGCGCGGGCCCGGCGCTCGGCGCCGACCATCTCCGGGATGCTGGTGCGCAGCGCGACGGCGCACACCGCGGCCGCGCCGCCGAAGACCAGCGCGAGCGGGTACAGCACCGGGATGCGCGCGGAGACCGGGGCGAGGGCGACCACGACCAGTGCCACCGCCTGGGCCAGCGCACAGACCGTCATCAGCCTGCGCCGGTCGATCCGGGCCACCAGCCGCCCGGAGACCATCCCGCCGACGAAGCCGCCGGTCAGCCGGATGATCAGGTAGCCGGCCGTACCGAGGGCGTTGCCGGCCGCCTCGTAGGCGAACAGGCTGAGCGCCACCAGGTCGAGCTGGCTGCCGTAGGTGGAGAGGGCGTCGCCCAGCGCCAGCCGGTAGAACACCCGGGGCAGCTTCTCCGTGGTCTGGTGCGGTACTTGCTGTGCAGTGTCCGGCACCGGTCCCCCAGGAAGGCCGCGTCGGTCAGGTCAGTGTGACATTGCACCGCAATGTAGAAGCCGTCCGCCGGGAGATCAAGAGCTTGATCGTCCACTGTCCGAAAGATCGTGAGTTCGGCCGACTCGCGGCCGTCTTTCCGGCCAGGCTGGCGAGTTGGTGCCGGTACGTCCCATCGCAGGCCGCGCGCCGCCGTCGGCCGTTCGTCATCCGGAGCACGGCGCCGCGTCGACCCTTGTCCACATGTCCATGACACCCTGAAGCCCGGAAACACCCGCCCGCACCCCGCCCCGAGCCCGAGGAACGCCGTGAAGCGCACCGCCGCCCTGCCCGTCGCCCTGACCCTCACCCTGGCCGTCGGCCTGCTGTCCGGCGCGGGCACCGCGTCGGCGCACGGCCACCGGTCCGACGCACGCCACGGCCTCTACAGCACGAAGACCCCCTACGCGCCCCAGGGATGGCCGGGCGACTACCAGCAGCCCCCGGCCGGCTTCCGCCCGGTCTTCACCGAGAACGTCGCCCGGCACGGCTCCCGCGCCATGTCCGGCAGCGACGACGGCGACACCGTGCTCGCCCTCCTCGACCGGGCCGCGGCGCAGCACGCCCTCACCGGCACCGGAGCCGAACTCGCCCCGCAGGTGAGGTCGTTGCTCTCGGCCGCGGCCACCCTCGGCTACGGCGCGCTGTCCGCCCGCGGCGCCCGGGAACACCGGCAGACCGCGCTGCGCCTGGAGCAGCGGCTGCCGTCCCTGTTCCGGGCCATCGTCACCGACCGGGAGCCCGTCGTGGTGGAGACCTCGGGCGTGCCGCGCGCGGTGGCCAGCGCCGACGCCTTCACCGCGGGCCTGACCGCCGGCGTTCCCGCGCTGGCCGGCCTGATCAAGCCCCCGGTCACCGACAAGGACCGGCTGTACTTCCACAAGCAGCCGCAGAACGCCGACTACCGGGCGTACCTGGAGAGCGACCCGGAGCTGGCCGACGTCCTCGCCAAGACCGAGGCCGATCCGCGCACCGCCGAAGCGGCCGACCACACCCTCGCACGCCTGTTCCGGCCGGACTTCGTCGCGGCACTGCCCGCCGGCGACCGGGTCGACTTCGCCCGCTCGCTGTACGAGCTCTACAGCGCCGCGCCCGACCTGAGCGTGGAGGCGCCCGCCGTCGACCTCACCCGCTACCTCACCGTCCACGACGCCCGGTGGTTCGCCTACCTCGACGACGCCGAGGAGTTCTACCAGAAGGGCCCGGCCTTCCGCGGACGCACCATCACCTACCGGATGGCCGGCGTCCTCCTCGACGACCTGCTCGCCCGGGCCCGGGCCAGGGCCACGGGCGCCAGTCACGACGGCGCGGTGCTGCGCTTCACCCACGCCGAGGAGATCATGCCGCTCGCCGCCCTGATGGGCCTTCCCGGCAGCACCGAGGCGGCCGACCCGGCGGTGCCCTACAGCTACCCGGACAACCCCTGGCGCGGCGCCGACGTCGCGCCGATGGGCGCCAACATCCAGTGGGACCTCTACGAGAACGCGCCCTCCGACGGGGCACCGGCCGACCACCTGGTCCGGATGCTCTACAACGAGCGGGAGATCGCCTTCAAGCCCTCCTGCCGACCGGTCGCCGCGGGCAGCCACTTCTACCGCCTCGACGAGCTCACCCGCTGCCTCGGCCACGGCTGACCGGCCCCGGAACGCGGGGCGACCCCCTGGGGCCGGAGCCCGGGGGGTCGCCTCGTCAGCGGTCGGCCGGAGCCGGGGTCAGCCCGGGGAGCCGGCCCAGACGACCTTCTTGCGGTCCGCGCCGGTGCCGTAGTTGAACTCGACGGAGATCCGGTCGGCCGCGCTGTTCGGCACCGCGTACGCGGTGATGCTGACGGCCTCCCGGCCCGCCCCCAGCGAGCCGCCGAGCAGCTTCTGCCGCGAGCTCCCGTCGATCACCGAGGTGACGAGGGCGCCGTTCGCGTCCCAGACGAAGGGCAGCCCGGACCCGTAGAGCGAGACCTCCTTGGAGCCGGTGTTGGAGACGGTGATCCTCACCTGGATGATCTTGGCGTTCTTGGGCGCCTCGAACACCGTCTCGCTCGGGACGTACGGCTCCGGCGGGGCCATCGTGACCTTCACCCCGTCCGCGTACGTGTAGGACTGACCGAACTCCAGGTGCCGGGCCTTCTCGTCCGCGGCCCTGGCCTGCTGCTCCTCCTCGATCTTCTTCTTCGCCGCGTCGAGCCGTTCCTTCGCCTTGGCCGCCCGGTCCGCCGCGGCCCGGTCCTCCTCGTCGGCGCGGATCCGCGCGCGGTCCGCCTCCGCCTTGCTCTCCTCGTGCGCCTGGTAGACCCCGTACCCGATGACCACCCCGGAACCGACCGCGACGACGAGCCCGGAGATGCCGAGGACGACCCCGGCGAGCGCGACCCCCCGGTTGTTCGCCACACCCCTGCGGGCGTTGCCCAGGCCGATGATGCCGAAGACCAGGGCCAGCAGGGCGGGCAGCCAGGACAGCCAGAAGAAGACCAGCATCAGGCCGAGGACGACACCGACGATGCCCAGCACCAGGGCGGCGGTGCCCAGCCCGTTGCGGGGCTGCGGCGCCGGCACCGGGTACTGCGGCCAGTACGGTGGAACCGGCTGCTGGCCGGGCAGTTGGCCGGGCCCGGCGGCCGGGGCGGGCGCCGGGTAGGGCGCCGGGTAGGGCGGCGCGAACGGCGAGGGGGCGCCGAAGGCGACGGGGGCCTCGGGGGGTGCCTCGACGGCTGCCAGAGCGTCAGCGGGCTCCGGAGGCTCGACGGGCGCGGGAGCGTCAGCAGGCGTCGGGGCGTCAGCAGGCGCGGGAGGCTCGGCGGCGGCCTCCGGGGCCCCGGCCTTGGTGAGCAGGACCGTGGGCGCCGGCTCCGCAGCGGGCGCGGCAGCATCGGTCGGCGCAGGCGCGTCGGCCGACGCAGCCTGGGGTGCCGTGCCCGGGGCGGGCTCCGGAGCCTCGGCCCGGCCGGGGGCCTCGCTCTGCCCCGGGGCCGGCGGCGTCGCCGGGTCGGCCGCGGCGGGCCCCTCCCCGGGCTGCGGTCTGTCGGGCGGGACAGGAACGGTCATACCAGATCCTTCGGGAACGTCGAGACGATGAGCGGCTGTTCCACCCCGGGCCGAGGTCCTTCCGAAGTCCCCCCGCGCCGACGGCCCGACCGCCGGGACAGGACCGGTCCGGGCCGGACCCGCACGTCGGCATCCCGGAACGGGGCGCGGCAGGTCGGCGAGTGATCAACATACCGGTACCCGCCGACAGCCCCGACACCGCGGGTACCGGAACGGTCCGGGAACGACGGCCGTCCTTCGTCTGCGACGGAGCCGCCCGTCCCACCGCGCGGGGCCGGCCCGGCCCGCGGCGGTCACACCCACCCGCGCACCGACACCGCCCCGTGCAGCACCCGGCCCGCCACCCGCTGCTCCTCGACCCAGCGGGCGAAGGCCTCGACCCCCGCCCCCAGATCCGGCCCGTCCGCTGTTCCCGGCCCGGCCGACCGGTCCCAGGGCGGCACCACGACCACCACCGCCCCGCCCCGCAGCCCGGCCGTCGCCAGCCAGCGGGCGGACACCTCGACCCGCGAGCCCGGTTCCCACCCCTCGCGGCCGCCGACCAGCACCAGCCGCACCACCCGTCCGTCGGCGACCTCGATCATCCCGGTCGTCGGCGGGGCCTCCCCGGCGGCGACCGTGAACCCGCTGTCGACGGCGGCCTCCACCAGCTCGGCGTGGAGGCTCTCGCCGACCTCGACGATCAGCTCCGCGACCGGCGGCCCCTGCGCCGCCTCCCGCACGGCCATCGCCCAGACCACCGGGCCCTGCGCGCCCCCGCCGTCACTCCCGTCCGCCATGGCCGTTCACCCGCCCTCGACGGCCGGGGCGGCCTGAGCGGCCGGGAGGCACTCCTGCTCCCCCGGCCGTCCGCTGCCGGTGTCCGTGGTCATGGTCCCGTCCGTGGCGCCGTTCCGCTCCGTTGCTCCGCCCCCCTACGAGTCTCGCACCAGCGGTGGTCCCCCCGCCGGTCCGGGCCGACCGGGAGCGCCCGGCCACGCCTGGTCAGCCCGTGGCCGGCCCGGCCGCGACGCAGAACTCGTTGCCCTCCGGATCGGCCATCACCACGTGGTGCCCGTCGTACTCCGCCAGGACCCGCCCGCCCGCCGCCACCAGCCGCGCGGACTCCGCCCTGATCCGCGCCCAGCGCTCGGCCGCGCTGCCGTGGCCCGGCACCCGGAGGTCGAGGTGCAGCCGGTTCTTGGCGCGCTTGGGCTCGGGCACCCGGAGGATCGACAGCCGGGGCCCGACCCCCTCCGGGTCGCAGAGCCAGGCGGCGTCGTCCACCGAGTCGTCCTCCGGGAGGTCGAACTGCGCGAGCCACTCCTCGCGCGTCCGGAACGGGGCGGGCGGCGGCTCGTCGACGTACCCCAGGGCCGTCTTCCAGAAGTCGGCGAGGAGCGTCGCGTCCGCGCAGTCGAGAGTGAGATCGATTCGGGCTGCCATGGCGGGACGGTACCGCGCACCACCGACAGTCGCCCGGTCCGCGTTCCCACCCGCCTTGGTCATCGCTCCGCCGAACGCCTGACGGCCCCCCGGCCAGGTCGTTACGGGAGCTGGCCGAGTCGGCGACCCACCAGCGGACGGCACCGGGGTCGGCTTCGACCTGCCGCCGACTGCTGAGCGCTGACCGGCGCTACAGCCAGCCGCGCTCGTCGGCGGTGCGCAGCGCCTCGGTGCGGTTGCGGCTGCCGGTCTTGGCGATGGCGGCGGAGAAGTAGTTGCGCACCGTGCCCTCGGACAGGTAGAGCTTCCCGGCGATCTCCGCGACCCCGGCCCCGGAGCGGGAGGCGTTGAGGACGTCGCGCTCCCGCGCGGTGAGCGGGGAGGTGCCCGCCGCCAGGGTGGCGGCGGCGAGGTCCGGGTCCACCACGCGCTCCCCCGCGGCGACCCGGCGGATCGCGTCGGCCAGCACCTCGGCCGGGGCGTCCTTGACCACGAAGCCGAGCGCGCCGGCCTCCATGGCCCGGCGCAGGTAGCCGGCCCGGCCGAAGGTGGTGAGGATGACCACCCGGCAGTCGGGGGCCTGTTGGGCGAGCACGGCGGCGGCCGCCAGGCCGTCCAGTCCGGGCATCTCGATGTCCAGCAGGGCGACGTCCGGCCGGTGCTCGCGGGCCGCCTCGACCACCTGGTCGCCCCGACCGACGGCGGCGACCACCTCGAAGTCGTCCTCCAGGTCGAGCAGGGCGCGCAGCGCGGTGCGGACCAGTTCCTGGTCCTCCGCGAGCAGCAGGCGGATCGTCATGGTGTCCTTCCGGAGCGGGTTTCGGGCGGGCGGACGGTGACCAGCAGCCGCCATCCGCGCGGGTCGAGCGGGCCGGCCTCGACCGTACCGCCCGCCGCCGCGACCCGTTCCCGCAGCCCGGTCAGGCCCTTGCCACCGCCGATCAGTCCGCCGCCCGGGCCGCTGCCGGGGCCGTCGTCGCGGATCTCCACCGAGGTGGCGGTCAGCAGCACCGAGCAGCGGGCGGCCCGGGCGTGCCGGACGACGTTGGTGAGGCCCTCGCGCACCACCCAGCCGAAGAGTTCGCGGTGGTCCGGGCCGACCGCGTCGGCGGCCGACGGCAGGTCGGCCACCACCCCGGCGGCCCGCAGCAGTTCGCGGCCGCGGGCGAGTTCGCCGGCCACCGTGACCTCGCGGTAGCCGGTGACGGCGGCCCGCACATCGGCCAGGGCCTGGCGGGACAGCGACTCCACGGCCGTCATCTCGGCCACCGCCTGGTCCACGTCCTTGACCGCCATCCGTTGGGCCAGGCGGGACTTGACGGTGATCGCGGTCAGCGAGTGGCCGAGCAGGTCGTGCAGGTCGCGGGCGATCCGGTTGCGCTCGGCCTCGGAGGCGAGCCGGGCGACCTCGGCCCGGGCGGCGACCAGGGCCTCGTTGGTGGCGGCGATCTCGGCGAAGGCGCCGCAGGTGAGCGTGGTGAACAGCAGGGCCAGCGCCTGGAATCCGCCGGGCCCGGTGTGCCAGGCGGGCACCGACCAGGGCACCAGCAGGGCCGCGAGCGTCCCGGCGGCGGCCAGCTTGACCAGGTGCTCGCGCCAGAGGATCCCGGCCACCGAGGTGATCACGGTGGCGAGGAAGAAGGCGTCCGCGTGGGCGGACGGCAGCGCGGCCAGGAACAGGGCGGTCATCGCCGCCAGCAGTCCCTTGATCCAGCGTTCCCGGTTGCGGCCCCCGGTGCGCCCGCCGACGAGCGCGAGCAGCACGAAGCAGACGCAGAACGCGGCGACCACGGCGTACCCGGCGGCGGCCGCTGCCCCGCCGACGTTGCCGCTCATCGCCACCGCGGTCAGGGCCGGGAAGACCAGCATCCCGGCGCCCAGGACGATCCGGCGCACGCCGCCCGCCCAGTGCCGGGCGGGGGCCGGTGCGCTCTCGCGGTCGGGGTCGGTCACCCTCGCGTTCCTTCCTCGGGTCTCGAAGCCGGTCGGGTCTCAGGACCGGTCTGGTCTCAGGGCCGGTCGAACAGCGTACGCAGCTGCCGTCCGTTGATCACCAGGGTGACCCCCAGCAGGGCGAGGCCGCAGAAGCCCTGCTCGATCTTCATCCAGACCGGGAAGACCCCCGGCACCGCGATGATCACGGCGATCGCGACCAGCATCACGCCGGAGACGATCCGCAGCCGCCGGTAGGCGCCGCGGGAGCCGCGCGCCGCGCGGACGGTGAGCAGCAGGGTGAAGGCGGCGCCGGCCAGTACCAGGGTGCCCCGTACCCAGACCGCCGGGGTGATCAGGTCGGTGTGCGAGCGGAGGGCGTAGGCGGCGACCAGGGTGAGCGCGCTGAGCCCGAGGTAGACGGAGACGCACTGCCGGACGGTGCGGAAGGCCCGGCGGGTGTCGGGGTGGTGCAGGTCGGTGGAGGTCATGGGCCCATCGTGGCCGCCGTCCGGGGCCGGTCGGCAGTGTGCTGCCACACCCCCGCACCATGACAATTGTCAGCGGCCGGCCCCGGACCCCGGACCCGACCCCGAACCCGCTCGCGGCTCCGCTCCGCTCCGCCCAGCCGGGCCGGGCCCAACCGGGCCGGGCGGGCTCAGCCGAGGCGGACCCGAGTGCACCTGGTCAGGTAGGGCATGGCGATGGTCTCCCGGCCGGCCAGGGCCGGGTGGGTGGTGACCAGTTGCTCGACGTCGGCCAGCAGGCGGGTCCGCTCGGTCTCGGGCAGGGCGATGACGTAGCTGCGCGAGGCGACCAGGTCGACCAGGCCGGCCGGGGTGGTGGGGTCCTCCCAGCGGATCTCCAGCCGCTCGGGCGGGCCGAACGGGGCCGGCAGGACGGGGGCGGTGTCGAGCTGCTGACGGGTCGACCGGTGCATCAACGCGCCGAGTGCGGCGGCCCAGGGCTCGGTCTCGTCCCGGACGTTCCAGATCAGGGCGAGGGTGCCGCCGGGGGCGAGCACCCGGGCGATCTCCGGGACGGCCGTCGCCCGGTCGAACCAGTGCCAGGCCTGCGCCACCACCACCGCGTCCACGCTGTTGTCGGGCAGCGGGATGTGCTCGGCGCTGCCGGCCCGGACCGCGGCCCCGGGCACGGCGGCGGCGAGCCGCTCGCGCATTCCCCGGTCGGGCTCGACCGCGACCACGTCCAGCCCGGCCTCCACCAGCAGGCGGGTCAACTGGCCCGTCCCGGCGCCGAGATCGAGCACCCGCCGGGCCGCGCGCGGCACCGCCGAGCCGATCAGCGCCTGCGGGTAGCCGGGCCGGCCGTGCTGGTAGGAGTCGGCGGCGAGGCCGAAGGAGCGGGCCCGCAGCCGTCCGGCCCAGCGCCGGGTCGCGCCCTGGCGGGTCATCCCGCAGGCGCGGCCGATCTCCTCCCAGGTCGCCTGCCGTCCGTTGCGCAGGTCCGCCACCAGGTCGGTGCGCCGTTCCTCCAGGGCGTCGATCGTCTCCGAGAGCCGGTGCAGACCGTCCAGCCCACCTGCTCCGGCCACGTCCTGGGCCACCCGCCGACCGGGCTCGTTGTCGTCCATGGCCCCGCACTGTAGGCATCGGACACCTGAAGCGTCAACGGTCATTGCCCACGAGGGCAACGAGTGTTGCGCCACGCCGTGCGTCCCCCGCAGGGGTGATCGGCCGCCCCGCGCGCCGCGTGTAGCACGAACTCGCGCGTTCGCGCGGTGACTTGGCCCGGAAACCCTTCACATGGGCGAATCCTGACCGGGTTGCCGGTGCCCGGGCGGCCGGGCGAGAAGCCTGGTGCCCGGGCGGTGGCCGACCGGGCTGCGACAGCTGTGCGAGATGTCTGGAATATCCGGCACGTCGCCACAAGTCGGTTGACGGACAGTATTTTTGAGTTTCGGTCAGGATTGTCCTGAACTTGGCTATGCTGCAGCACCACGCCTCCGGAGCCGGCCGTCGCCCGCCCCCGTTCTGTTCCGATCGTTTGAGGATTGCCGAAATGCTTCGAGCTGGATCGTCATCCGCCAGACGGCGCCCCGCGCCCCTGCTCGGCTGGCTGCTGCCCACCGCCGTGATGGCGGCGGCCGTGGCGGTCGCCGCGGCGGTGGTGTCCGCCGGAGCCCGGGCCCAGGTGCTGTGGTGCGGGGCGACGGCCACCGTGCTGGTCGCCGTGGTGGCCGCCGAATCCGCCCGCCGCGGCCGGGCCCTCGCCGACCTGCGGGACGAACACACCCGCCAGGTCGACGTGTTGAACCGCAAGCTGGCCGGGCAGGAGGACGAGATCGAGCGGATGGCCGCCGGCGAGCTGCGCCGGCTGATCGGCGGCGCCCGGTACGGCTCCTCGATCGACGTGCTGCTCCAGCCCTTCCAGCGCCCGAACCCGCTGCTGTCCCGGAAGTTCCGCGGCTCGCTGGAGAAGGTCGTGCGCGGCATCGCCCAGGCCGTCGACGACGAGGTCAGCCGGCGCGACTCCGCCGAGCGCGCCTTCGTCAACCTCGCCCGCCGGGTCCAGGCGATCATCCACCGCCAGGCCAAGGACCTGCGGGAGATGGAGGACCGGCACGGCAACGACCCGGCGGTCTTCGACGACCTGCTGCGCCTCGACCACGGCAACGCCCTGGTCGGCCGCCTCGCCGACTCCATCGCGGTGCTCTCCGGCGCCCGCCCCGGCCGCCAGTGGACCCGCCCGATCGCGCTCTACAGCGTGCTGCGCGGCGGGATGTCCCGCATCCTCGAGTACCAGCGGGTCGACCTCCACCCGGTCACCCAGATCTCGGTCACCGGCCCGGCCGTCGAGCCCCTGATCCACGCCGTCGCCGAACTGCTGGACAACGCCACCCGCTACTCCCCGCCGCACACCCACGTCCACCTCAGCGCCTCCGAGGTGCAGAGCGGGATAGCGATCGAGGTCGAGGACGGCGGCCTCGGCCTCACCGACGAAGCCCGGGTCCGCGCCGAGCGCTCGATGCGCGAGGCCATGGTCTCCAAGGACTTCGACGACCTCACCGAGTCCCCCCGCCTGGGCTTCGCCATCCTCGGCCGGCTCTGCCAGGCGTACGGCTTCCAGGTGTCGCTGCGCCGTTCCGCGTACGGCGGCGTGCGCGCGGTCCTGGTGGTACCCCAGGAACTGCTCACCACCGCCCCGCCGACCGGGCGGGCGCACGGCATCGGCGCCTTCTCCGGTCCGCGCCCGCTCCCCGCCAACACCGCCCGGCACGCCGCCCCGGCCCGGCCGTGGGGCGCCCGGTCCACCCCGGTCGGCGCCGGATCGACCGGCCCCGGTGCCGTCGGCGGCGGGTCGACCGCCGGGCTCGGACGGTCCGCCGGGGTCGGACCGTCCTACGGCGCCACCAACCCGTGGGGCCCGGCCAACTCCTCCGCCCCCAGGCCGGGGACCGGCCCCGGCGACGACGAGGTGATCGTCACCGAGCGCACCGCGAACGGCCTGCCGCAGCGCCGCCGCAGCCGCCCCACCGGCCGGGCCGTCTTCGCCACGCCCCCGCGCGGCACCACCCCGCCGCCCAGCGGCCCGACGGCGGGGCCCGCGGCCGGACCGGCCGCCCCCGCGCCCCGCCCCGAGAAGAAGCCCGGCCTGTGGGTGGAGGCCTTCATGGCCGGCTACAAGGGCACCGGCGGCAACGCCACGGACAGCACCGGGACCACCACCGGAACGAACAGCACCAGCAGCACCACCGGAACGACCCGCACCGCACCGGACAGCGCCGGACAGACCAGTAGCGAAGAGACGGCAGGGAAAGGCGAGCAGTGATTCCGCACCGCAGCAACATGGACTGGATCCTCAACGACCTCGCACACAGCGTCCCGTACGTGCGCCACGTCATCGTGCTCTCCGCCGACGGCCTGCGGATCGCCCAGTACGGCGCCGACCCGGACACCGCCGACCGGCTGGCCGCCGCCTGCGCCGGACTGCAGAGCCTGGCCGCCGCCGTCGGGCACGAGTTCCCGCACGGCAACGGCGCGATGAAGCTGGTCGTGATCGAGGTGGACGGCGGCTACTTCTACCTGATGTCGGCCGGCGACCGCGCCTACCTGGCGGTGCTCGCCGACGAGGGGGTGGACGCCGGGCTGGTCAGCCACCAGATGCGCGACCTGGTGGACCGGATCGGCGAGCACCTGTCCACCCCGCCGCGCAACCCGGAGACGGTCGCGTGAACCCGGCCACGAGCAGCCCCGGTGCCCGGGCGGGCACATGACCGAGCACAGTGAGGCAGTGACATGACCGCCGACCAGGGCGGCTGGGACGGACCCGAGCCCGATCGCCTGTACGTGATCACCCGCGGCCGCAGCGGCCCCTCCGGGCCGGGGGTCTTCGACCTGGTCACCCTGATCGTCTCCCTCGCGGACCCGACCCCCGCCATGCAGCCCGAGCACGCGGCCATCCTGCGGCTGTGCCGCTCGCCGCTCTCGGTGGCGGAGGTCTCCGCCTACCTCGAACTGCCCACGAGCGTGGTCACCGTCCTGCTGGCGGACCTGCTCGACGACGGGCGGATCGAGGCCCGCGCCGCGGTCCCGGCGGCGGAACTCCCCGACCGTGCCCTGTTGGAGGCGGTGATCCATGGACTTCAGCGGCTCTGACACGGTCGTCGGCCCGGCGAGCGCGGACCTGCTGCCCGACTCCGTCACCACGGCGGTCAAGGTGGTGATCGTCGGCGGCTTCGGGGTCGGCAAGACCACCCTGGTCGGTGCGGTCAGCGAGATCCGCCCGCTGACCACCGAGGAGACCATGACCCAGGCCGGGGTCGGCGTGGACGACCCGACCGGCGTCGAGCGCAAGACCTCGACCACGGTCGCCATGGACTTCGGCCGGATCAGCATCAGCGACAAGCTCGTGCTGTACGTCTTCGGCACCCCCGGCCAGGAGCGGTTCTGGTTCCTCTGGAACGGCCTGTTCGAGGGTGCGCTCGGCGCCGTGGTGCTGGTGGACACCCGTCGGCTGGAGGTCAGCTTCGAGGTGATCGGACGGCTGGAGGACCGCGGCGTCCCCTTCGTGGTGGCCGTCAACGGCTTCCCCGAGGCGCCGAGTTACCCGCTGGACGAGCTGCGCCAGGCGCTCGACCTGCCGGCCGAGGTGCCGATCATCGCCTGCGACGCGCGCAGCCGCGAGTCCAGCCGGGACACCCTGATGACCCTGATGCGCTACCTGTACGAGCTGGCCGCGCCCAAGACCGGCTGACCGCCCGGCCCCGCCCCGAACCCCCGACCGGAGATACCGGAGATCCTGTGAGCACCCCGTTCCCCGACGACGCCGCGCCCGTCCCCCCGCCCGGCTGCCCCGCCCACGGGCGCGTGACCGAGCCGATCGGCCCCGGCGGGCTGCGTCGGCTGTACGGCCCGGAGGCCGAGGCCGACCCGGCGGGCCTGTACGAGAAGCTGCGCGCCGAACACGGCGACGTCGCCCCGGTGCTGCTGCACGGTGACCAGCCGGCCTGGCTGATCCTCGGCCACGCCGCCAACATCACCGCGATGCGCACCCCCTCGCTGTTCTCCCGCGACTCCCGGCTGTGGAGCGCCTTCCGCAACGACGAGGTGCCGCCCGACTCGCCGCTGCTGCCGGTGGTCGCCTGGCAGCCGATCTGCGTGTTCGCGGACGGCGAGGAGCACCGCCGGCTGCGCAACGCCCTGCTGGACGGCCTGAACGGCTTCGACCGGCGGGGCATCCGCCGGCACGTCCGCCGCTTCACCACCGACCTGGTCCAGGTGGTCGGGCCGACCGGCAGGGCCGAGCTGATCACCCAGTTCGCCGAGCACCTGCCGATGCTGGTGATGACCAAGCTGCTCGGCATGCCGGACGAGTACGGGCCTCAACTCGTCGACGCCGCGCGGGACCTGATGAAGGGCACCGAGACGGCGATCGCCAGCAACGAGTACGTGGTGACCAGCCTGCGCCGGACCATCGCGATCAAGCACGACTCCCCCGGCGACGACCTGACCAGCCGGCTGCTCGCCCACCCGGCCGAACTCACCGACGACGAGGTGATGGAGCACCTGCGGGTGGTGCTGCTGGCCGCCAACGAGTCGACCGTCAACCTGATCGCCGACTCGCTGAAGATGGTGCTCACCGACCCGCGCTTCCGCGCCCACCTGTCCGGCGGCCAGATGACCCTGGGCGAGGCGCTGGACCAGGTGCTCTGGGACTCCCCGCCGATGTCCCTGGTGGCCGGCCGCTGGGCGACCGCCGACACCGAGCTGGGCGGTCAGCAGATCCGGGCCGGGGACCTCCTGCTGCTCGGCCTCGCCGCGGGCAACGTCGACCCGGTGGTCCGGCCCGACCTGGCCACCCCGCTGTACGGCAACCGCTCGCACCTGTCCTTCGGCGCCGGGCCGCACGAGTGCCCCGGCCAGGACATCGGCCGGCACGTCGCCGAGGCCGGGATCGACATCCTGCTCACCCTGCTGCCGGACGTCCGCCTGGCCGTCCCGGAGGAGGAGCTGACCTGGAGCTCGGCCTGGATCTCGCGCCATCTCACCGCCCTGCCGGTGGAGTTCAGCGCGCGCGAGATCGAGCCGGACCCGGAGTCGGTCGCGGAGGCGGCGCGGGCGAAGGAGGAGCGCGAGCGCACCGTCCGGGCGCTGGAGGCCGCCCAGCGGGCGGCGGCGGCCCCCGAACCGGCCCCGGCGGTCACCGTACCGGCGCAGCGCCGCAGTTGGTGGGACGCGTTCACCGGGCTGTTCCGCCGCTGAAACCCGCTGAGTTCCGTGGGGCCGAGGGGGCGGGGAGAGCGCCGCCGCTTCGGCCCCGTGCCGCTCCGGCCCTACCAGGGGACGGTCCGGCCGAAGCGGTCCAGGTACGCCAGGCCGGGCGTGCCCAGCCGGGAGAGCACCACGTCCACCAGCAGCGGGACGGTCTCCTCGAGGGTGAACGGTGCGTCCGGGCCGCCCAGGGCGGTGCGGATCCAGCCGGGCGCCAGCAGCAGGAACGCGCGCCGCGTCCCGCTCTGCCGGGCCGCGAAGCTCCGCAGGAACATGTTCAGCGCGGCCTTGCTCCCCCGGTAGACCTCGCGGCCGCCGGTCGTGTTGTTCGTCAGGCTGCCCTGCCCGGAGGACATCGCCCCGATGAGTCCCGCCGGGGCCACCAGGTCCTCGAGGGCCTCGATCACCCGCATCGGGCCGAGCGCGTTGGTGACCATCACCTCGATGAAGTCGGCCGTCGGGATCGCGCCGACCGGCGTCCCCTCGTGGCCGGTGGTGCCCGCGTTGACGAAGAGCACGTCCAGCCGGCGGTGCGCCAGGCGTTCGTGCAGCGCCGGCAGGCGGCCGGGCTCGTTCAGGTCGAGCTGCTCGATGACCACCCGTCCGTCGGCCCGCTCGGCGAGCTCGTGCAGCGGCGTCCGGGCGGTGGTGTCGCGGACCGTGCCGACCACGTGCCAGCCCCGGTCGAGGAACTCCGCGGCCATGGCGTGGCCGAGGCCGCGCGAGGCCCCGACGATCAGTGCGGTCGGTGGGTGCTGTCCGGTTCCATCCGATGACATCCGGCCTCATCTCCGTTCTGCGTTCGGCGTCGTTCCGAGTCTTCCGTCCGCACCGCGCCGCGGGCGAGTCATGGGCGCCGCTCTGTAGGATCGCCCGCGTGGGAAGGCCACTCATGACGGAATCCGCCGCACTGCACCCCGACGACGTGCGAATCATCCGCGCGCTCCAGATCGCGCCGAGGGCTTCGTTCGCCGCGATCGCGACCGCCCTCGGCCTGGCCGAGGGGGCCGTCAACCGCCGCTACCGCCGGCTGCGCGCCGACGGCGTCATCCGGGTGACCGGGCTGCTGAACCCGGGCGCCCTCGGGCAGAGCCGGTGGCTGGTGCGGCTGCGCTGCCGCCCGGGCAGCGTCGAGGCGATCGCCGACGCGCTCGCCGAGCGGGAGGACGTCAACTGGGTGGCCCTGGGTGCGGCGGGCTGCGAGATCACCTGCGCGACCCAGTCCCGGAGCCGGGAGCAGCGCGAGGACCTGCTGGGGCAGCGGCTGCCGCGCACGGCCGCGGTGATCGACCTCAACGCCTTCGCCGTGCTCCGCCAGTTCCTCGGGGGCCGCGGCCACTACTGGTCCGCCCTGCGGGGCACGCTGACCCCGCAGGAGGAGGCGGCCCTGGGCGGCTCCGGGCCCCCGTTCGCCGAGGCTCCGGTGGTCAGCCGCGAGCCGCTGCACCTCACTCCCGAGGACGGGAGGCTGCTGGCCGCGCTCGCCGCGGACGGCCGCGCCGGTCTGGTCGATCTCGCCGCGGCCGCCGGGCTCACTCCGGGTCGCGTCGCGCGGCGCCTCGACGCGCTGCTCCGGCAGCGGGCCGTCCACATCGACGTCGAGATCGCCGCGGCGGCCCTCGGCTTCCACGCCCGGGCGAACCTCTGGCTCCGGGTCCACCCGTCGGCGGTGAAGAGCGCCGGCCGCGCCCTCGCGGCGGAACCGGAGATCGCCTTCGTCGCGGCCGTCTCCGGGCCCTGGAACCTCCACGCCGTCGCCCACTGCCGGGACCTCGACGAACTGTTCGAGTTCACCTCGGAGCGCGTCGGCTCGCTGGCCGGGCTGCAGAGCATGGAGGTGTCCCCGGTGCTGCGGCACGTCAAGCAGGCCGGCACCCGGCTCGTCGACGACCGCCTCGTGGATCCCGCCCGGCCCCGCGCACGGCGCTGAGGCGGGCCCGTCCCGGCGCCGGCGGCCGGGGCTCCGCCGGGGCCGGGACGGGCCCAGTCGGTGAGGGGGTCAGGGGCACTGCTTCCAGGCGAGGTGGTAGGTGGTGTTGATGCTGCCGTCCGTCGAGTCCATCGTCATGAAGCTGGTGGTGCGGCCGGTGTCCGAGCTGCCCGCGGCGACCCGCAGTTCGGTGTTGATGTTGAAGTTGCGCTCCTCGCCGCAGGGGGCGAAGACCAGTGCGGCGACGTCGACGGTGTCGGTGGCCTGCCAGTTGTCGTCGGTCGGGCCGTCGAAGCGGTGGCTCGCGTAGCTGGTCTGGGGGTCGCCCTGGAAGTAGTAGTTGGCGCGCTCGGTGCCGCTGGCGCCGTTCTCCAGGTGGGCGAAGCCCCGGTAGTCGGCGGAGGCGATCGCGTAGGTGAAGCCCTGGGGAACGTGCACCCGCAGGTCGAGCTGACAGTTCTTCCGGAAGTCGGTCGGCTTCGAGCCCACGCCCACCTGGGCGAGGTAGCTGCTGTACGTGACGGTGAAGGCGGTGTTGTCGGGCGAGACGGCCACGGCGGCGGTTCCGGCCGGACAGCCGGAGCCGTTGACGGTCGCGACGTCGATGACGATCCGGTCCGGCGGGGTCGGCAGCGCGTCACCGCCGACGGCCGAGGAGGAGACCAGTGCGGCGGTGACGGCGGACGTGAGGACCGCGGTGCGGAGCAGCATGGGCTTGCCCTTCGATGGCATGACTTGACGTGAATATGTCAGCACATCGAGCGCACCGTGTACAGGAGGTGACTCATGGTCACTACCCCGGGGGCGACGGCCCCCGGGGTGACCTGCGGGTGCGGGCCCGGGCGGCGGGGAACACGGCCGGAGAACACCACGGCCGGAGCCGGCGACCGCCTGCGAGGCGGCCGCCGGAGAAGTGGAAGGGCGCTACGGCTTGCGGGCCAGCCCGCCGTACACCGAGACCTCGGCCTCGTCCTGGGCCGTGGGTTCGCCGAGCTCCGGGTGCCACCGGTTGATCAGCACCACGCCCGGGTCGTCCAGCTCCAGCCCGGCGAAGAAGCCCTCCACCTCGGCGCGCGACCGCGGGTAGACCTCGATCCCGGCCTCCCGGTAGCGCCGCGCGCCGCGCAGGGCCGCCTCGGGCGCGTTGTCCGCGGTGCCGGCGGAGAGCGCCAGGAAGCTGCCCGCGGGCAGGGCCTCCAGCAGCTCGCGGACCGGCGGGTGCGCGGCCTCGTCGGAGAGGAAGTGCACGATGTTGATCAGCGTCAGCGCGACCGGCTCGGACAGGTCCAGGGTGGCCGCCACCCCCGGGTCGGCGAGGAACTTCCCCGGGTCGCGCAGATCGCCCTCGACGTACGCGGTGCGCCCCTCCGGGGTGCTGCTCAGCAGTGCGCGCGAATGGGCCAGCACGATCGGGTCGTTGTCGACGTAGACCACCCGGCAGGCCGGGTCGACCTCCTGGGCGATCTCGTGCAGGTTCGGGGCCGTGGGGATGCCGGTGCCGACGTCCAGGAACTGGCGGACGCCGTGCTGCCCCGCCAGCCGCCGGACCATCCGGTGCATCACGGCGCGGGCGGCCGCGGCACCGGCCCGGGCGGCGGGCAGGTCGGCGAGCACCTGGTCGCCGACCTCGCGGTCCGCCGGGAAGTTGGTCTTGCCGCCGAGCAGGTAGTCGTAGACCCGCGCGGAGTGCGCGCGGTCGGTCCGCAGGTCGACCTGCGGCGGCTGCTCGAAATCCACGTCGATCAGCCAGCTCTCCGGCCCGTTGCTGTCCACTGTCACCCCTCCCCGCCCGGCGCCCCGCCCGGCCCTTTGGTCCGGACCACTCAACCACACGATATGAATGTCCGTCAGGCGGATCCCGGTGTCCGCTGAATCCCGGCTTCCGCCTCCTGGACGGCGGCCGCGAACGAGGGCACCCGCATCGCGGTCAGCAGACCCACCGCCGGGCCCGCCGTGCACACGGTGACGTAGAACGGGATCAGCCCGAGCCGGTGGTGGTCGCCCAGCCACTCGGCCAACAGCGGGAAGCTGCCGCCGAACGCGGCGATGGTGGCCGCGTTGACCACGCCCAGGCCCACCGCCCGCACCTCGGTCGGGAACAGCAGGCCGGTGAAGACGTTGAGCGTCCCCAGCACCGTCGCCACCAGCATCCCCAGCAGGACGGCCACCAGTTGGAACGACAGCCAGCCCCCGCGCAGCCCCGCCAGCAGGACCGGGACCGCCGGGACGGGCAGCCAGAAGCCGATCCGGGCCACCGGCAGCAGGCCGAAGCGGTCCGCGGCCGCGCCGGTGAGCAGCATGGTGACCAGCACCACGGCGAGCACCACCGTCATGAAGGAGGCCGCCGTCTCCTTGTCGATGACGTGGTACGCGGCGGCGTACTGCGGCAGGTAGGTCAGCGCGAAGTAGTAACCGACCGTGCCGCCCAGGGTGTTGAGGAAGACGGTGAACACCGACCGGCGGTGCTCGCGCAGCGTGCGCAGGAACGGCGGGCGCCCGCCCGGCCGCTGCCGGGCCCGGGCGCGGTGGAACTCCTCGCTCTCCGGCGCGGCCCGCCGCACCCACACCGCGCCCAGGCCGAGCAGCGCGGCGACCAGGAAGCCCCAGCGCCAGCCGCCGTTCTCCAGGCCGGACTTGCCGAGGGTGCGGATCAGCGCGGTGAGCACCCCGAAGGAGAGCAGCGAGCCGAGGATGATCCCGCCGTAGGAGACCGAGCTGAACGCGAAGCGGTGCCGCGGCGGCGCCGTCTCGGTCACGTACGCGGCCACGCTCGGCGCCTCCCCGCCGAAGGCCAACCCCTGCACCACCCGCACCACGACGGCCAGCACCGCGGCCCAGACACCGATCGAGCGCTGCCCCGGCAGGGCGGCCAGGCCCAGGCTGGCGACCGCGATGACGGCCATCCCGAGGCTGAGCGCGAGGCGCCGCCCCCGGGTGTCGCTGAGCCGGCCGATCAGGTAGGAGCCGACCGGGCGGGCGACGAAGCCGACCGCGAAGGTGGCGTACGCGGCGAGCACGCCGTTCACCCCGCCCTTGCCGTGCCCGAACAGGTCGGCGGCGAAGTACGGCGCGAGCACGGCGTAGAGGTTCCAGTCGAAGGACTCGACCACCGACCCCACCGTCGCCGCCGCCAACTCCCGTCGCCGGCCCCCGCCGTGCAGCCCGTCGCGGACGGGCGCGGTCCCGATGTGATCTGTCATGACCTCAGCATGGCACCGTTCGACCAGCGGCGGAATCGGGTTCGCCGCCCCCGCGGGGCCCGGCCGGCGGCGGGCGGGGGCGGGGCGTCGCCGGGCGGGGGCGGGCGAGCCGCGGCACCCCCGTAGCCGCGCCTCGCCGCCGGTCCGTCCGGTCCGTCCCTGGTGGTCGGGTTGGTCCCGTCCGTCCGGTCCCGACCGGTCGCCCCGGGCCGGTGGCCCGCGTGAACGCCCTGGGTGAGCGCCCCGGTCGGGCACCACGCGCCGGACGTCGACGACTGGCGCCGGACGTCGACGACAGGCGCCGGGTCGGACGCGAAGCAGGCCCACGGGCGGTCAGCCGTTCCGCCCCGAACCGGCCGTCGGCGTTCATCCTCGTGGCGTCGCGCCCGCGATGACCACGACGTTGACCCGACGTTGACCTGACACTTGGGCCTGCTGGGACTACTCTCGTTCGCGATCCGGGTCGCACGGGCGGGGACGACGGCGCGGACTCGCACGGAATTCCAGGGGGAACGGGTGGGGGCTGCTGTGTTCGCCGCGCTGTTGCGCGAGCGCCGACTGGCGGCGGGGTGGAGTCAGGACGAACTCGCCCGGCGCTCCGGGGTCTCGGCCCGGTCGATCAGCGCCCTGGAGGCGGGTGGGCGCCGGGCCCGGATGTCCTCGGTGGTCCGGCTCGCCGAGGCGCTCGGCGTCGATCCCGACACCCGCGCCCGGTGGCTGACGGCCGCCCGGGACCCCGAACCCGCACCGGCCGCCGCGGCACCGGGCGACACCGCCGCCACGGCCCCCGCCGGCCTCCCCGAGCGGCCGGCCGGCCCGCCCAGGACCTCCGCTCCGCCCCAGCAACTCCCGTTGTCCATCCGGCACTTCACCGGCCGCAGCCGGGAGCTCCGGGCGCTCGACGAACTGCTCCCCGACGGCGCTCCCGGCTGCGGCGCGGTCGTGATCTCGGCGATCGCCGGCACCGCGGGCGTCGGCAAGACCACCCTGGCCGTGCACTTCGCCCACCGGGTCGCCGGCCGCTTCCCGGACGGGCAGCTCTTCGCCGACCTGCGCGGCTTCGACCCGGCCCGCGCGCCGGTGGCCGCCGCCGACGTGGCCCGCGGCTTCCTGGACGCCCTGGGCGTCCCGGCCCTGCGCGTCCCCGCCGACCCGGACGGGCAACTCGCGCTGCTGCGCAGCCGCCTGGCGGGCACCCGGACGCTGATCGTGCTCGACAACGTCCGCGAGGCGGACCAGGTCCGCCCGCTGCTGCCGGGCTCGGACACGTGCCTCGTCCTGGTCACCAGCCGCAACCGGCTGCCCGCGCTGATCGCCCTGGACGGCGCCGTCCCGCTGCCCCTGGACGTGCTCACCACCGCCGAGGCCCGGGAGCTGTTCGCCCGCCGCCTGGGCGCCGACCGGGTCGCCGAACAGCAGGACGCCGCCGACGAGTTGATCGACCTCTGCGCCCGGCTGCCGCTCGCCCTGAACATCGCCGCGGCCCGGGCGGCCGACCGGCCCGGCACCCCGCTCGCGGTCTGGGCGGCCGAACTGCGCGACTCCCGGGTCCGGCTGGACCTGCTGTCCGCGGGCGACGGCCACGCCGACGTCCGGGTGGTGTTCTCCTGGTCCTACCGCGCCCTGGCCCCGCAGGCCGCCCGGCTGTTCCGGCTGCTCGGCCTGCACCCGGGCCCGCAGATCAGCACCGCGGCGGCGGCGAGCCTGGCCGGACTGCCGCCGGCCCGGACCCGTGCCCTGCTGGAGGACCTGCACCGCGCCCACCTGATCACCGCGCCGGAGCAGGACCGGTACACCTTCCACGACCTGCTCCGCGCCTACGCCGCCGAGCAGGCGGCCGCCCTGGAACCGCCGCAGGAGCGGGACGCGGCCACCCTGCGGATGCTCGACCACTACCTGCACACCGCCCACCGCGCGGCCTGCCTCGCCTACGCCGACGACGTCTCCTGGCAGTCCTTCGAACTCGCGCCGCCCGCCGCCGGGGTGACCCCCGAGGAGCTCGCCGACCGCGGGCAGGCCCTCGCCTGGTACCGGGAGGAGCAACCGGTGCTGGAGCGGATCGTCGACGCCGCGCTCCGGGCCGGGGCGGACCCGCACGTCTGGCAGCTGGTCGCCGCGCAGGTGCCGTACCTGCTCAAGTCCGGGCTGTGGCAGCAGTGGCAGTGGGCGAGCGAGACCGCGCTGGCCGCCGCCGAACGCACCGGCGACCCGGGCCGCCGGGCCCACGCCCACCGCTGGCTCGGCCAGGTGCACCGCTCCCAGGGCCGCCAGCAGCCCGCCCGGCGCGAACTGCGGTCGGCCCTGGCGCTGTTCGAGGCGCTCGGCGACCGGCCGCGCGAGGGCCGGACCCGGCTCGACCTGGCCATCGCCCACGGCGAGGAGCACGCCGACGCCGAGGCCGTGGCCGAGTCCCGCCGGGCGCTGGAGCTGTTCCGTGAGCTCGGCGACCTGTCGGGGCAGGCCCTCGCGCTGAACAGCATCGGCTGGTACCTGACGCAGCAGGGCGAGTTGCGGGCGGCGCTGCCGCAGTGCCGCCTGGCGCTCGACCTGGCCCGCGAAGCCGGCAACCTGCCCGGCCAATCGTCCATCTGGGACAGCATCGGTTTCATCCACCACCACCTCGGCGAGTACCGGGAGGCGATCCCCGCCTACCAGGAGTCGCTGCGCCTGCGGCGGGCGATCGGCGACTACTTCCTCCAGGCGGACATCCACACCCACCTCGGCGACACCCATCTCGCCCTCGGCGACCCCGGGACGGCCCGGGCCGAGTGGCTCCGCGGCCTCGCCATCCTGGAGGACCTCCAGCACCGCGACGCCGACGCCGTCCGGGCCCGCCTGGCCCGCCTGGAGGACTGACCGGCGGCCCGGCCGGCGGCCGGCCGATCCCGCCGCAACCGGCCCGGTCCGGCCCGGAACCTGCGGGAATTCCCAAGCATCTTTCAACTTAAGCCGACCTTCAGCAACGCCCTGCCATCCTGACCCTGCCGCCCGGGGACCACCCGGCGGCCCCGCCGAGGATCGGAACCAGTGCCGTGACCGAGCTCATCGATCCCGCACCACGGGGCGCGGCACCGCCGTGCCCGCCCGGCCCCGCCACCGGGCGCATCGTCATCGTCTCCGCGAGCGTGGGCGCCGGACACGACGGCGCCGCCGCCCAACTCGCCCACCGGCTCACCGGCCTGGGCTTCCAGGTCGACCGGCACGACTTCCTGGACCTGGTCCCGGCCGGCCTCGGGCAGTTGGTCTCGCACAGCTACCGACTGCTGCTGACCGTCGCCCCCGCCGCCTACCAGCGGATCTACTCCGGCACCGAGCGCGCCGGGCGCCCCGGCCGGTCCATCCGGCTGCTCCAACGCAGCAGCCACCGGCGGCTGTTGCGCTCCCTTCCGGCCGACACCCGGGCGGTGGTGGCCACCTATCCGCTCGCCGGACAGGTCCTCGGCGACCTGCGCCGCCGGGGGCGCCTCCCCGCACCCGCCGCGGTGTACCTGACCGACTTCTCCGTCCACCCGCTCTGGGTGGCGCCCGGCGCCGACCTGCACCTGGCCGCCCATCCGGTCCCCGCCGAGCAGGCCCGCGCGCACGGCGCCGAGCGGGTGGCGGTGGCCGGGCCGGTGGTCGACCCGCGCTGCACCCCGGTCACCGCCGCGCGGCGCCGCGCGGCCCGGGCGGGGTTCGGCCTGCCGCCGGACGCGCCGCTGGCGCTGCTGGTGGCCGGCTCCTGGGGAGTCGGCGAGGTCGCTCGGGTGGCCGCCGAGGTGCGCGCCACCGGGGCGGCCGTGCCGGTCGTGGTGTGCGGCCGGAACCGGGCGCTGGCGGAGCAGTTGCGGGCGGACGGCGTCGAGCACGTCTTCGGCTGGGTCGACGACATGCCCGGGCTGATGCACGCCTGCGACGTCCTGGTGCAGAACGCCGGCGGCCTGACCTCGCTGGAGGCCTTCGCCTGCGGCCTGCCCGCCGTCAGCTACCGCTGCATACCCGGGCACGGGCTGACCAACGCCGCGGCCCTCGACGCCGCCGGGCTCGCCCCCTGGATCCGCGACCCGGCCGAACTCGGCTCCGTGCTCGCCGCCATGGTCGACGGCGCCGCCGGGCTCCGGTACCGGGCGGCCGGACTGGCGCTGCACCGCGACGCCGCCGGGCCGGCCGCCGCCATCGCGGAGGTCGCGGCCCCGGCCGCCGGAGCCCCGCGGGCCGGCACGGTACGGGCCGGGGCGGGGCGGCCGCTCGTCCCGGCGCAGCGCCGCCACCCCGACCGGGACGCCCGCCCGGCCGTCGCCCCCGTGCCGCGCCGCCCCCGCCGTCGACTCGGCATCGCGGTCGCCGCCCTCGCCGCGACCGCCTGGCTGACCACCGGCGGCACCCAACTCGCCGTCGCCTACGGCGGACTGGACGCCGTCGACGCCTCCCGCACCGACCGGACCTTCCTCGTGGTGCACCCGCCGCGCGGCGAACGCCTCGACGACGCCACCCTGCGCGTCCTGCGGGCCGCGAAGGCCGCCGTCTCGATCGACACGACCCAGGCCACCACCGACCCCGGCGAGGTCCGCCGCCTCGCGGACGCCGGGCTCACCCTGGTCAACGCCGGGTACGGCCCGCCCTACAAGACCGGCCTGGTCAGCCACCGGGGCTCGCTCGACGCCGGAGCCGCCGCCCTGCGCGCCGCCACCGGTTCGACCGCCGGGTTCTTCCTCTCCAGCAGCCACCTGGACGCCCTCGACCTCGGTCTGGCCGCCTACCGCCACGAGCACCTGGTCGTCCCCGACGCCCGGATCACCTGCGGCGCCTCCACCGCCCCCCAGGTCAAGCCCGGCCGGATCGTCCTGGTCGAGTGCGGCAACGCCCACCCCGCGGACCTCACCGCCGCCCTGCGCGGCCTGTTCACCGCCCGCCCGCTGCCGCGCCTCGGCGCGCTCGCCACCCTGTCCTGAGGTCGCCCCATGAAGCCCCGCCCGCTCCTGCGGATCGGCGCCGCCGCCGCTGCCGCCGTCACCGCCGCCCACGCGGCCCCGGTGCTGTCCACCTACGGGCCGCTGCGCAACCGCCTGCTGCCCCGGCTCGCCGGGACGGGCCGCCCCGACCACGTCGCCCTCACCTTCGACGACGGCCCCGACCCGTTCTCCACGCCGCACTTCCTCGCGCTGCTCCAGCGGCACGAGGTGCGCGCCACCTTCTTCCTGCTCGGCTCGATGGCCGAGAAGTCCCCCGCCCTGGTCCGGGAGATCGCCGCCGCCGGCCATGAGATCGCCGTCCACGGCTGGGCCCACCGCCCCCTCCTGCTGCGCGGCCCCCGCGCCACCCACCAGGACCTGCGCCGGGCCCGCGACACCGTCGGCGGGCTGACCGGCACCGCGCCCCGCTGGTTCCGTCCCCCGTACGGGGTGATGAGCACCGCCGCCCACCTGTCCGCCCGCCGGCTCGGCCTGACCCCCGTGCTCTGGACCAGTTGGGGCGAGGACTGGACCGGCCGCGCCACCCCCGACTCGGTCCACCGCACCGTCACGGCCGACCTGTACGGCGGCGGCACGGTGCTGCTGCACGACTCCGACTGCACGTCCTTCCCGGCCGCCTGGAAGTCCGCCCTCGGCGCCCTGCCCCGGCTGCTCGACCACTGCGCCGCCCGGGGCTGGCAGGTCGGGCCGCTCCGCGACCACGGCGTGCCGGGAGGCGCGGCACCGGACCGTCCCTGAGGATCGGCCCGGCTCACCCGAGGGACCCGGCTCGGACGAGGACCCGGCTCACACGAGGGAGACGACCAGCACCGCGGCCGCCGCCAGGAGCAGCAGGACCAGCGCCGGTGCGCCGGCGCGCCCGTCCGGCCCGGAGGTGACGGCGGCCCACGAGACGGCGGGGACGGCCACCGTGAGGAAGAGGGCCAGCCACCTCACCGTCCCCCGCGGAACCCCGGCCACCAGCGCCCCGAAGACGGTCGTGGCCATCACCAGCAGCCAGGCCGTGGCGGTCAGCGCCACCCACGCCGCGCGCGCGGTCCACCGCCGGGTGCGGTCGGCGGCGCGGAAGTCGGCGTGGGTCGTCGTCCAGATCCGGGTCCAGTTCGTCACCGGGGCATTCTGTCCGAGCACACCACCGGGCACCAGGGACGGGTGGTGCAACGGTCGGGACGAGGCAGTAGGTTCGCATCGTTCGAACCGACTGCCCCGCCCCGGCGCCCGGCCGCTCGCACCGCGCCACCGGCGTTGCGCGGGCAGGGCGGCCTCCCCCGTGGCCCCCGTGGCACGGCCAAGTGTGGCGGCCGTACGGCGGCCGGGGCTATCCGATTCCGTCGCCGCCGGCCGCGCTTTCCGGACAGCCGCTCTCCAGCACCTCGGAGGGCAGCCGCCCGTAGGCCTTCCGGTACTCCTGGGAGAACCGGCCCATGTGGCCGAAGCCCCAGCGCAGCGCCACCTCGGTGACCGTCGTCGAGCCGGCCCCGGCGGCGGCGAGCAGGTCGTGGTGGGCGCCGTCCAGCCGGACCCGGCGCAGGTGGGCGAGGGGCGTGGTGTCCAGGTGGGTGCGGAAGCCCCGGCGCAGGCTGGGCAGGCTGACCCGGGCCGCGTGGGCGAGGTCGGCGACCGAGATCGGCTCGTGGGCGTGCTCGGCGCAGAAGGTGACGGCCCGGCGGACGGCGGCCGGGGCGGCGACCAGCGCGGGGGCACCGCCCAGGTTGTGCTGCTGGACGTCCAACAGGCCGTGCAGCAGCAGCTGTTCGTGGTGCTGCCGGGCGAGCGGGGAGCGGGCGAACAGCGCGCCGCCGGCGGCTCGGGCGTAGCCGCGGGCGAGGTCCAGCCAGTCGGCCACGGCCGCGCGGTCCCCGTCGAGGGCCGGGTCGAACCGGACGGCCTCGGGGCCGGGTTCGCCCCGACGGACGGCCACGGCGCGGTCCACCGCCCGGCGGGCGATCAGCAGCACGAGGTTCACGCACGCCCGGTCCCAGGACATCGCGAGCCGCTGCCCCGGCCCGGCGATGCTGAACGGCGTGGACAGCGACCGGCCGTCCACCGTGACCTCGCCGGATCCGGCGAGCGGGATCTGCAGGCTGTAGAAGTCGGCCAGTTCGCCGGGGACGACGTCGACCTCCGCGCCGTACCCCAGCTCGTACACCGACATCTCACCGCGCCAGTGCCGCACGAACCGGCCACCGCCGCCGGCGTCGGGGGCCTCGCGCACCCGCAGCGTGTGCGGGGCGAACTCGGCGGCCACCACGTCGTGCAGGTCCCGCACCTCACCACCGCTGAACAGCACCGTCGGCACCGCGCTCCCTCCCGGCCCACCGCGGGGCGCGGCGGCCTGGCACCCAGTATCGGCGCACCGGCTCCGGGAGCGGGACGCCCGGGACCGGCCGGGTCCGCGGCTCCCCGCCCGTTCGCAATCCGTAAGGACGCCGCAGCCCCCCGCGCGGTCACCGGGGCGCTTCGATGGACGGGTGGATGCCAAGCCCCCCGGCGCACCGCGCCGCCTCGATCGCCGACTCCCCTCCCCGCCCGCGTTCCTGCGGCGCGGCCCGTTCCGCGCGGGCGCGTTCAGCTCCGCCCTGCACGAGCCGCGCACCGCCGTGGTGATCGGGCGATGGCTGGGGGCCGCGCTGCTGGTCTGCTTCCTGACCGGCCTGACCAGCCATCTGCTCCAGGACCCGCCGCGCTGGCTGACCGGTGCGCTGCCCTCCCGCCCGGTGAACGGCTACCGGGTCACCCAGGGGCTGCACGTGATCAGCGGGATCGCCGCGATCCCCCTCGCCGGGGCCAAGTTGTGGACCGTCTACCCCCGGCTGTTCGACTGGCCGCCCGCCCGCAGCGTCCTGCACGCCCTCGAACGCCTCGGCATCGCCGTGCTGGTCGCGGCCGTCCTGCTGGAGCTGACCACCGGACTCCTCAACACCCTCCAGTGGTACCCCTGGCCGTTCCCCTTCCGCCAGACCCACTTCTGGCTGGCCTGGACGGCGATCGGCGGCCTGTTGATCCACCTGGCCGTCAAGGCCCCGCTGATCGCCCGGCACTGGCGCGGGCGGCGGCAGGCCCCAGTGGCCGGCCGGCGCGGCTTCCTGCTCTCGGTGGGCGCCGCCGTCGGCGTGGTCACCGTCGCGACCGCCGGGCAGACCGTCCCCTGGCTGCGGCCGCTGGACCTCCTCGCCCCGCGCCGCCCCGGCGCCGGTCCGGGCGGCCTGCCGGTCAACCGCACCGCCGCCCAGGCCGGAACGGTGTCCGTACCCGCGGACTGGCAGCTGCGGGTCGACGGACCCCGACCGTACCGGTTGAGCCTCGCCGAGCTGCGCGAACTCCCGCAGTTCGAGGTGGAGTTGCCGATCGCCTGCGTGGAGGGCTGGAGCGTGGACGCCCGGTGGGGCGGGGTGCGGATGGTCGACCTGCTCGCCCGGGCGGGCGCCCCCGCCGGCTCCACCGTGCGGGTCACCTCGTTCGAGGCCGCGGGCCCGTACCGGGTGATGGAGATGCCCGCCCCGTACGCGGAGGACCCGCTCACCCTGCTGGCCCTGCGGGTGGACGGCGCGGAGCTCAGCCCGGACCACGGCTTCCCGGCGCGGATCATCGCGCCGAACCGGCCCGGCGTGCTGCAGACCAAGTGGGTCGCCCGGATCGAGGTGCTCCGGTGATCCGCGTGCTGCGCGCCGCCGCGCTGTCGGCCGGGCTGGCGGCCACCGGCTTCGGCCTGTACGGCCTGCTCTCCGACCCCTTCGTCACCGCGCCCGCCGGGGTGCTGTGGTGGGCGGTCGGCGCACTGGTCCTGCACGACGGGCTCTGGCTGCCCGTGGTGTGCCTGACCGGCGCGCTGGTCGCCGCCGCCGGCCCGGAGCGGCCGGCGGTGCTGCGCGGCTGGCTGATCGTCGCCGCGGCCGTGACCGCCGTCGGTCTGCCCGCCGTCGCCCTGGCCGGCCGGAACACCGGCAATCCGACCCTGCTGCCCTCGCCGTACCTGCGCAACTGGCTATTGCTGCTCGCCGGCACGGCCGCGCTCGCGGTGGTGGTCCCGGCCCTGGTCGCACGCGCCCGGCGCCGGCGTCCCGGCTCCCGCGACCGGGCCTGACGGGCGACCGGCGACCGGCGACCGGCGACCCCGGTCCGCCGTGGCCCGGTACCGCCCTCCCCGCCCCCGGCACTCCTCCGGGCATGGACGAAGGACACGTTGTGTCCTATTGTAAACAACGTGTTCTTCCGTGCCGCACCACCTTCGAGCCATCGAGGAGAGCCCCACCCGTGACCGACACCTTCGAAGCCCGCAAGTCCGAACTGGTCGACCTCGCCCACCACCGCATGCGGACCGCCATACCCGACCACGACTGGACGGTCCGTCAGACGCTCGCGCTGACCTGCCGCATCCTGTTCGACGCCGGGCACGACTCCGGCCTCGCCGGGCAGATCACCGCCCGCGCCGAACGCCCCGGCACCTACTACACCCAGCGCCTGGGCCTCGGCTTCGACGAGATCACCGAGGACAACCTGCTGCTCGTCGACGAGGACCTCACCGTCCTGGAAGGCGAGGGCATGGCCAACCCGGCCAACCGGTTCCACAGTTGGATCTACCGCGCCCGGCCCGACGTCTCCTGCGTGATCCACACCCACCCGCTGCACGTCTCCGCGCTGTCCATGCTGGGCGTCCCGCTCGTCGTCTCGCAGATGGACACCACCCCGCTGTACGAGGACTGCGCGTTCCTCGCGAACTGGCCCGGCATCCCGGTCGGCAACGAGGAGGGCGAGACCATCACCGCCGCCCTCGGCGACAAGCGCGCCCTGCTGCTGGCCCACCACGGCCAGTTGGTCGCCGCCGGCACGGTCGAGGAGGCCTGCACGCTCGCCCTGCTGATCGAACGGGCCGCCCGGCTCCAGCTGCTGGCGCGCTCCGCCGGGGAGATCCGGGAACTCCCCGACGCACTCGCCCGGGAGGCCCACGACTGGATCTCCACCCCCAAGCGCGACCAGGCGAACTTCGCCTACCACGCCCGCCGCGCCCTGCGCGCCGGCCACCACGACGCCCTCACCACCGGGGAAGGCCGCTGACATGACGACCACTCTGGAGGGGATCATCGCCTACCCGGTGACCCCGTTCTCCCGCACCGACGGCGGCCTCGACCTCGACCGGCTGGCCGTGCTCGTCGACCGGTTGGTCACCGCCGGCTGCCACGCCGTCGCCCCGCTCGGCTCCACCGGGGAGAGCGCCTACCTCGACGACACCGAGTGGTACGCCGTCGCCGAGGCCTCCGTCGCCGCCGTCGCAGGCCGCGTCCCGACCGTGGTCGGCATCGCCGACCTCACCACCCGGGGCGCCGTGCGCCGCGCCCGGTTCGCCGAACAGGCCGGCGCCGACGTGGTGATGCTCCTGCCGCTGTCCTACTGGCGGCTCGACGAGGCGGAGGTGGTCCGGCACTACACCGCCGTGGCCGCCGCGGTCGGCATCCCGCTGATGATCTACAACAACCCGGCGACCGCCGGGGTCGACCTCCCGCCGGAGCTGATCCACCGGCTGTTCCGGGAGGTCGACAACATCACCATGGTCAAGGAGAGCAGCGGCAACCTCCAGCGGATGCACCGCCTCACCCAGCTCTCCGACGGGGAACTGCCGTTCTACAACGGCTCCAACCCGCTCGCGCTGGCGGCCTTCGCGGCCGGTGCGAGCGGCTGGTGCACGGCCGCGCCCTGCCTGATCCCGGACCTCACCCTGGAACTCCACCGCGCGGTGCGCGCCGGCGACCTGGACGGCGCCCGCGAGGTGTTCCACCGCCAGCTGCCCGTCCTGCAGTTCCTGCTCAGCGGGGGCCTGCCGAAGACGGTCAAGGCGGGCCTGGGGCTGCTCGGCCTGGACGTGGGCGCGCCCCGCGAGCCGCTGCTGCCCCTGGACGAGGACCGGACGGCGCAGCTGGCCCGGCTGCTGGCCGACGCCGCGAGCTGACCCCGCCCGGTCAGGGCAGGCTGGGGACCCGGCCCCCGGAGCCGGCCTCGTCGTCGTGGATGACCACCAGGACGTGGGCCGGCTCCGGGCCGGTGCTCCGGCAGCGGTGCGGCAGCGCGGAGTTGAAGTACACGCTGTCCCCGGGCCCCAGCTCGACGGTCCGCTCGGGGAACTCCAGCTCCACCGTCCCCGCGTGGACGAAGAAGAACTCCTCCCCCGGGTGCGACTTGAACGGCGAGCCGGTGGCGTCGGTCGGCGGGTACATCAGGAACGGCACCATCCGCTTGCCGCTGAGCCCGGTCGCGATGCCCTCGTAGTGGGGTGCGCCGGGCCCCGCCCCGGCCGCGATGGGGGTGCGCTCACCGGCCCGGACCACGGTGACCAGCTCCGGCTCCACCTCGTCCGAGAAGAGCCGCCCGACGTCGACCTGCAGGGCGTGGGCCAGCTTGAGCGCGGTCGAGATCGACGGCTCGCTGAGGCCGCGCTCCACCTTGGAGAGGTAGCTCTTGGTCACGCCGACCTGCTCGGCCAACGCGTCCAGGCTCAGCCGGTTCTGCTGTCTCAGCACCCGCAACCTGCTGCTCATGCGCCACCCCTCACCTGCGGAACCGTCCGGTCCATCATCCCATTGCCGTCCGGGCGCCCGGGACGAGCGCCGCTCAGTAGCCGTAGCGGGACCAGTCGGCGAGCACCCGCCGCCGGAGCTCCGCCGGGTAGGAGCCGCGGAAGGACGCCGTCGTACCCCGGAAGCCCTCCGGCAGCAGGCAGTTGGTGATCGACTTGCCGCCGGCGCCGCTGCGCACCTCCTCCGGTGTGAGGTAGGGCACCATCGGGATGCCGGGCGCGTCCGGGAAGACGTGCTCCCCGGTGCCGGGGTGGCAGCGGGTGGCGAGCGCCCAGACGACCTGGCGGATGTCGGTGACGTCGATGTCATCGTCGACCAGGATCACCTTGGGCACCAGCCAGCCGACGTGCGAGGGGAACAGCACCTCCGCGACGGCCTCCACCAGCCGCCGGTCCGTCCAACCGGGCGCGCTCCGGCGGGCCCGGTCGACCGCGAGGACGATCCAGCAGGTCGCCGCCTCGTAGGAGCACCAGGCGAGGTCGACCGGCAGGCCGGCGGTGCGCAGCAGGTCGAGCGCCGAGGCGGAGATCATCGTGCCCCAGATCGTGTGGTTCTCCTCCGGCGGCAGGCCGGCCACACAGACCGGCAGCACGGGGTCGTCGCGCCAGCTGACCGCCTCGACGTGGAACACCGGCTGCTCCCGGCCCTCCGGGAACGCGTAGCCGTGGTACTCCCCCATCGGGCCCTCGGGCGCCGTCCGGTCGCGGCTGAGGTGGCCCTCCAGCACGATCTCGGCGTGCGCGGGCACGTGCAGGCCGTTGGTGAGCGCGCGGACCACCTCGACCGGCCGGCCGGTGAGGGCGCCGACGTAGCCGTCCTCGCTCACCCCGTCCGGCAGGGGCATCGCGGCCGCGGCGAGCGCGGCGGGCGGGGCGCCCAGGACCATGGCCCAGGGGGTGTCCTCGCCGCGGTCGCGCCACATCCGGTGGATCATGCCGATGTGCTGCTGCGGCATGGCCGGCCCGACCAGGGTGGTGCGGTCCCGCAGCATGGTCCGGGCCACCGACCAGCTGGTCCAGCTCCCGTCCGGGCTGCGGACGATGTGGAAGCCGTACGTGCCCAGGTAGCGTCCGCCGTCCTCCTGGTGCAGCAGCGGGACGGGGAAGCGCTCCAGGTCGACGGCCCCGCCGGTCACGGTGTTCTGCCGGCACGGGCCGGTCGGCACCACGACCGGGGCGACCGGCTCCGCGTGCATCGCCCGGATCAGGTGCTCCAGGATCTCCCGCGGGGTCGCGGTGCGCGGCAGTCCGAAGTGGGCGGCGATCCGGCCGTACCGCTGCTGCGGCAGGCCGCTGAGCCCGGCGGGGGCGCCGAGGATCCGGAAGCCGGGGGCCGCGCCGGTCAGCGAGCCGAACAGCGGTGCGGGGGCGTGGGTCTCGTACGCCCTGCGGGTGACCGCGCCGACTTCGAGGTGCGGGTCGACGGTCCGCCCGATCGCCACCGCGTCGCCCACGGCGAGGAGTTCACCGAGGAAGGACCGGAAGTCGAGCGCAGGGCGGACGTCGAGGGCGGGCGCGGGGGCGGGGGCGGGGCGGTCGGAGCTGGTCATGGCATCGCGTCCTTACGACCGGTGCGGGGGAAGGGGATCGGGCGGCGCCCGCACCCCTCACGCTACGGACGCCAACGGCCGTGCCACGGCTAGACTCGGACGCCCCCTGTGCAGAAACGGACAAGCTGTGGACGTGGTCGATCTCCCGTTCCCGACCACCCCGGGCGGCCCGCCGGGCGTGGAGGTCACCGACCTGCCGGGGTGGCTCGCCCGCCTGCGCGCGGCCGGCGCCGCGCCCGACGCGCCGGTCCGCCCCGCCTTCCACCTGCTGGTCACCACGACGGCCGGCCGACTGCCCTGCGCGGTGGACCTGACGGAGTGTGCGGTCGAGCCCGGCCACTGGCTCTGGGTCCGGCCCGGCCAGGTCCTCCGGCTCCGCGACCCCGACCGCACCCCGGGCACCGGCGCGCGCGCCACGGCGGTGCTGTTCCAACCGAGCTTCCTGGACCGGGACACCGTCGCCGCCGCGCGGCTCGACCGGCCCGCCTGGCGGCTGCCGCTCGCGCCCGGTCCGGAGGCCGAGCCACCGGTGACCCGGACCCTCGCCCTGCTGACGGACGAGTACGGCCGACTGGGCGGCCTCCCGCTGGAGGTCCACGTCGAGGTGGTGCGCCACCTGCTCGCGGTCCTGGTGCTGCGCCTCGCCCACCTACCGGGCGGCCACCGGCGCCGCACGGCGGGCGACGAGGCCTTCCGCCGCTTCCGGAACGCCGTGGAGCGGGACTTCACCCGCGTCCACCGGGTCGAGCCGTACGCGGCCCGGCTCGGCTACAGCGTGCGCACCCTCACCCGGGCGGCCAACGCGGCCGCCGGGCGCAGCGCCAAGGCCTTCATCGACGACCGGCTCGTCACCGAGGCCAAGCGGCTGCTGCTGCACACCGACCTGACGGCGCACGCGGTCGGCGACCGCCTCGGCTTCCGGTCCGCGCCGGTGTTCACCCGGTTCTTCCGGCTGCACACCGGCGAGACCCCGGCGGCCTTCCGCGCCCGTGCCCGCGGCGGCGAACCGGAGCACCGGGCCGGGTCGCCCGGCCCACGGGAGTGACACCGGGCCGACCCCGGCCCCACGGCGGGAAGAGGTCTGGCAGTGTGGGGGGACGTTCCACTCCGCCCCGCGAACGAGGAGCACGACGCACACCATGGCTCACTACTTGGTCGAATACGTCTTCACCCCCGACAAGCGCCACCTGCCCGTACGGCCCGCGCACCGCGACTACCTGACGGACCTGCAGAACACCGGCCGACTGGTCCTCTCCGGGCCGCTGGGCGACGACACCGGCGGGCTGCTCGTCCTCCGGGCCGACAGCGAGACCGAGGTGCGGCAGCTGCTGGAGGCCGATCCGTACCACCGGGCGGAGGCGCTCGACGAGGTTCGGATCAGGCAGTGGACCCCGCTGTTCGGCTACCTCGCGGAGCACCTCGAGGACCGCTGACCGCCCGGCGTCCACCGACGGGCGGGTTCAGCGGTCCACCGGGAGGCCGTCCCGTTGTTTGATCGGCTTCATGATGATCTGGGAGTTCACGGCGGTGGCCCCCGGCAGCCGGGTGAGGCGTTCGGTCCACAACTTCTCGTAGGCGGCCAGGTCCGCGACCGCGACGCGGACCAGGCAGCCGGGGCTGCCCATCAGGCGGTAGGCCTCGACCACGTCGGGGATGGCGAGGAGGGCCTCCTCGAACTCGGCGACCGAGCGGGTGTCGCGCTCGATCGAGACCAGGACCTCGAAGCTGCGGCCGATGGCCTGTGGATTGACGATCGCCCGGTAGCCCTCGATCACGCCGTCCAGTTCCAGCTGGCGCACCCGGCGCAGGCAGGGCGAAGCGGTCAGACCGACGCGCTGGGCGAGCTCCTGGTTGGTCAGCCGGCCGTCGTTCTGGAGCTCGCGCAAGATGCTTCTGTCGATGGGGTCCACAGCGGCATTATGTACCACGCTCGAGCGGGATCCAGGCTGTGATCTGCAATCCCATTGCGGGCATTTCGCCGTAATCTTGCGGCCGGCGCCGATCGCGCCGCATCTGCACCCTCGAAACGGACACCGCCATGCAGCCTGCCCTCCAGCCCTCCACCCGCGTCGAGCACGACCTGCTCGGCGAGCGCGAGGTCCCGTCCGACGCGTACTACGGCATCCACACCCTGCGGGCGGTGGAGAACTTCCCGATCACCGGCACCCCGGTCTCGGCGTACCCGGAGCTGGTCGACGCGCTGGCCTGCGTCAAGCAGGCGGCGGCGTCGGCCAATCGCGACCTGGACCTGCTGGCCGACCGGAAGGCCCGGGCCATCGTGGCGGCCTGCGAGGAGATCCGGGCCGGCCGGTTCCACGGGGAGTTCGTGGTGGACGTGATCCAGGGCGGCGCGGGCACCTCCACCAACATGAACGCCAACGAGGTGGTCGCCAACCGCGCGCTGGAGCTGCTCGGGCACGCCAAGGGCGAGTACCGCGAGCTGCACCCGCTGGAGGACGTGAACGCCGGGCAGAGCACCAACGACGTCTACCCGACCGCCGTCAAGATCGCGCTGTACTTCGCCGCCCAGGGCCTGCTGTCGGCCATGGCGGTGCTGCGCGACGCCTTCGCCGACAAGGCCGCCGAGTTCTCCGACGTGCTCAAGATGGGCCGCACCCAACTCCAGGACGCCGTGCCGATGACGCTCGGCCAGGAGTTCGCCGCGTTCGCGGTGATGCTGGAGGAGGACCGCAGCCGGCTGGCCGAGGCCTGCGCACTGATCCGCGAGATCAACCTCGGCGGCACCGCGATCGGCACCGGACTCAACGCCCACCCCGCCTACGCGGCCACCGCCTGCGCCCACCTCGGCGCGATCACCGGCATACCCCTGGAGGTGGCCGGCGACCTGGTCGAGGCGACCCAGGACGCCGGCGCGTTCGTCCAGCTCTCCGGGGTGCTCAAGCGGGTCGCCGTCAAGCTCTCCAAGACCTGCAACGACCTGCGGCTGCTCTCCTCCGGCCCGCGCACCGGCCTCGGCGAGATCAACCTGCCCGCTGTGCAGGCGGGTTCGAGCATCATGCCGGGCAAGGTCAACCCGGTGGTGCCCGAGGTGGTCAACCAGATCGCCTTCGAGGTGATCGGCAACGACCTCACCGTCACCTTCGCCGCCGAGGCCGGGCAGCTCCAGCTCAACGCCTTCGAGCCGATCATCGCGCACAGCCTGCTGAAGAGCATCACCCACCTGCGGGCCGGCTGCCTGACCCTGGCCGAGCGCTGCGTCACCGGCATCACCGCCAACCGCGAGCACCTCGCCCACCTGGTCGGACGCTCGATCGGCCTGGTCACCGCGCTCAACCCGCACATCGGCTACGAGAACGCCACCAGCATCGCGCAGGAGGCGCTCATCACCGGAACCTCCGTCCACGACCTGGTACTCGGCCGGGGCCTGCTCACCCAGGAGCAGCTGGCCGAGATCCTGCAGCCCGACAACCTCGCCCGCCCGCACAGCAGCTGAGGCACCGAGAGGAAGCCGCCGATGACACCCGCCACTCCCCGCCGGATCGCCGACGACCACGTCACCCGGGTCGCCGCCGTCGATCCGTCCGTCTCCACCTGGCTCGGCCTCGCCCCGGAGGACGACCGGCTGCCCGACCTGTCGCCGGACGGCGCGGCGGAGGGCGCCCGGCTCGCCCGGGAGACCCTGGCCCGGCTCGACGCCCTGCCCCGACCGGACCGCGAGGCCGACCCGGCCGAGCTGGCCTGCGCCCAACTGCTGCGCGAGCGGCTGACCGCCGAGCTGCGGGTGCACGAGGCCGGCGAGCACTTCCGCGCCGTGCGCAACCTGCAGACGCCGATGCACGCGCTGCGCGGCATCTTCACCATGATGCCCACCGCCACCGACGAGGACTGGGTGCCGATGCTCGGCCGGCTGCGCAAGCTGCCCGCCGCGCTGGACGGCTACCGGGCCACCCTGACCGAGGGCATCGACCGCAAGCTGCTCGCCGCGCCCCGCCAGGCCGAGGTGCTCGCCGACCAGCTCACGGCCTGGACCGGCGGGCCGGCCGGCGGCCCCGGCTGGTTCGGCGACCTCGTCGCCCCGGCCCCGCAGCGGCTGCGCCCCGAGCTGGCGGCGGCCGCGAACGAGGCGACCGCCGCCGTCGCGGGGCTGCGGGACTGGCTGCGCGAGACCTACCGCCCCGCCGCCGAGGGCACCCCGGACGCGGTCGGCCGCGACCGCTACCTGGTGATGGCCCGTCAGTACACCGGCGCCGAGCTGGACCTCGACGAGGCCTACGACTGGGCCTGGGAGGAGTTCCACCGGGTCCGGACCCAGCTGCAGGCCGCCGCCGCGCAGATCCTGCCCGGCGGCACCGTCCAGCAGGCCCGTGCCCACCTGGACGAGCACGGACACGGCGTGCAGGGCGCCGAGGCGATGCGGGACTGGCTGCAGGCACTGCTGGAGGAGGCGACGGACGCGCTCGACGGGCGCCACTTCGACATCGCCGGCCCGCTGCGCCGGGTCGAGACCCGGATCGCCCCGCCCGGCAGTGCCGCCTCCCCCTACTACAGCAGCCCGAGCCTGGACTTCAGCCGCCCGGGCCGGGCCTTCCTGCCGGTGGCCGCCGGCGAGGAGCAGAAGACGTTCCGCAGCTGGCGGCTGGTCAGCACCTGGTACCACGAGGGCCTCCCCGGCCACCACCTGCAGCTCGCCTCCTGGACGTTGGCCGCCGAGCAGCTGTCGCGCTACCAGGTGACCCTCGGCAAGATCAGTGCCAACGTGGAGGGCTGGGCGCTGTACGCGGAGCGGCTGATGGAGGAGCTGGGCTTCCTCACCGACCCCGGGCGGCAGCTGGGCTACCTGGGCAAGCAGATGATGCGGATCGTGCGCGTGATCATCGACATCGGCATGCACCTCGAGAGCGCCGTCCCGGCCGCCTCCCCCTTCCACCCCGGCGAGCGCTGGACCCCGGAGCTGGCCACCGCGTTCATGGGCGAGTACGTCGGTCTGACTCCCGGTCACCTGAACAGCGAGATCGTCCGCTACCTCGGCCGCCCGGGCCAGGCGATCGGCTACAAGCTCGGCGAGCGCGCCTGGCTGGCCGGCCGCGAGGCGGCCCGCCGCCGTCAGGGCGCCGGATTCGACCTCAAGCGCTGGCACATGACGGCGCTGCGGCAGGGCTCGCTGGGCCTGGACGACCTGGAGGCGGCACTGGCGGTGCTCTGAGCAGCGAGTGAGCGCTGTTCGATTCGGACGTCAAAGACCGAGCTCAGCCGTACCGGTGATCCTCCGGAGTGAATACCGGGTTTTACCCGATCCGCCCTACATCATCTGATCTGCACCAATCTGTTGATCTTTCAGATTTCCTACGGGCGACTCCCGGGCGGGAAGGGCGATGATGCAGCGGTCGACACGGCAGAGACGGCGGAACGGATGGAGGTGGCTGGCCGGGACGCTGGCCGCCGCCTGTCTGATCGGGGCGGTGCCGACACCCTCGCCCTCCCCCGCCCCGACGGCGGCCACGACCGCGGCGACAGCCGCCGCACCCTCGGAGCCGCCGTCGGGGACGCCGTCGGCCGCACCGGCGGCGACGCCCGGCGCGAAGGCCTCGCCGCTGCCGACGCCCTCCCCCTTCGCGGCGACGTCCCCGTCGGCGCCCGCCGCCCCGGCCTCCGCCGCGCCGTCCGCCGCCCCGCAGTCCGCGACCGCGACCGCGACCGACGCGGAGCGGGCCCAGGTGCGGGCCGGCCAGTCCTGGCCGGTGGTGTCGGACACCCTGCCGGTGCAGGCGGACTGCGGCCACCTGTACATCGCCTCCGGCAAGTCGATCATGGAGCTGCGGAACGACGCCTCCGGCAACCCCACCGCCACCAACCGGGTCGTCGCCGCGCAGTCCGGCACCAACGGGCCGTCCGGCTCCTGGGCCGCGAACCTGGCGATGGGGCCGGACCCGTCCGGCACCAACAGCCCGGCGTTCATCTCCTCGACCTACAGCGGCTCGCCGCAGCCGCTCTACAAGGTCGCGGCCGGCACCAGCTCGGTCACCACCGACATCTACAACGGCCAGACCCGCACCAGCTTCAACCCGGCGTCCAACCCCGGCTACGTCTGGGGCGGCTTCGGCATGGACCCGACGAAGCCCGTGCTCTACGGCGCCGGCAACCTCTACTCCGGCGCCAGCAAGCTGATCTTCCGCGAGGACCTCACCACCGGCGTCGGCACCTCGCAGAACCCCCAGGGCGTCGCCGGTGACACCGTCTGGCAGTACGGCACCTTCGTGCCGGACATCTTCGTCGACGCGGACGGCAACATCTACACGGCCGTCTCGTACAGCGGCCTGTACGTCTACCAGATCGACATGTCCGGCCCGACCTGGACGGCCCGCCGGGTGGTCCAGGTGCAGGGCCCGGCCGGTGCGGCCGGCACCTACAACTACGGCATGGCCTGGCTGAACGGCTCGATCTACTTCGGCCAGTACGACGGGACGATCTTCAAGGTCGATCCGAAGACCGGCGCCTCCAGCAACATCGGCACCTACTCCGGCAACACCACCGGCACCACCAAGCCCAACACCGGCGGCGACTACGTCCTCACCGACCTCGCCAGCTGCCAGACCTCGCCGAACCTGCTGAGGCAGCTGACGGTCAGCAAGACCGCCGACAAGACCACCGTGCTGCCGGGCGACACCCTCACCTACACCGTCACCGTGAAGAACACCGGCACGGTCGACTACCCCGGCGCCTCCTTCACCGACGACCTGACCGGCGTGCTGACCGGCGCCACCTACAACGGGGACGCCACCGCCTCGGTCGGCACGGTCGGCTACACCAGCCCGACGATCAGCTGGACCGGGGACCTCGCCGTCGGCCGGAGCGCCACCGTCACCTACTCGGTCCAGGTCACCGACCCCGGCTCCGGCACCGCCCGGCAGCTGCGCAACGCCGTCACCTCGAAGGACTCCAACTGCCCGGCCGGCTCCACCGACCCGGCCTGCTCCACCGACACCCCGGTCGGCGGCCTGAGCGTCCGGAAGACCTCGGACGTCGCCCGGGCCAAGCCGGGCGACACCGTCACCTACACCATCACCGTCACCAACACCGGCGCCACCGATCTGCCCGGCGCGAGCTTCGACGACGACCTGACCCAGGTGCTGGACGACGCGACCTACAACAACGACGCCCGGGCCGGCACCGGCACGGTCGGCTACCGCAGCCCGAAGCTGTCCTGGAGCGGCGCACTGGCGGTCGGCCGGAGCACCACCGTCACCTACTCGGTCAAGGTGAACACCCCGCCGAACGGCGACAAGCGGCTGGTCAACGCCGTGGTCGCGCCCGGCAGCAACTGCCGGGCCGGCTCCACCGACCCGGCGTGCACCAGCACCGTCGTGATCACCGGCCTGAAGGTCACCAAGACCGCCGACACCGCCGAGGCCCGGCCCGGCCAGAAGGTCACCTACACCGTCACCGTGCAGAACACCGGCGGCGCGACCGAGACCGGTGCCACCTTCACCGACAACGTCAGCGGCGTGATCGACGACGCCACCTACAACCGGGACGCCGCCGCCACCGCCGGCACCGTCGCCTACCGCGAGCCGCTGATCAGCTGGACCGGCGACGTCCCGGCCGGCGCCACCGTCACCGTCACCTACTCCTTCACCGTGGACAGCCCGCCGCGCGGCGACCTCCGGCTCGCCAACGCCGTGGTCTCCCCCGACTCCAACTGCCCGGCCGGCTCCACCGACCCGGCCTGCTCCACCGTCGTCCCGGTCAAGGCCCTGCGCGTGCACAAGAGCGCCGACAAGGGCAGTTACGGCCCGGGCGAGACGGCGACCTACACGATCCTGATCGAGAACCCCGGCACCGTCGACTACCCCGGCGCGACCATGACGGACGACCTGACCCGGGTGCTGGACGACGCGGACTTCGTGAGCGCCACCGCGACCTCCGGCACCGCGGCCCTCGACGGCACGAACGTGGTCTGGAACGGCGACGTGCCCAAGGGCGGCACGGTCACCGTGACGGTCGTGGTCAGGATCAAGACCGACGTGACCGCCGGTGACGGCCGACTCGCCAACGCCGTCGTCGTCCCGGACTCCAACTGCCCGGCCGGCTCGACCGACCCGGCCTGCTCCACCGTCGTCCCGGTCAGGCGCCTGGAGGTCACCAAGACCTCCGCCCCCGCCCAGGTCGGCGTCGGCGGCACCGTCACCTACACCCTGACCGTCCGCAACACCGGCACCGCCGCCTACCCGGGCGCCACCGTCACCGACGACCTCACCAAGGTCCTCACCGGCGCCTCCTACGACGGCGACGCCGCGGCCGACCGCGGCAGCGTCTCCTTCCTGGAGCCCCGGCTCACCTGGACCGGGGACCTCCCGGCGGGCGCCACCGCGCGGATCACCTACAGCGTCACCGTCAAGAGCCCGCTGAGCGGCGACGGCAGGCTCGTCAACGCCGTCACCGCACCCGACTCCAACTGCCCGGCCGGCTCGACCGACCCGGCCTGCTCCACCACCGTCCTGATCAAGCACCTCACCGTGCGCAAGACCGCCGACCGCACCGAACTGCGCCCCGGCGACAAGGTCACCTACACCGTGCGGATCACCAACGACGGCCAGGTCGACGACCCGGGCGCGAGCTTCCGCGACGACCTCACCAAGGTGCTGGACGACGCGGTCTACGGCAACGACGCCACCGCCACCACCGGCACCGTGAACTACACCGCCCCGACCCTGAGCTGGACGGGGAACCTGCCGGTCGGCGCCTCGGCCACGGTGCTCTACAGCGTCACCGTCAACAACCCGTACACCGGCGACAAGCACCTGGACAACCTGGTCGTCGCCCCCGACTCCAACTGCGCGACCGGCTCCACCGACCCGGCCTGCGGCACCCACATCCCGGCGCGCAACGTCAAGGTCGTGAAGACCTCCAGCCCGGCCGTCGCCAAGCCCGGCGACCGGGTCGACTACACCGTCACCGTCACCAACCAGGGCGGCGACCCGGTCACCGGCGCCACCTTCAGCGACGACCTCAGCCAGGTGCTGGACGACGCGACGTACGGCAACGACGCCACCACCACCACCGGCACCGTGAACTACACCGCCCCGACGCTCACCTGGACCGGCGACCTGGCGGTGGGCGGCACCGCGACCGTCCGCTACAGCGTGACCGTCAACAACCCGGCCACCGGCGACAAGAAGCTGGTCAACGTGGTCACCTCGCCCGACGGCAGCTGCCCGCCGGGCTCCACCGACCCGGACTGCGTCAACACCGTCCGGATCCGCTCCCTGCACCTGGCCAAGACGGCGAGCCCGGCGGTCACCAAGCCCGGGGACACCGTCACCTACACGGTGACCGTCACCAACGACGGCCAGACCGACATCACCGGCGCCACCTTCAGCGACGACCTCACCAAGGTCGTGGACGACGCCCGGTACAACCAGGACGCCACCGCCACCAGCGGCACGGCCGGCTACACCGCCCCGGTCCTCACCTGGACCGGTGACCTCGCGGTGGGCGCCTCGGCCCGGGTCACCTACAGCGTCACCGTCAACAACCCGCTCACCGGCGACGGCAGGCTCACCAACGCCGTCACCTCGCCCGACGGCAACTGCCAGGCGGGGTCGACCGATCCGGCCTGCGGCACCACCGTCCCGGTGCGGCACCTGACGCTGGTGAAGAGCGCGAGCCCGGCGGTCGCCAGACCCGGGGACACCGTCACCTACACGGTGACCGTCACCAACGACGGCCAGACCGACATCACCGGCGCCACCTTCAGCGACGACCTGACCAAGGTCCTGGACGGCGCGGTCTACAACAAGGACGCGGCCGCCACCGCGGGCACCGTCGGCTACACCGCCCCGACCCTGACCTGGACCGGCGACCTCGCGATCGGCGCCAGCGCCCGGATCACCTACAGCGTCACCGTCGACAACCCCGTCACCGGCAGCGGCACACTCGTCAACGCCGTCACCGCCCCCGACTCCAACTGCCCGCCGGACTCCACGGACCCGGCCTGCGACAGCACCGTCCCGGTCCGCTCGCTGAAGATCGTCAAGAGCGCCGACCCCGCGGTCGCCAAACCGGGCGACAAGGTGACCTACACGGTGACCGTCACCAACGACGGCCGGACCGACATCACCGGCGCCACCTTCAGCGACGACCTCACCAAGGTCCTGGACGGCGCGGCCTACGACAACGACGCGGCCGCCACCACGGGCACCGTCGGCTACACCGCCCCGACCCTGACCTGGACCGGCGACCTGGCGATCGGCGCCACCGCCCGGATCACCTACAGCGTCACCGTCAACAACCCCGTCACCGGCAGCGGCACACTCGTCAACGCCGTCACCTCACCGGACGGCAACTGCCGCCCGGGGTCGACCGATCCGGCCTGCGGCACCACCGTCCCGGTCCGCTCGCTCAGGATCGTCAAGAGCGCCAGCCCGGCCGTGGCCACCGCCGGCGGCCAGGTGACGTACACGGTGACCGTCACCAACGACGGCCAGGCCGACATCCCCAACGCCGGCTTCACCGACGACCTCACCCGGGTGCTCACCGGCGCGGACTACCGCGACGACGCCACCGCGGACACCGGGAGCGTCACCTACACCGCGCCCAGGCTCAGCTGGACGGGTGCGCTCCAGCCCGGCCGGAGCGCGACCGTACGGTACTCGGTGACGGTCCACAACCCGCCCGGCGGCGACGGCAAGCTGGTCAACGCCGTCACCTCGGAGGACGGCAACTGCCGCCCGGGGTCGACCGATCCGGCCTGCGGCACCGTCGTCCCGGTCAAGCACCTCACGGTGGCGAAGACCGCCGACCACACCTCGGTCAAGCCCGGCGAGAAGGTCACCTACACCGTCACCGTCACCAACACCGGCGGCACCGACTACCCCGGGGCGACCTTCACCGACGACCTGACCAAGGTCCTGGACGGCGCGGCCTACGGCAACGACGCCACCGCCACGGCGGGCACCGTCGGCTACACCGCCCCGAAGCTCACCTGGACCGGCGACCTGGCGATCGGCGCCACCGCCCGGATCACCTACAGCGTCACCGTCAACAACCCGCTCACCGGCAGCGGCAAACTCGTCAACGCCGTCACCGCCCCCGACTCCAACTGCCCCGACGGCTCCACCGACCCGGCCTGCACCAACACCGTGCCGGCCCGCAACATCAGGATCACCAAGACCGCCGCCCCGACCGTCGCCCGCCCCGGTGAGAAGGTCACCTACACGGTGACCGTCGCCAACCTCGCCGACGAGAGCGCGGCCGGGGTGTCCTTCAGCGACGACCTGACCAAGGTGCTCGACAAGGCCGCCTACGACCAGGACGCCGCCGCCACCAGCGGCACGGTCGACTACACGGCGCCCGTCCTCCGGTGGACCGGCGACCTGCCCGGCCGGGCGACCGCGACCGTCACCTACAGCGTCACGGTCAACAGCCCGGTCACCGGCGACGGCAAGCTGGCCAACGCCGTCACCTCCCCGGACGGCAGCTGCCCGCCCGGCTCCACCGACCCGGCCTGCGGCACCGTCGTCCCGGTCCGCTACCTGACCGTCGCCAAGACGACCGACGTCACCGAGGTCAAGCCCGGCGGCACGGTCCACTACGCCCTCACCGTCCGCAACGACGGCTCCGTCGCCTACCCCGGCGCCAGTGCCGCCGACGACCTCACCGGCGTCCTCGGCGCCGCCGACTACAACGGCGACGCCGCCGCCTCCACCGGCTCCGTCGCCCTCGACGGCAGCACGCTCCGCTGGAGCGGGGACCTCGCCCCGGGCACGGCCGCGACCATCACCTACAGCGTGACGGTCAAGAGCCCCGTCCCCGCCGGGCAGTCCCTGAAGAACGCCGTCACCGCCCCCGACAGCAACTGCCCGCCCGACTCCACCGACCCGGCCTGCTCCCGGGAGACCCCGCTGAAGAAACTGGAGGTCGTCAAGCAGGCCGACCGGACCACCGTCCGCCCCGGTGAGAAGGTCACCTACACGGTCACCGTCACCAACACCGGCGGTACCGACTACACCGACGCCTCCGCCACCGACGACCTCACCGGCGTGCTCGGCACCGCCCAGTACAACGGCGACGCCACCGCCACCACCGGCACCCTCGCCTACACCGCCCCCAGGCTCAGCTGGCAGGGCAGCCTCCCGGCCGGGGCCCGCGTGGTGATCAGCTACACGGTGACCGTCAACACCCCGGCCACCGGCAGCCTGGACAACACCGTCACCGCGCCGGACAGCAACTGCCCGGTGCCGATGGCCGGCGGCCGCCGGGCCGGCGGCCTCGACCCGCGGTGCAGCACCCATCTGAACGGGCGCCACCTCACCCTGGTCAAGAAGGCCGACCGGCAGCAGGCCGGCGCCGGGGACACCGTCACCTACACCGTGACCGTCACCAACGACGGCCCGGGCGACCTCACCGACGCCGCCTTCACCGACGACCTCGGGCAGGTCCTCACCGGCGCCGACTACAACGGTGACGCGACGGCCGGCACCGGCACCGTCAGCTACCACCGGCCGGTGCTCAGCTGGACCGGCGCGCTCGCGGCGGGCGCGAGCACCACGGTCCGCTACTCGGTGACCAGCAACGGCACCGCGCAGCTGCGCAACACCGTCACCTCCCCGGACTCCAACTGCCCGCCGGACTCCACCGATCCGGCCTGCACCTCGACGGTGACCCCGGAGCCGCCCGGGCCGTCCCCGAAGCCCAGCCCCTCCCCCTCGCCCGGCCCCGGACCGCTGCCGGTCACCGGCAACGGCGCCCCGGTCGGCCCGCTGCTGGGCCTGGCGGGCCTGCTGGCCGCGGTGGGCGCGGGCCTCTGGCTGACCGCCCGACGCAGGAGGACCATGCGCTGATCGGAACGACCGACTGACCGACAACCGTACGGCGGAGCCGCTCCCCAGCCGGGAGCGGCTCCGCCGTCGTCGTGGGCCGAGTGAGTGGAACCCGGGCGCGCCGCGCCGGAACCGGGCCGCCGGGCCCGTCGCGGAATGCTCGAATGGGCCCCAATCATCCCCTCGCCCCAGGGAGTTGCCGCATGCCCGGCCGCCGCCGTCCCCTCGCCGCCGCCGTCCTCCTGGGCTGCGCCCTCGCCCCCGGAACGGCCTGGGCGGCCGACCCCGTCAAGCCGACGGCCGTCCCCCACCTGGCGATCGCGATCGACGACGGACGGCAGCAGGCCCGGCCCGGCGACCGGCTCACCTGGACCGTCACCCTGCGCAACCTGGGCACCGAACCCGTCAGTGGACTGCGCGTCGCCCAGGACCTGCCCACCGCCGCCCGCCCCGTCAGCGCCTCCGGCGACGCGGCCGGCCACCCCGACCGGCCCAGCTGGGACGGCCTCACCCTGGAGCCGGGCGCCACCCGCACCCTCACCACCACCGCCGAGCTCGCCGACACCGGCCCCGAGCTGCTGCGCTCCTCCAGCACCGCGTGCGCCTACCAGGGCGACTCCCGGCAGCCCCTGGTCTGTGCCAGCCACCTCGACCTCCTGCCCGCCGGCCTGCCGAAGGCGGCACCGGCCGCGGGCGAGCAGGGCGTGGCCCTCTGGCTCGCGCTCGCGACCACCGCTGCCGGCCTCGTCACGGCCGGCGGCTGGTGGCTGCGCCGACACCACGGGCAGCCGGGCCCGGCCGCCCCGGCCGGCGACTGAACCGGCGGGAGGACGCGCCGGGGCACAACGGACGAGGGGCGCGCGCGCGCGCCCCGATACC